>DATKQH010000179.1:0-12034 GCA_035532775.1 Streptosporangiaceae bacterium
TGAGGAAGTCACCGACATGCAGCGCTCGGTCAAGGGCGAGGTGATCCACTCGACCTTCGACCGGCCGGCCGAAGACCACACGATGGTCGCCGAGCTTGCCATCGAGCGGGCCAAGCGGCTGGTCGAGATGGGGCATGACGTGGTCGTGCTGCTCGACTCGATCACCAGGCTGGGCCGGGCCTACAACCTGGCCGCTCCGGCCAGCGGCCGGATCATGTCAGGTGGCGTGGACTCCACGGCCCTGTACCCGCCGAAGCGGTTCTTCGGCGCGGCGCGCAACATCGAGCACGGCGGGTCGCTGACCATCCTGGCGACGGCACTGATCGAGACCGGCTCGCGCGCCGACGAGGTCATCTTCGAGGAGTTCAAGGGCACGGGCAACATGGAGCTGCGGCTTCGCCGCGAACTCGCCGATAAGCGGATCTTCCCCGCGATCGACGTCGACGCGTCGGGCACCCGCAAGGAAGAGCTGCTGATGACGCCCGAGGAACTCAAGATCGTCTGGCAGCTCCGCCGCGTTCTGCACGCGCTCGAGCCGCAGCAGGCGCTTGAGGTGCTGATGGAGCGCATGAAGGAGACCAAGAGCAACGCCGAGTTCCTGCTGCACGTGCAGAAGACCACGGTGGCCTCTTAGCGACGCCCTTGCACCAGGCGCAGGCGGCCCGGATTCGCGGTCGCCTGGCCTGCGCTCATTGCCCTGCCTGCCGGCAAGGGCAGCGGGAATCGACGGGCCCGTCGGCCTGTTGACGATGTGGCACACTGGTGTGCTGACAAGTGCGGTACCGGTTCACGCCCGCGGCGCGCAGCGCCGCTGGCGACCCGGCGACCGACGGAACCAGGAGAAACATGAAGCGCGACATTCACCCGGATTACGTGGTGACGCAGGTAACCTGCACGTGCGGGAGCACCTTTACGACCCGCAGCACGGCGAAGAACGGACAGATTCACGCCGATGTCTGCTCGAACTGCCATCCGTTCTACACCGGCAAGCAGAAGATCCTCGACACCGGCGGCCGCGTCGCCCGGTTCGAGCGCCGGTTCGGCAAGCAGGCCAAGTAGCCGAGCGAGCGCTTCAGTTGCCTGGCCGCCAGGCGGCCAGGCACAGCTATGCTGCGCGGCAGTGGACCGGGATGAATCTGCGGATCCATCCCGGAATCCGATGATCAATCAGCGGATTCATCCGCGATGTGCGCGGGCCGCGCACGACGCCGGCCCGGCACGACGCCGGGCGGCGGATGTGCGGATGACCGGGTTCCGGTCGGGCTCGCGGTTAGACCTATCGAGGAGGTAAGCAATGCTGGAACGGCTTGCCGACCTCGCCGCCGAGCACGCCCAGCTCGAGCGTGATCTGTCCGATCCGGCCGTGCACTCCGACCAGGACAAGGCCAGGGCGCTTGGCAGGCGGTACAGCGAGCTCACCCCGATCGTCCAGGCGTATTCCCGGTGGCGGTCGGTCAGCGATGACGAGGCCGCGGCTATCGAGCTGGCGGGCGAGGACCCGTCGTTCGCCGATGAGGCTCAGCAGCTCGGCCGGAGCAGGGAAGAGCTCGAGCAGCGGCTTGAGCACCTGCTGGTGCCGCGGGACCCGCGTGACTCCAAGGACGTCATCCTGGAGGTCAAGGCGGGGGAGGGCGGCGAGGAATCGGCGCTGTTCGCCGCCGACCTGCTGCGCATGTACCTGCGGCACGCCGAGCGGCAGGGCTGGAAGACCGAGATCCTGGATGCGACCGTCACCGGGCTCGGCGGCTACAAGGACGTCACCGTGGCGGTCAAGGCCGCGGGACGCGGCCGCCTGTCCGGGACCCCGGACGGTGCCTGGTCGCTGCTGAAGTACGAAGGCGGCGTGCACCGCGTGCAGCGGGTTCCCGTGACCGAGTCACAGGGCCGGATCCATACCTCGGCGGCCGGCGTCCTGGTCATGCCGGAGGCTGACCCCGTCGAGATCAGCATCGACCCCAACGACCTGCGGATCGACGTGTTCCGCTCGTCCGGGCCAGGCGGCCAGAGCGTGAACACGACCGACTCGGCCGTGCGGATCACGCACCTGCCGAGCGGGATCGTCGTCTCGTGCCAGAACGAGAAGAGCCAGCTGCAGAACAAGGAGGCGGCGCTGCGCATCCTGCGGGCCAGGCTGCTCACGGCGGCTCAGGAAGAGGCGGACGCCCAGGCGTCGGCCGAGCGCCGCAGCCAGGTCGCCACCGTGGACAGGTCGCAGCGGATCAGGACCTACAACTACCCGGAGAACCGGATCTCCGACCACCGGGTCGGCTTCAAGGCCTACAACCTTGACCAGGTGCTCGACGGCGACCTGGACGCGGTCATCGGCGCCCTGGTAGACGCCGACCGAGCGGACAAGATCGCCGCCGCCCAGTGATAGTGATGGCGGCCCAGTGATAGTAGCCAGCCGATGAGCTTGCTGATGACCGAGATCGCCGTCGCGGTGACGCGGCTGGCGGAAGCAGGGGTGGAGTCGCCGCGCGCCGATGCCGAGCTGATGGCGGCGCACCGGCACGGCGTGACCAGGAGCCAGCTCAACCTGGTGGCCGACAGCGACTTCGACCCGAGGTTCTGGGACGACGTGGCGCGCCGCGAGGCGCGCGAGCCGCTGCAGCACATCACGGGCACCGCGTACTTCAGGTACCTCGAGCTCGAGGTCGGTCCCGGTGTCTTCGTGCCGCGTCCGGAGACTGAGGTTATGACCGGGTGGGCGATCGACCGGCTGACCGAGATGGACGTCGCGGAGCCCGTTGTCGCTGATCTGGGAACCGGATCTGGTGCGATCGCGCTCGCCATCGCGCAGGAGGTGCCAAGGGCGCGGGTGCATGCCGTCGAGGGCGACCCGCTTGCCCGGCAGTGGACCGAGCGGAGCATCGCCCGCTGCTTTGCGGCCGCGCCGCATACCGCCGGCCGGGTCAGCCTGCACCCGGGCGATTTCAGCTCGGCGCTGCATGAGCTTGACGGCACCGTCGACCTGGTGATCAGCAACCCGCCTTACATTCCGGTCGGCGCGGTCGTCCCGCCGGAGGTCGGCGAGTACGAGCCCTCGGCCGCGCTGTTCTCCGGCGCCGACGGGCTCGACGCGATCCGGGTCGTCGAGCAGGTCGCCAGGCGGCTGCTGCGCGCGGGCGGCCGGGTGGCCGTCGAGCACGGGGCTCCGCAGGGTGCCGGGGTGTACTGGGTCTTCGCCGAGGAGGCCGGCTGGAAGGAAACCCGCAACCACGCCGACCTGGCCGGGCTCGACCGCTTCGTCACCGCGATCTGGCCATGAGCCGCCCGCCCGGCGAGCGCGCGAGCCCCGCGACGATCCTTCCGCTGCCTGGCCTGGCCGGCGCTGCCCGGAGCGGGCACTCGCCGTGGAAGGATGATCGCCCATGAGTGAGATCTACGACTGCGCCGACGAGACACAGCGCGCCGCGGGCCTCGCGGCGGCCGTGGCGGGCGTGCTCAGGGGCGCCCTGGTCGTGCTGCCGACCGACACGGTCTACGGGATCGGCGCCGACGCGTTCCGGCCGACCGCCGTGGACAGCCTGCTGGCCGCCAAGGGCCGCGGCAGGGATATGCCGCCGCCCGTGCTCGTCGGATCGGTCCGGGCAGCCAGCGCGCTCGTGGAGGATCTCGGCCCCTACGGCCAGGAACTGATCGACGAGTTCTGGCCGGGCGGGCTCACCCTGATCTGCCGGTCCAGCCGGTCGCTGAAATGGGATCTGGGCGAGACCAAGGGCACCGTCGCCGTGCGGATGCCGCAGGACCCGGTGGCACTCGAGCTGCTCGCGCAGACCGGGCCGATGGCGGTCAGCAGCGCGAACCTGACCGGCCAGCCCGCCGCCACCACCGCCGCCGGTGCCCGCGAGCAGCTTGGCGACCTGGTGGAGGTCTACCTGGACGGCGGCCTGTGCGAGTCCGACATACCCTCCACGATCGTGGATCTGACCGGGGACATGCCGCGGCTGCTCCGGACCGGCGTCGTCTCGATCGGGCGGCTGCGCGAGGTCGCCGCCGTCGCGATGGGCCCGGACTGAACGGGCCCGGACTGAATGGGACAGTCGCGACGTCACTGTTGCCTGGGGTGCCATACAGTTGTCGTGATGCCTGACGATCTCCGGACCTGGTGGGCGCGGTGCGCGAGTACGTCCTTACCCTGCTCGTCGCGGCCGCGGTGACCTATCTGCTCACGCCCCTCGTGCGCCGGGCGGCGATGAAGTTCAAGGCCGTCATCCCGACCCGGGATCGTGACGTCCATGCCGGCCCGATGCCGCGGATGGGCGGGGTCGCCATGTACATCGGCGTCGCGGCCGGGCTGCTCGTGGCCAGCAGGCTGGTCCCGATGCGCGACGCATTCCACGGTACCGGCCTGGTTGTGGGCCTGCTCGGAGCCGGCGGCCTGATCGTGCTCATCGGAATCATCGACGACCGGTGGGGGATCAGCGCGATCGGCAAGCTGGTCGGCCAGGTCGTCGCGGCGGCGATCGTATTCGCCAGCGGTGCGCGCCTCACGAGCTTCCCCGAGCCGCACAACCACCTCTTCGCGCTGACCCAGAACGAGTCGGTCGTGCTGACCATCCTGGTCATCGTCGCGACCATTAATGCGGTCAACTTCATCGACGGGCTGGACGGGCTGGCCGCCGGGATCGTGTGCATCGCCGCGATCTCGTTCTTCGTCTACTACTACTGGCTGGCCAAGGTCGTCGGCCTGCAGGCAGAGGCCGTGCCCGCGCTGGCGTCGATCGTGCTGGCCGGGGCATGCCTGGGGTTCCTGCCGCACAACTTCTATCCGGCCCGGATCTTCATGGGCGACACCGGGTCGATGCTGCTCGGGCTGCTGCTGGCCTACGTGCCGATCTGGGCGATCAACTCCCTCGACTTCACGAGCCTGAACTACAAGGCGAACAGGTTCGCCGAGATCCTGCCGCTGCTGCTGCCCGCCGCCGTCCTCGTGATCCCCTACGTCGACATGCTGCGCGCGGTGGTGCGCCGGACGAGGGCTGGCCAGTCCCCGTTCGCCGCGGACCGCAAGCACCTGCACCACACGATGCTCGAGATCGGCCACTCGCACCGGTCGAGCGTGCTGATCCTGTACGCCTGGGCGGCGCTGTTCGCCGGCACCGTCGTCGGCCTGTCGATCCTGACGGTCAACCTGGCCGTCCTGGTCTGGACGACGCTGGCCGCCGTGCTCGCGCTCGTCCTGCTGTCGATCCCGAAGCTGCGCTGGTGGCAGCGGAGCAGGCCGGAGGTCGCGGCCGGGAGCCGGATGCTCGCCGCCCGGCAGCATGCGGTCGCTGACCGGATTCCGGTTCCCGCGCTGATCCGCCCGGCAGATCTGGCCCCGGATGCTGGGCTGGCCGGCGGGGTCAGCCTGGGGGGAAATGGAGCGGGCGGCCGACCGAGCATGCGCGAGGCCGGTGCGGGCCTGCGCGAGGCCGGTGCGGGCGTGCGCGAGAACAGTCCGGGCCAGCCCGAGGCCGGCGCCATGCCGGCGCCGACGCCGGCCGCGAGGGCATCGGGCAACGTCATCCCGTGAACCGTCATCCCGCGCCTGCCGGCAGCCTGCGCGTCCAGGCAGCCCGCGCGGTCACATCGGTTGCATTCGTCACGTTCGGTAACCTGGTGAGGCCAACGCCGGACAGCTTGTGATATCTTTCACGAGCGGCCGCACACCGTCGGCTGCGTGGCCCGTGATAGGTTTCGGACGCCTGGTTGCACTGGTTTTCCGGTGCGGGCCAGCGCCGTCGGAGCGTTACCGGGACACCGACACCGCAATGTACGTGCCGGCCGGCTGACAGGCCTGCCGCCAGTCCCTCCGGAGTTTGAAAACTGATGCTGGCGAACTACGCCCAGATCGTCCGCAGGTCAGTGCTGACCACGGCGGCGGTGGGCGCGGGCATGGTCATCGTCAGCGTCGCCCTCGCCGGGGTGAAGGGACTGCTCGGCGCCGTGCTCGGAGCCGCTCTCGTGGCCGTGTTCTTCGCGATCAGCGTGCTCGCCGTGGGCCGGGCCGCGCGCCGGAGCCCGCAGGCCATGATGGTCACCGCGATGACGACGTACATCGTCAAGATCCTGCTGCTGATGTTCGTCGTGGTCAGGTTCGCCGGAACCACGGCATTCAACTCGCGGATGTTCGGACTGACCGCCCTGGCGTGCATCCTGGCCTGGTCGGCATCCCAGGTGTACTGGTCGATGCGGCTGAAGACGCCTTACGTAGAACCCTCCGGACGGTGATGAGCCGTGCGGGCATGCGGGGGCGGGGCGGGCAGTAATGGCAGACGATTCGCCGAACGCCGGCTGGTCCATCTTCGGCTACCTGATCTCCGGCATGGTCTTCTACGGCGGCCTCGGCTGGCTGATCGGCTACTGGACGCACATTGCCGCGCTGTTCCCGATCGGAGCGCTGGCCGGCCTCGGGGTCGGGGTTTTCGCCGTCATCTACAAGTACGGACGGTCGTGACCGGCCAGGCTCGGGACGCCCGGACCGGCCGTCTGGGCGGCGACCGCATCGTGGCTGCCGGTCTGGGCAGACCCGCTGTCGGCTACGCTGCCCCGCCCGGCTACGCTCGCCTGACCGCCGGCGGGCCGGCACCTGCCCGCTCGCTGTTGCTGGCTGGAAGGAATCACCGGTTTTCGATGAGTCGCATGACACCTGTGCACGAGGCTGGAGGAGGCCGAGGTGGTCGCTGACGTTATCGCGCTCGCCGCGAGTCACTGCTCGGAGACGTCGGCGCACCTGAAGTCCGGCTGCGGCTACCCCGCACCCGGCTATCCGTCGAGCTTTATCTACGGAAGCCTCTTCCGGATCGGCTCGTTCACCTTTAACAAGCCGATGCTGCTCGCCGCGATCTGCATGGTAGTCGTGATCGGTTTCTTCTGGGCGGCGTTCGCTAAGCCGCTGCTGGTGCCGAGGGGGGCCCAGAACCTCGGCGAAATCGGCGTCCTGTTCGTTCGTGACGAGATCCTGCGGCCGATGATGGGGAAGCGGGGCGACGGCTTCCTGCCGTTCCTGGTCTCGCTGTTCTTCTTCATCTGGGTCATGAACATCATGGAGATCATCCCGTTCGCGCAGTTCCCCGCGATGTCGGAGATCGCCTTCCCGGCCGCGCTGATGCTGATGGTCTATGGCACTTATACCTACCTCGGCATCAAGCACCAGGGGCTGGGCGGCTACTTCAGGAACATGATCCCGTCTGGCGTACCGCTGGGAATCCTGATGATCCTGGCGCCGGTCGAGATCCTGCAGTACATCGTCGTGCGGCCGTTCACGCTCGCGGTCCGGCTCTTCGCGAACATGTTCGCCGGCCACATCCTGCTGCTGGTCTTCACCCTCGCCACCTGGTACCTGATCAGCGTCGGCATCGGGCTGCTGTGGGCCGCGACGTCCTTCGTCCTGACCGTTGTCCTGACCGCCTTTGAACTGCTGATCCAGGCGCTGCAGGCGTATATCTTCACGATCCTGACCGCGCAGTACATCGGCGGCTCGCTGGAAGCGGGGCACTGAGATGAGCGGAACGGGGTGCCAGGCGACCGGCGCAGCCGCCGGAGGCCGGCCGTTGGTTCACCTAACCGCCGGGGGACAGTCCGCCGGCTTGATCGCAAAGGAAAGCGAACATGCTTGAGCTTGTTCATCACGCACTTGCTGCTGCCACGAACAACAACACCGTCATCAGCATCAACATCGGTGCCGTGGCCTACGGCCTCGCGGCGATCGGCCCGGGCATCGGTATCGGCCTGATCTTCGGTCACGGTGTCGAGGCGATGGCTCGTCAGCCAGAGGCGGCCGGCATGATCCGGTCCAACATGTACATCGGATTCGCGCTGACCGAGGCGCTGGCGCTGATCGGAATCGTCATTCCGTTCATCTTCAAATACCCCAACTTTTAGAAGAGCCATGTGGCAAGGAGTGCAGTAGAGATGGCAGCAAAGTTCCTGGGCGCGGCAGCGGCTCCGAATCCGCTGATCCCGCACTGGCCCGAGCTGATCATCGGCGCGGTCGCGTTCCTGATCGTGTTCGCCTTGCTCGCCAAGGTGCTGATGCCGCGGATCAGCAAGACGCTGGCGGAGCGCACCGACGCGATCGAGGGCGGGCTGAGGCGGGCCGAGGAGGCCCAGGCCGAAGCGAAGAAGGTGCTTGAGCAGTACCGGGCCCAGCTGGCCGACGCCAGGCACGAGGCGGCCAGGCTGCGCGAGCAGGCCAAGGAAGAGGCCGCGCAGATCGTGGCGCAGGGCAGGGCCGACGGGGTGGCGGAGCGGCAGCGCATCATCGACTCGGCAACAGCCCAGATCGAGGCGGACCGGCAGCAGGCGCTGACCGCGCTGCGCGCCGAGGTCGGCACCCTGGCGGTCGAGCTGGCCAGCCGGATCGTGGGCGAGTCGCTGGCCGACGAGGCCAGGCAGTCTCGCATGGTCGACCGGTTCCTCGCCGAACTCGACGAGGAGGCCGCTAGCGGGGTCGCGGCCCGATGAGAGGCGCGAGCAGGGCGTCGCTCAGCGCGGCCAAGGAGCGGCTGTCGGCCGCCCTGGTCGGCGGCCACGCCGCGCAGGCGACTCAGGTCGGCGAGGAGCTGTTCGCCGTTGTCGGCCTGCTCGACAGCGAGCCCGGGCTGCGCCGCAGCCTGTCGGATCCGTCGCGCGACCGGGCCGCCCGCAGCGGGCTGGCCGAGGCTCTGCTCGCCGGGAAGATCTCGGACCCGACCCTGGAGCTGGTCAAGGTCCTGGTAGGCGCCCGGTGGTCCGAGCCGGGCGACCTGGCCGACGCGGCCGAGGAGCTCGCGGTCCTGGCCATCGCCGAGGCCGCCGACTGCGAGGGGAAGCTGGACGATCTCGAGGACGATCTGTTCAGGTTCAGCCGGATCGTCCAGGGCAGTCCGGATCTGCGCTCTGCCTTGTCGAATCAGTTCGTCCCCGCCGAGGCGCGCCGGAGCGTGGTGACCGAGCTGGTCGCGGGCAAGGTCATCGAGCCGGCCCTGCGCCTGATCACCCAGGCGGCCGCGCACCCGAGGGGACGTAGCCTGGATGCAGCACTGGAGGCCTACGCGAACCTCGCCGCCGAGCTGCGCGAGCGGCTCGTCGCCGAGGTGCACGTCGCGGTGCCGCTGACCGATGAGCAGCGGGGCAGGCTGGCGGCGGCGCTTGTCGCGGCCTTCGGACATGACGTCCACCTGAATGTCGTGCTCGACCCGGAGGTGCTCGGCGGCATGTCGGTCCGGATCGGCGACGAGCTGATCAACGGCAGCGTCGCGAGCCGGCTGGCCGAGCTGCGACGCGACCTGGCCGCCTAACCCGGCCGGCCCCCGCTACCGAGACTGTCGATGCAGAACAACCAGACGAGAAAGACGCGAGGAAGATGACGGAGCTGACTATCCGGCCCGAGGAGATCAGGGACGCCCTGGCGCGTTTCGTCGAGGCATACGAGCCGGGCGCCGCAGCCACCGAGGAGGTCGGCACCGTCTCCGAGTGCGGTGACGGCATCGCCAGGGTGGAGGGACTGCCCTCGGCGATGGCGAACGAGCTGCTCGAGTTCGAGGACGGAACGCGCGGCCTGGCGCTGAACCTGGACATCCGTGAGATCGGCGTGGTCATCCTGGGTGACTTCAGCAAGATCGAGGAGGGCCAGCGGGTCAAGCGGACCGGCGAGGTGCTCTCGGTCGCGGTCGGCGACGCCTACCTCGGCCGGGTGGTCGGGCCGCTCGGCGAGCCGCTTGACGGCAAGGGCCCGGTCGAGACGACCGAACGTCGGGCACTTGAGCTCCAGGCGCCGAGCGTCGTGCAGCGCCAGCCGGTGAAGGAGCCGCTGCAGACCGGTATCAAGGCGATCGACGCCATGACGCCGATCGGCCGGGGCCAGCGGCAGCTGATCATCGGCGACCGGCAGACCGGCAAGACCGCGATCGCGATCGACACGATCATCAACCAGCGGGCGAACTGGGAGTCGGGCGACCCGGCGCGGCAGGTGCGCTGCGTCTACGTGGCCGTCGGCCAGAAGGGCTCCACCATCGCCCAGGTCCGCCAGTCGCTGGAAGAGGCGGGCGCGATGGCGTACACCACCATCGTGGCTGCCCCGGCTTCCGACCCGGCCGGCTACAAGTACATCGCTCCGTACACCGGCTCGTCGATCGGCCAGCACTGGATGTACCAGGGCAAGCACGTCCTGATCATCTTCGACGACCTGACCAAGCAGGCTGAGGCCTACCGCGCGATCTCGCTTCTGCTGCGCCGCCCGCCGGGCCGCGAGGCCTACCCGGGCGACGTCTTCTACCTGCACTCGCGGCTGCTGGAGCGCTGCGCCAAGCTCTCCGAGGACCTGGGCGGCGGGTCGCTCACCGGCCTGCCCATCATCGAGACCAAGGGCAACGACGTCTCGGCGTACATCCCGACTAACGTCATCTCGATCACCGACGGCCAGATCTTCCTGGAGACCGACCTGTTCAACTCCGGCGTCCGCCCCGCGATCAACGTCGGAATCTCGGTCTCCCGGGTCGGCGGCAACGCGCAGACCAAGGCGATGAAGAAGGTGGCGGGCGGCCTGAAGCTGAGCCTGTCGCAGTACCGCGACCTCGAGGCGTTCGCCGCGTTCGCCTCGGACCTGGACGCGGCATCCCGCGCTCAGCTTGACCGCGGTGCCCGGCTCGTCGAGCTGCTGAAGCAGGGCCAGTACAGCCCGATGTCGGTGGAGCGCCAGGTGGTCTCGGTCTGGGCGGGTACCACGGGCCAGCTCGATGACGTCCCGGTCGAGGACATCGGCCGGTTCGAGGCCGAGGTTCTCGGCTACATCCAGCGCGAGCACGCGGGCATCCTGGACGCCATCAGGGAGGCCGGCGACCTGTCCGATGACACCATCGAGGCGCTGAAGGACGCGGTAGCCGAGTTCCGGAAGGGCTTCGAGACCAGTTCAGGGGAACTCCTGGTCCGCGACGAGCCGGTCAAGCCGGTCGAGGAAGCGGAGATCAAGCACGAGGGCGTCGCCAGGGTCGTGGCGTCGCCGGGGCGGAAGTAGCCGATGGGAGCACAGCTTCGCGCGGTCAGGCGGCGGATCAGCACGGTCAAGTCCACCGCCAAGATCACCAAGGCCCAGGAGCTCATCGCGTCGTCGCGGATCATCAAGGCGCAGCAGCGAGCGCACGCCGCCGGGCCCTACGCGCGCGAGATCACGTCGGCCGTCGAGGCGGTGGTCAGCCGGTCGGCCAACATCGAGCACCCCCTGACCACCGAGCCGGTCAACCCGACCCGGGCCGCGGTCCTGATCCTGACCAGCGACCGCGGCTTCTGCGGCGGTTACAACTCGAGCGTCCTGCGGGAGGCGCAGGCGCTGAACGCCCGGCTAGCCGAGCGCGGCCTGGAGTCGGTGCCGTTCGTTTCCGGGCGCAAGGGAATCGTCTGGCACCGGTTCAGGGAACGCGCGATGGCCGGGGAGTGGTCCGGGTTCTCCGACACCCCGAAGCACCTCAACGCGACCGAGATCACCAGGGCGCTCCTTGAGCAGTTCGAGAGGCCGTCGGAAGAGGGCGGCGTCGACGAGATCTACATGGTCTACACCGAGTTCGTCTCGATGCTGACCCAGCGTTCCGTCGTGCACAGGCTGCTGCCGCTGGAGATCACCGAGCGGGTCGAGCGGCAGCCGATTCCCGTCTACGAGTTCGAGCCGTCGCCCGAGGCGGTGCTGAACGCGCTGCTGCCGTGGTATGTGGAGAGCAGGATCTTCCACGCGCTGCTCGACTCGGCCGCGGCCGAGATCGCGGCCAGGCGGCGGGCGATGAAGTCGGCGACCGACAACGCCAACGACCTGCTCGAGGCGCTGACCAGGGAAGCCAACAAGGCCAGGCAGGCCGAGATCACGCAGGAAATCAGCGAGATCGTGGGCGGCGCCAACGCGCTGGCCGAGACGATCAGTGGGAGTTAGTGAGCATCAACATGACCGCAACCGCAGAGCACGAAGCCGCCGCTGGCGGACCAGGTCAGGGCACTGGCCGGGTCGCCCGGGTGATCGGGCCGGTCGTCGACATCGAGTTCGCGGCCGACGAGATTCCGGACATCTACAATGCGCTGCACG
>DATKQH010000180.1:0-10699 GCA_035532775.1 Streptosporangiaceae bacterium
CACACCGCTCCGCCCGTTCGTCGAGCGGATGAATGACACTGGCGGGAGCGTGAAGGCACTCACCAGATCGGACAAGACCACGGCGGGGACGTCAGCCCTGCGGCCGGGTGATGCGCCTGTGGGCGGCGGCGCGGGAGGATAAGCACATGCCGGTGTATGCGTATGACCCGCCGGACAGGTTCGTCGCGGGAACCGTCGGCCAGCCTGGTCAGCGCGCCTTCTACCTGCAGGCGACGGGCAGCGGCAGGGTGACCAGCGTCGCCCTGGAGAAGGGCCAGGTCAGCCAGCTGGCCGAGCGCCTGGACGAGCTGCTCGACGAGGTGCTGCGGCGTACCGGGGGATCCGCGGCGATTCCGGCGGTGGCACCGGAGGCGCTGACTGACGACGGACCGCTCGAGCAGCCGCTGATGGAGGATTTCAGGGCCGGCGCCATCGCCCTGGCCTGGGACGGCGACAGCGCGCGGGTCATCATCGAAGCCCAGGAGCTGAGCGACGAGCCGATCGAGCCGCTGACCGAGGAGCTGCCGGAGGACGGCCCGGCGATCCTGCGGGTGACGATCACGGCCGCGGCTGCTCGCGCGTTCGCCAAGCGCGCGCTGCAGCTGGTGACCGCCGGCCGGCCGCCGTGCCCGCTGTGCGGGCTGCCGCTTGACGCGAGCGGCCACATCTGCCCGCGTCAGAACGGACACCGGGTTGGCCGCGACTGACCGGTCACCCGACCGGGCGGACAAACGCAGGAGCCCGCCTGGCTCGCAGGATCCGGCCATTGAGCTGCTGACGGCAGGCCAGCTGGAGATCGCCGGACGACTGGCCGAGGCGTCCAATGCCACCCTGTACTGCACGGTGACGCACGCGGGCCGGGAGGCGGCCTGCGTCTACAAGCCGGTCGCGGGGGAGCGCCCGCTGTGGGACTTCCCGCACGGTACCCTGGCCGGCCGCGAGCTGGCGGCATACGAGGTCTCGCGCGCCTCCGGCTGGGACATCGTCCCGCCGACGGTCTACCGCGACGGCCCGTTCGGCCCTGGAATGTGCCAGCTGTGGATCGACTCCGACCCGTCGGCCGACCTGATCGCGCTGGCCAGGAACCGCCGCCACGAAGGGCTGCGGGCGATGGCGGTCTTCGACGCGATGATCAACAACGCCGACCGCAAGATCGGCCACCTGCTGCCCGCGCCAGACGGGCATCTGTACGGCTGCGACCACGGGGTCAGCTTCGCCGAGGAGTACAAGCTGCGGACCGTGCTGTGGCAATGGCGCGGCGACCCGCTGACCGAAGACGCGGTGCAGACGCTCGAGCGGATCTGCGCCCTGATGGACGGCGGTGAGCTGAGCGCGACGCTGGGTCAGTGGCTGACCGCGGAGGAGGTCGCGGCCACCAGGATCAGGATCGAGATGCTGCTGCGGCACCGCGTCCACCCGTTCCCGCCTGAGGACTGGCCCGCTGTGCCCTGGCCGCCGATCTGAGAGAGGCGCCGGCTAGCACTGCCGCCGATCTGAGAGAGGCGCCGGCCAGCACTGCCGCCGACCCAGTTACCGGGCGCCGCCGTGCTCGCCGCGGTCGCCGCGGCGGCGCAGGTAGCGCTCGAACTCGCGGGCGATCGCATCGCCGCTGGCCTCGGGCAGGTCGGTGGCGTCCTTGGCCTCCTCGAGCGCCCGCACGTAGTCGGCCACCTCGGAGTCCTGCTCCGCGAGCTCGTCCACGCCGCGCTCCCAGGCCCGTGCCTCGTCCGGCAGGTCGCCGAGCGGCATCGGGGCGTCGAGTATGTCCTCGACCCCGCGCAGCAGCGACAGCGTCGCCTTCGGGCTCGGCGGCTGGGCCACGTAATGCGGCACCGCTGCCCAGAGCGAGACGGCCGGGATTCCGGCGGTGGTGCAGGCATCCTGGAGCACGCCGACGACCCCGGTCGGGCCCTGATAGTCGACCGGCTCGATCTGCAGGGCCGCCGCCAGCTTCTCGTCCGAGGCCGCGACGGTCACCGGCACCGGGCGAGTGTGCGGCGAGTCGGCGAGCAGCGCCCCGACCAGGATCACGAGCTCAGCGCCGAGCTCGGTGAAGGCATCGACAAGCTCCCGGCAGAACCCGCGCCAGCGCATGTTCGGCTCGATGCCGTGCACGAGGATGATGTCCCTGTTCAGCCCGTCCAGCCCGTCCGGACGGACCCGTGCCAGCCTCGTCGTCGGCCAGGAGAGCCGCCGGGTCTGGCCGTCGGTGACCTCCAGTACCGGCCTGGTCACCTGGAAGTCGTAGTAATCCTCAGGGTCGAGCTCGCCGATCGCGGTGGCATCCCATACGGCGCTGAGATGCGCCACGGCAGCGCTGGCCGCCTCTCCCGCATCGTTCCAGCCCTCGAAGGCCGCGATGACCACTGGCGAGGTCAATGCTGAGATGCCGTCGAACTCGATCTGAAGCCACCTCCACGAGTACGCCTGTTTGGCCGTCGGCCGCGCCGTTACCTGACGGCCCCAAGCCTACGTGCACTGAGAGGGCCTTAAGATAGGGGCCATCATGTCGCGTACCGCCGATCCGCAGCACCGGCCGCTGCGCACTGCCCTCACCGAGCGCGTCGTTATCGCCGACGGTGCGATGGGCTCGATGCTGCAGGGCAGCTCCGCCACCCTCGACGACTTCGCCGGGCACGAGGGCTGCAACGAGGTTCTCAATGACACCAGACCCGACATCGTCCGGTCGATCCACGACGGCTACCTGGCGGCCGGCGTCGATGCCATCTCGACGAATACCTTCGGCGCCAACCTCGGCAACCTGGGCGAGTACGGGATCTCCGACCGGATCTACGAGCTCTCGCTCGCCGGAGCGACCATCGCGCGCCAGGCAGCCGACGATGCGGCGGCAGCCGACGCTGACGGCGCCCGGCCGCGCTGGGTGCTGGGCTCGATCGGCCCGGGCACCAAGCTGCCCACGCTCGGTCACGTGTCGTTCGCCGCGCTACGGGACTCCTACCAGCTCAACGCCGCGGGGCTGCTGGCCGGCGGCGTCGACGCGCTGATCGTGGAGACCTGCCAGGACCTGCTGCAAGCCAAGGCCGCCATTATCGGCACGAAACGGGCGATCTCTTCCGCGGCCCAGCAGGCCGAGTCGGCGGGTCAGCCGCCACGCGACATCGTGCTGATCGCGCAGGTGACGATCGAGACCACGGGCGCGATGCTGCTCGGCAGCGAGATCGGGGCGGCGCTCACCGCGCTCGAGCCGCTCGGGATCGACGTGATCGGGCTGAACTGCGCGACCGGCCCGGCCGAGATGAGCGAGCACCTGCGCTACCTCGCCGCGCACGCGCGGGTGCCGCTGTCCTGCATGCCGAACGCTGGCCTGCCCGAGCTCACCTCGAACGGCGCCTACTACCCGGTGACGCCGGACGAGCTGGCCGACGCGCACGAGACCTTCACCCGTGAGTTCGGGCTCGCGCTGGTCGGCGGCTGCTGCGGCACGACGCCCGAGCATCTCGCCCAGGTGACCGCCAGGCTGGCCGGCCGGCCGCTGACCACGCGCAGGCCGCGGCCGGAGCCCGGGGTCGCCTCGCTCTACCAGCACGTGCCGTTCCGGCAGGACACCGCATTCCTGGCGATCGGCGAGCGGACAAATGCGAACGGCTCCAAGGCATTCCGCGATGCGATGACGCAGGGCCGTCTGGACGACTGCGTGGAGATCGCGCGGGCGCAGACCAGGGACGGCGCGCACCTGCTCGACCTGTGCGTTGACTACGTCGGCCGCGATGGCGTGGCCGACATGGCCGAGATCGCCAGCAGGCTGGCGACCGCGGCCACCCTGCCGCTCGTGCTTGACTCCACCGAGCCCGAGGTGATCAGGGCCGGGCTTGAGCGGCTCGGCGGCCGGGCCGTGGTCAACTCGGTGAACTACGAGGACGGCGACGGCCCTGACTCGCGGTTCGCCAGGGTGATGCCGATCATCCGCGAGCATGGCGCGGCCGTGGTCGCGCTGACCATCGACGAGCAGGGCCAGGCCAGGACCGCCCAGTGGAAGACCGCCGTGGCCAGCCGGCTGATCGACGACCTGACCGGCAACTGGGGCATGCGCCAGTGCGACATCATCGTGGACTGCCTGACCTTCCCGATCGGTACCGGCCAGGAGGAGACCAGGCGGGACGCGATCGAGACGATCGAAGCGATCAGCGCCGTCAAGCGGCGCTATCCGGACGCGCAGACCACGCTCGGGGTCTCGAACATCTCGTTCGGCCTCAACCCCGCCGCCCGGGCCGTGCTGAACTCGGTCTTCCTGAACGAGTGCGT
Organism: Streptosporangiaceae bacterium; assembly: GCA_035532775.1. GTDB lineage: Bacteria > Actinomycetota > Actinomycetes > Streptosporangiales > Streptosporangiaceae > Chersky-822. The sequence continues at coordinate 4,264 of DATKQH010000180.1, forward strand.
CAAGGCCGGCCTGGACTCGGCGATCGTGCACGCCGCGCGGATCATGCCGATCGCCCGCATCCCCGCCGACCAGCTTCAGGTCGCGCTCGACCTCGTCTACGACCGCAGGCGGGACGGCTACGACCCGCTGACCAGGTTGCTCGAGCTGTTCGAGGGCGTGGATACGGCCTCGCTCAAGGCCAGCCGAGCGGCCGAGCTGCACGGGCTGCCACTGTGGGAACGGCTCAAGCGGCGGATCATCGACGGCGAGCGGCTCGGGCTCGAGGCCGACCTCGACGAGGCGCTGCGCCAGCGGCCGGCCCTCGAGATCGTCAACGACGTGCTGCTCGACGGCATGAAGACGGTCGGTGACCTGTTCGGGTCGGGGCAGATGCAGCTTCCGTTCGTGCTCACCTCCGCCGAGGTGATGAAGGCCGCCGTCGGCCACCTCGAGCCGCATATGGAGCGCTCTGGCGAGGCGGGCAAGGGCAAGATCGTCCTCGCCACCGTCAAGGGCGACGTCCATGACATCGGCAAGAATCTCGTGGACATCATCATCTCCAATAACGGATACGACGTCGTCAATCTCGGCATCAAGCAGCCGATCTCGTCGATCGTGCAGGCGGCGACCGAGCACGAGGCCGACGTGATCGGCATGTCGGGGCTGCTGGTCAAGTCAACGGTCGTGATGCGGGACAACCTGGCCGAGCTGAACTCGCGCGGGCTGGCCGGCCGGTGGCCCGTGCTGCTCGGCGGCGCCGCGCTGACCCGGTCCTACGTCGAGCAGGACCTGGCCAGCCTGTTCGACGGGCAAGTCAGGTACGCGCGCGACGCGTTCGAGGGCCTGCGGCTGATGGACGCGCTGATGGCCGTCAAGCGCGGTGAGCCGGGCGCGGCGCTGCCCGCGTTGCGCGAGCGCCGGGTCCGCCGCCGGGCTGGAGCCGGCGACGACGGTCAGGCCCTGGCCGAAGGCGGGTCGGCCGACACCGGTGCGGGCCAGCCAGACGGGACCACAGCGCGGGCGCTGGTCCGTTCCGATGTCAGTCTCGACGAACCCGTGCCGCAGCCGCCTTTCCTCGGCACCAGAGTGGTCAAGGGCATACCGCTCGCCGATTACGCCAGCTACCTGGACGAGCGCGCACTCTTCCTCGGCCAGTGGGGCCTCAAGCCGACCAGGGGCGGCACCGGGCCGTCGCACGAGGAACTGGCCGAGACCGAGGGGCGGCCACGGCTGCGGATGTGGCTCGAGCGGGCGCAGACCGAGGGGCTGCTGCAGGCGGCTGTCGTGCATGGTTACTTCCCGTGCGTCAGCGAGGGTGACGACCTGATCGTGCTTGCTGACGACGGCGGGGAACGGGAGCGGTTCACGTTCCCGCGGCAGCGCAGGGACCGCAGGCTCTGCCTGGCCGACTTCTTCCGGCCGCGCGCCTCAGGCCAGACCGATGTGGTGGCCTTCCAGCTGGTCACGATCGGTCCCGCGATCAGCCAGGCCACCGGGGAGCTGTTCGCCAAGCACGCCTACCGTGACTACCTTGAGCTTCACGGGCTATCCGTGCAGCTCGCCGAGGCGCTGGCTGAGTACTGGCATGCCAGGACCAGGGCTGCGCTCGGCATCAGCGGCGGCGACCCTGACGATCTTGACGGCATCCTGCGGGTCGGCTACCGGGGCTGCCGGTACTCGTTCGGCTACCCGGCCTGCCCGGATCTGGAGGACCGGGCCAAGGTCATGCGGCTGCTCGAGCCCGAGCGGATCGGGGTGGCGCTATCCGAGGAGTTCCAGCTCGCGCCCGAGCAGTCCACCGACGCGCTGATCGTGCATCACCGCGAGGCGAAGTACTTCAGCACCTGATGGGCCCGATGCCGAGTAAGCCTGCCGCGCCGGACGGCCAGCTTCATGCCGTCCTGTTCGACATGGACGGGCTGCTGGTGGACTCCGAGCCGCTCTGGTTCGAGGTCGAGCACTCGGTCATGTCCAGGCTGGGCGGCGAGTGGACCGAGGACGACCAGCGGGCGCTGGTCGGCGGCTCGCTGCACCGCAGCGTCGGCTACCTGCTCAGCCGGGCCAGCAGGCCGGCCAGTCACGATCAGGTGGCTGGCTGGCTGATCGGTGGCATGGCCGAACTGCTCGCCGAGCGCGAGGTGGCGGTGATGCCGGGCGCGATCGACCTGCTGGCCGAGGTACGCGCTGCGGGGATACCGCGGGCGCTGGTTACCTCCTCCGAGCGGGTGATCATGGAGGCCGTGCTCGCCAGCCTCGCCAGGCATGACATCGCGTTCAACGTGACCGTCTGCGGTGCCGACGTGGTCAACCCCAAGCCGCACCCCGAGCCCTACCTGCGGGCCGCCGCGCTGATCGGCGCCGATCCTCGGTTCTGCGTGGCGCTAGAGGACTCACCGTCCGGCGTAGCCTCCGCCGAGGCGGCCGGCTGCGCGACAGTTGTCGTGCCGAGCCTGATGCCGATTGCCGGCCAGCCGGGCCGGCTGGTCGCTTGCTCGCTGGCAGAGGTCGACCTGGCGCAGCTGCACGGCCTGGTGGGCGGGGTCGACGGCGTCGGCGCCAGGTAGTCACTGCCCGGGTAGCGGCGGCGCAGGCTAGGCGTTCTCCTTGACGAAGGCCTCCGCCTGTGCGCGACCGCTCTCGTCACGCGACACCTTAGGTACTATCGCGAAATCACATCAAGTTATATCTCGTTACGGTGCTGCCTGACCAGGCCTCGTCGTCGATGTTCGGGTCAGATCTCGTAGTCCTTGTCCCTGGCGAGGGCCGAATCCGCGCGAGCCGAGTCATCCTGACCGGCCGGCGCGGGCATGTCCAGTCTCTTGAGGTCATCCGCCGAAGGCAGCGGCGGCGGCGTGCCGCCGAACGACGGGCACAGTGCCTGGTGGGCGCACCAGTCGCAGAGCTTGCTCGGCCGCGGCCGCCAGTCGCCCGCCGCCCGCGCCCGCTCGATGGCCCGCCACAGCGCCTCGATCTTGCGCTCGGTGGCCAGCAGGTCGGCCTCGTCAGGCGCGTACCGCACGATCTCGCCATTGCCCAGGTACATCAGCTGAAGCAGCCTGGGTACCGTCCCGCTGGTACGCCACAGCACGAGCGCGTAGAACCTCATCTGGAACAGCGCGCGAGCCTCGAAGTCCGCCCGGGGCGCGGTGCCCGTCTTGTAGTCGACGATCCTGACCTCGCCGTTCACCGAGACGTCGAGCCTGTCGATGTAGCCGCGCAGCCGCAGTCCTGACGCGAGCACCGCCTGGACGTGAAGCTCACGGTGCGCGGGCTCGAGCCTGGCCGGATCTTCCAATGTGAAGTAACGGTCGATCATCGCGCCGGCCTGTTCCAGCCAGGCGGCGTGCTCGGCCTCGTCGGCGAACAGGCCCGCGAGCTCTGGCTCGACCGCGACCAGGCGGTCCCACTCGGGCGCGATCAGCGCCGCGGCCGCCTGCGGGTTCCGGCCCGCCGCTGGCTCGTCGAACAGCCGCTCGAGCACCGCGTGCACGAGAGTCCCGCGCGCCATCGCCTGGCTGGGCGCCTCGGGCAGCCGGTCGACGACCCGGAACCGGTAGAGCAGCGGGCAGGTGAGGAAGTCGGCGGCCCTGGAGGGCGACAGCGACCACACCTGGCTGGCCCTGGCCGCCTCGCTGGCCTCGGGAGCAGGGCCGACCGGTTCGGAGCTGGCCGACGGCGGCTCGCCGACCGTCGGCGGCGCGGCCTGGGCAGGGACCACGGCGACCGCGATCGCCGTGCTGGCACCCGCCATCGCCATGCTGGCAGCCGGTTCCGGCCTGATCTGCTCCACACTAGGCAGGGTAGGGGATGCCGCCGACAGTCCGCCCGTCATTGCCCGGCGAGTCCCCGCCGTCACCGGGCGAGCACCAGCCGTCACCGGGCGAGCATCAGCGCGCCGGACCACGTAGCATCGTGTCGTGGCAACAAGCACGCCGGACCGCGACACGACGAGCTCAGGGCAGCAGGCGCCTGACCGCCCGCCCCGGCGCGATCCCAAACTTGGCCTCGTCGTCGCCCGGCCGTTCGGAATCCCGGTCTACATCTCGCCCTACTGGCTGATATTCGCCGTGGTTCTGGTCGTGATGTACGCCAACAGCGCCGAGGCCAACCTCGCGAGTACCCAGAGCCAGTACATCGTGGCGGCGGCGTTCGTGCTGCTGCTGTATGTCTCCGTGCTCGTGCACGAGCTCGCGCACTGCGTCGTAGCTCGTGGCTTCGGCCTGCCAGTCCGCCGGGTGCTGCTGTACCCGCTCGGCGGGTACTCCGAGATCGAGCAGGAGCCCTCTACGCCGGGCCGCGAAGCGCTGATCTCCGCAGCCGGCCCTGCCGTGTCTCTCGTGCTCGCCGGGATCGGCTACGAACTGGCCAAGGTGGTTCCGGCCGGCCTGACGCACCAGCTGATCGCGCAGCTGTTCTTCGCGAACCTGATCGTCGGGATCTTCAACCTGCTGCCCGGCCTGCCGCTGGACGGCGGCCGGATCTTCCGGGCGGGCATCTGGAAGATCACCGGACGGCAGACCGCCGCCACGATGACAGCCGCGTGGGCGGGACGGGTGCTGGCGATCGTGCTCGTCGGACTGGCCCTGTTCGGGCAGCGCAGCGCGGGCTCGTTCGTCAGCCTGTACTGGCTGTGGCTGCTCGTCATCGCCGGCTTCATCTGGATCCAGTCGACCCAGGCGATCAAGGCGGCGCGCATGCGAGAGCGGCTGCCGGCCGTCAGTGCCAGGACGCTGGTCAGGCACGCCATCCCGGTATCGGCCAGCCTGCCGCTCGCCGAGGCCGTCCGGCGCGCCCAGGAGGCCGGCGCGAGGGCGCTGGTGATCGTGGATCACGAGAACACGCCTACCGCCGTGGTCAGCGAGGCTGCGGTGCAGGCAACACCGGAAGAGCGCAGGCCGTGGATCGAGGTCGGCTCGCTCGCCAGGACGCTCAGCCCCGACATGGTGCTGTCCGCCGACCTGTCCGGGATGGACCTGATCAAGGCCGTGCAGCAGGCACCGGCCAGTGAGTATCTGCTGATCGAGCCGTCAGGGAAGGTGTTCGGAGTCCTCGCCACCGCCGATCTCGACCTCGCCTTCGCCGGGGTATGACGCATGGGGTGGCCGGGCCCGGCGCTAGCCTGAGCGGCGTGATCATCAAGCGCCGAGGGCCGTTCGCGCCGGGGGACCAGGTACAGCTGACCGACGAGAAGGGCCGCAGGCACCGCCTCGTTCTCACGGCCGGCCGTTCGTTCCACACCCATCGCGGGTCGATCGCGCATGACGACCTCATCGGCATGGACGAGGGCTGCGTCGTCCGCGCCTCGGGCGGCGCGCTCTACGTCGGGCTGCGCCCGCTGCTGGCCGACTACACGTTGTCCATGTCGCGCGGCGCCACGGTCGTCTACCCGAAGGACGCCGCGCAGATCGTCGGCCTCGCCGACATCTTTCCCGGCGCCCGGGTGCTGGAGGCCGGCGCCGGGTCGGGGGCGCTGTCCTGCTGGCTGCTGCGCGCCATCGGCGAGGAAGGCCAGCTTGTCTCCTACGAGCGCCGCGCCGACTTCGCCGCGGTCGCCCAGGCGAACGTGGAGGGGTACTTCGGCGGCCCGCGTCCGGCCTGGCGCCTGGTCGTCGCCGACCTGCCCGCAGACGATGCGCCGCCCGCAGACCCGGCGCCGCCCGCAGCCCCGGCGCCGCCCGCAGGCCCGGTGCCGCCCGCAGACCCGGCGCCGTCGGCAGGCCCCGCGCCGGCCCCCGGCACCCAGGACTTCGACCGGATCGTGCTTGACCTGCTCGCCCCGTGGGAGCACGTGGCCGGAGCGGCGGACTGGCTGGTCCCAGGCGGCCTGATCTGCTGTTACGTGGCAACGACGACGCAGCTGTCGCGCGTGGTCGAGGCGCTACGCGGGCATGGCGGGTTCATGGAGCCGGCGGCCTGGGAGTCGATGCACCGAGGGTGGCATGTGGAAGGACTCGCGGTCCGGCCCGAGCACCGGATGGTCGGCCATACCGGTTTCCTCGTGACGGCACGTAGGCTCGCTCCTGGCGTGACCGCGCCGCCGCGGCGACGCCGGCCGGCCAAGGGCGCGCATCCGGGAGACGAGGGCCATGACGGCAGGGATAAACTTATATATAACGGAAACCAGGCACGCGACCAGGCGGACAGGCTGGACTAGCTGGTCGCTGATGAGTAACGATGCGACCGCGAGACCGGATCGTATCGGCAGAAAAGACAAGTCAGGAGACCGCCGCGAGGTTACGGAATGACCGCGCGTAGGTAGGGTCTAGGTAAGTCCGCTCTCAGGAGGGGGTGAGGGGCATGGCCGCTCGTGACGACAGCGCTCGCGCCGGACGCCATGACGACCAAGTCAGGGTCAAGGTGCTCTCAGACCAGGTCTCCTTCCTTGAGGAGGAGATAGCGGCGCTCCGCAGCAAGCTTGCGGACTCGCCCCGGACATCCAGGCTGATCGAGGACCGG
>DATKQH010000181.1:0-5470 GCA_035532775.1 Streptosporangiaceae bacterium
CAGTCCCCCGTGCGATAGTCGACCTCGACCGGCACCGGAAGCTGATCCGCGAGCGGATAATCCCGCCGCCGCGCGGCATGAGTCTCGATTGGATCGACTGCGGGAAGGACAGCGGCGTCCTGATTATTGACGTGCCGACGCAACTGCCGCTCGCCTGCGATATGTCGTGCCCGGCCCTACCCGCACCAGCGAGGTCAGCCGCCTCTCGGTAGCGGTTCCGGTACGGGAGGCAGACGCGACGGTATGGCTGCCTCAGACCGAGGTTCAGCGCCTGATCGCGGCTGGCTGGACCGCAACCGGCGGCCCGAGCGAGGAGTTCTTGAGCGACCTGATCGAGCAAGCGGTCAGGACAGCCCGGACTGTAGTACAGGGCACCGAAATGGTCACCGGGGCAGTCACCAGGAAAGTCCAGTTCGCCTGGCTCGCCGGCGACGAGGTATACGGGCGCAGCTCAAAGCTCCGGGCAGCATGTGAGAAGGCAGGGAAAGGGTACGTGCTCGCGGTCCCGGTCAACTTCAAGGTCACTACCGCCGCCGGCCGTAAGGACGCCAGGGTCCTGGCCGGGCTCGTCCCGGCCCGGTGCTGGGAGACCCGCACCTGCGGGCGGGGCTGCAAAGGCCACCGCGACTACCAGTGGGCGATGGTGGCGACCAGTTCCCCGCGGCACTGGCTGCTGATCCGCCGCAAGCTCACCGATCCCGCTGACCTGGCGTTCTTCTACTGCCACGCACCCGGCCCGGTGTCACTGTCCATCCTGGTCAAAGTCGCCGGCAAACGCTGGCCGGTCGAGGAGTGCTTCCAGCAGGGCAAGGGGCAGGCCGGCCTGGACCAGCACCAGCTCCGGCTGTGGCACTCTTTCCACCGCCACACCGTGCTGTCCATGTGCGCCCTCGCGCTGCTCGCCGTCGCGACCGCCCGGCCACCCGGAACCCCGGTACCGTGGGCCGCCGGCCAGTGCCCGGCCACCGCGCCGCAGCCCGGCCCCGCCACCACTGACCAGCCAGGACACTGGCGCGACACCGGCAAGCTGCCCATCCATCCCGGCGAGCAGCCACCCAAGGACATTGGCCTGATCCGCGTCACCGTGCCCGAAGCGCGCAAGCTGCTAGCAGCACCCGGGCGCGGGACCTCCCCAAGCTCCTGGAGCACCTGGCGACGACGCCACCAGGCACGCGCCCGATGGCACCATTACCAGGCACAACTCCAGGCAGCACCAGCATGACCCACACGATCAACCGGGAAGATCACAAACCCGGACTGTAGTACCGGTACAGCGCAAGTCATCGCTACATCCTCGGTTGCCGAATCCCGACCGAGCGCCGCGCTGACTAGCCTGCTAGCTCGTCTGCAGGTCGCTAGCATCGAGGTACCGCCTCTGCGCAACCGGATCGAGGACCTCCCCGCGCTGGTCAGCGCATTCACTTCTAGACACGGGACAGCCCAGCACCGATTCCGTTCAGATGCGCTTCAGGCTCTGAGCCGCCACGACTGGCCCGGCAACGTGCGGGAGCTGGAGAACATCGTGCGCTGGTCTGTATCCGCCTGCCGCAGCCTTCAGATCGGGATCGAAGAGCTGCCAGCCCAGGCGGTGCGCAACGCGTCGTCGCGGCACCTTACCGCGATAGAACGTGCCGAGCTCGAAGCAATCGTTCGTGCTCTCAAGGATGCCGGCGGCAACAAGAACGCGGCCGCCAGAGAACTCGGGTTTGCGCGCTCGACACTGTATCGGAAGCTTCACTACTACTCTGTCGACCTCGAGCGTGCCCTCTACTTAACAAGACCGGCCAGGGTACCGCGGAGCCGATAGCGGGTGGGCGGGTTCTGACGGGAGCCGCTAGGCCGCGCATGCCTTGTCATAGAGGGTGGGGAAGGTCACCCCGCCATCATGTGCATCTACCGCAAACACGGCGATGTCACGGTGGCCCGGTGCCAGCTCGGTCTTCGCAACGACAAGGAACAGATCGGCCTCCGAGGCAAGTGACACCCATGCCTTCCGGCCCGAGATCTGCCAGCCGGCGGTCGTTCGGACAGCACGGGTCGTTATGGCTGCGGCGCATCGAGAACGCCAACGCCGGATCGCCGCGGCCGAGCTGCTCGAACACAGGCACAGCATCGGCAACAGCCAGGCCAGACCCGCCGGCATCGGCGGGCACGAACAACCCCGTCAACCCCGAGGACGCGACGATCTCACGTGGATAGCGTCCCTCATTTTCCCACCGCCGCACCGCTGGCTTAACCTGTTCGTCGACGAATCGCCGTGCACGGGCGAGATGCCGCTCGCCCCCGACATCGCTCACGATCAGCCTCGCCGGCCAAGCGGATACTTCGTGCTGCTTTCCACGTGCGCGGCCCCGCGCCAGGTCGCTCCCTCAGCCACTGGGGCCGCTCAGCTCGGCACGGATGCGCTTCTTATCGAACTTGCCCACGCCCGTCTTGGGCACTTCCTGGACGAAGATGTACTCGTCCGGCAACGACCACCGCACAATCCCACGACTGAGAAGGAATTCGTCGAGCGTCTCCCTGGTAGGCGGCTGGGCCGGGTCTCGCAGCACGAGGACCGCGACCGGACGCTCCAGCCATTTCGGGTGTGGCGTAGCGACGACGGCGGCCTCAAGGACTGCGGGGTGAGCGATCAGCGTGTTCTCGAGCTGGATCGAGGAAATCCACTCTCCGCCGCTCTTGATCATGTCCTTGGCGCGGTCGGCGACCGTGACATAGCCACGGCTGTCGATCGAGGCGATGTCCCCGGAGCGGTACCAGCCGTCGACGAACGCGTCGGCGGCGCCGGCGGGCCCGTCGTAGTAGCCCGACGCGATCCAGGGAGACCGCAGCACGACCTCCCCCCGCGTATGTCCGTCCCAGGGAAGCTCGCTGCCGTCCTCGGCCTCCAGCCGCAGCTCAACGAGCGGGAGCGGGAGGCCCTGGGTGGCCGAGGCCACAGCTGCTTCGCCCGCGAGGCGGTCGGCCGCCTTCAGGTAGGAGAATGTGACCAACGGTGATGCTTCGGTCATCCCGAGCCCTTGAACGACGCTGACCCCGAGGGTGTCCGCGAACCACCTGCTCAGTCCTTCCGGCACGGCCTGCCCGCCGAGCCAGAGCCTGGTGAACGATTCGAGACGGCGTCGTTGGCCGGACTGAGTCAGATGCTCACGCAGCATGATCCCGACCGTCACCGCCCCGACCGCGCCGGTGCAGGCCTCCTGTTCGAGGAGGGCAACATAGTCGTCAACGTCCGGGTGGATCCCAGGGAGCACGAGCTCGGTTCCCTGCATCACGGCGGCATGCGGAACACCCCATGCGTTGACATGGAACATCGGCGTGATGAGCAGCGTGCGTTGCTCCTCGCCTATGCCGACACTGGTGTGAGCGCACAGCGCGAGGCTGTGCAGGACCATGCTTCTGTGCGAGTACAGCACGCCTTTCGGCTCTCCAGTCGTGGCGGAGGTGTAGCACAGGCCGGATGCTGTGTTCTCATCGAACACCGGGAATCGGGCGACCGGTTCCGCCAGGGCGATCAGCTCCTCGTAAACACGACAGGATCGCATGGCCGGGGTCTGAGGCGGCTTGTCATCGAGCACTACGAAGTGGCGCACGGTCGGCAGCCGATCTGCGAGCGACTCGACCAGCGGTACCTGGTCTGTGTCGATGAGAAGCACCTCGTCACCTGCGTGGCTGATGATCTGGGCTATCTGCGCAGGCGCCAGCCGAAGGTTCACCGTGTGCAGCACCGCACCTATGCATGGCACGGCGTAGTAGGCCTCCAGGTGACGCCAGGTGTTCCAGGCCAGCGTCCCGACCCGTGTCCCGTCGGTGACGCCCAGCACAGCAAGCGCACCGGCCAGGTGACGGGTCCTGCGGGCGAATTCGGCATAGGTGTACCGGTGGGTGCCCTGGGCGGTTCGGGTCACGATCTGCTTGTCGGCGAAGATATGCTCGGCCCGCCACAGCAAGGTGCTGAGCAGCAGTGGATGGCCGCTCATCTGGCCGCGCATCGGCTGCCTCCGTGAACAAGGGACATCGACGTGGGCTCTCTGGAGGGGTTCACCTGGCTCCGTGCCCTGGCTCTGGGATACCTACCAGCGCGGCCGCGTTGCCGCGCGTGAGCGCGCCCTCGGCCATCCGCTCGTGCAGCACCGGGATCTCCTCGAAGGTGCCCAGGTCGCCTAGGCAGGGGTCGACTGCTCCGCTGGCGACGAGGTCGTTGTACGCGTATGCCTGGGAGTCGCTCGTGCCGTGCGAACCCTGCAGCCGCTTCTGCTTCACCCAGTGGTGGCGCAGGTCGACCATGGCGGAGTACCCGGTCGTGCCAGCACAGATCACGACCATGCCGCCAGGTGCGCAGACGAAAGCCGACGTGGGGATCGTCGTTTCACCGGGGTGCTCGAAGACGATGGCGGGGTCCCTCCGCTCGCCCGTGACGTCCCAGATGGCCCGTTGGAAACGGCGGGCTTCGGCGGTCCACCGGGCCTGGCCTTCTTCGTCGGCCCAGTGGGGCGGGATGCCCCAATGGCTGTAGTCGTTGCGGTTGATCCAGCCCGCGGCGCCGACGCTGCCGCAGTACTCACCTCGGGCGGCGGAGGAGACAACGGCAACGGGCGTGGCCCCGGCGTGCCGGGCGAGCTGGATCGCCTGTGATCCCAGGCCGCCGGAGCCACCCCAGACGAGCACGACGTCGCCATGGCTCACCTCGTTGCCAGCCCACCCGTGCAGCATCCGATAGGCGGTGGCACCGACGAGGCTGTTACAGCCCGCCTGTTCCCAGGTCAGATGCGGAGCCTTGGGCATGCATTGGTTGGCGTTGGCGAGTGCGAATTGCGCGAAGGATCCGTCGCTCGTGCCGTAGCCCCAGATGTCCGAGGACGGTGCGAGCATCGGATCCCGCCCGGCCAGGACCCACGGGTCGCTCAGGCTCCACCAGCCGTGGTGAAGGACTACCTCGTCGCCGACTGTGACGTTCCTGACGTTCTCCCCGACCGCATAGACAATGCCGGATGCGTCGCTGCCGCCGACGTGGTAGTCGCGTGGGTCGCCGCGCCGCTGACGGACCTTGATGACGTTGATCGGGACGCCGCGTGCGGCCCACACGTTGTTGTAGTTGATGCCTGCCGCCATCACGGCGACAACAACCTGCCCCGGCGCTGGAACCGGTGTGTCGACGACCTCGACTCGGAACGCGTCGCGCGGTTTCCCCATCCGCTCCGAGCGGATCACCTGGGCGTGCATCCTGGCCGGAACATGGCCGAGCGGGGGAAGCTCCCCGACCGGCACCAGGTCGCGGTTGGCCATCGTCAATCTCCTCAAACTACGTCCATGGTTGGACTACCGGGCGGATGGCGATGCGGCGACGCGCGTCACTGAATGCCTGCTCGACCTGGTGCAGGCCATACGGGCCCGCAGTCAAGGCGTTGTAGGGGAGCTGGTCACGCGTCGCCTCAAGGAACCCAATCGCCCGGGACAAAGCCCACGGTTC
>DATKQH010000182.1:0-3461 GCA_035532775.1 Streptosporangiaceae bacterium
GCAGTGCAGTGCAGGCATGTCAGGCAAGGTAGGGGAGCACGGACGTGTTGCGACGCCGCCGCCGTGAGAGCGGGGACCAGCCGGGACCGTATGAGGAGAGCCTCCAGGATGACCAGCCGCCGATGCAGGACACCGGCGGACCCTGGGATATTTCTGACGACTACCCGGAGACCGAGCGGATCGACTGCGGCAGCCTGCTGATCCCGGTCCGGGAAGGGTTCGACGTTCAGATCAACGTCGCCGAGGAGCAGGGGGCCTGGGTCGCTGTCGTGCACGGCGAGAGTGGCATGCAGCTGCAGGCATTCGCCGCGCCGCGGAGCGGCGGGCTGTGGGACGAGGTCAGGCACGAGATCGCCGCGAACATCGCCGAGTCCGGCGGCAGCTGCCAGGAGAGCGACGGGCCTGCCGGCACGGAGCTGCACGCTCAGGTGCCGGTGGGGGACGAGAGCGGCCAGCCAGGGCAGCTTCAGCCGGTCAGGTTCCTCGGGTTCGACGGGCCGCGCTGGTTCCTGCGCGGCGTGATCAGCGGCCCGGCCGCCACCGATCCCTCGGTCGGTGCCCCCTTCGACGACCTGTTCGCCGATGTCGTCGTCGTGCGGGGCGACTACCCGGCGCCTCCGCGCGAGCAGCTCGAGATCCGGCTGCCCGAGGAGGCCAGGCAGGCGCTGGAGGCGCAGCTGGCCGAGGAGAACGGCGGCTGGGACCTGCCTGACCCGTTCACGCGCGGTCCGGAGATCACCGAGACCCGGTAGCGAGCAGCAGGCCAAGTTCGGCCTCCACGTCCTCGCTGGTCACGAAGAGCAGCTCGTCGCCGGCCTCGAGCGGGTCGTCGCTGTTCGGCACGATGACCCGCCCGTCGCGCAGGATGGCGACGAGCGCCGTGTCGGCCGGCCACTCGATCGCGCCGATCCGCCGGCCGACCAGCGGCGCGTCATCGGGCATGGTCAGTTCCACCAGGCTGGCGGCGCTCTGCCTGAAGGTCATCAGCCGGACCAGGTCGCCGACGCTGACGGCCTCCTCGACCAGGGCGGACAGCAGGCGCGGGGTGGACACGGCGACATCGACGCCCCAGGACTCGTTGAACAGCCACTCGTTGTTCGGGTGATTGATCCTGGCCACCACCCGGGGCACGCCGTACTCGGTCTTGGCGAGCAGCGACACGACCAGGTTGACCTTGTCGTCGCCGGTTGCCGCGATGACCACGTTGCAGCGCTCGAGGGAGGCGTCGTCGAGCGAGGCGATCTCGCAGGCGTCGGCGAGCAGCCACTCGGCTCGCGGCACGCTGTAGACCTTGATGGCCCTGGAGCTCTTGTCGATCAGCAGGACCTCGTGCCCGTTCTCCAGCAGCTCCTTGGCGATCGACCTGCCCACGGCGCCCGCGCCAGCGATGGCGACTCGCATTAGTGGCTTCCCTTCCCCGGCGCGGCAGGCTTGGAGAACACCGACGCGATCTGCTTGAGGTCCTCTTCCTTGGCCATCACGTGCAGGATGTCGCCCTGCTGGAGCACGGTATTCGGGCTGGGCAGCAGCGCCTCGCCCAGCCGGGAGATGAACGCGATCCTGGTGTCCGCCGCGGCATCGAGCGCGCTCACCTTCTCGCCGAGCCAGTCGTCGCAGCAGCCCAGCTCGGCAAGCACGAGCGAGCCGGTCGGGTCGCGCCATAGCGTCGCGACACCCTCGGGAAGCAGCCGGCGCAGCATCTGATCGGCCGTCCACCTGACGGTGGCCACGGTGGGGATCCCGAGCCGCTGGTAGACCTCCGCGCGACGCGGGTCGTAGATCCTGGCGGCCACCCGCTGCACCGCGAACGATTCCCGCGCGACCCGCGCGGCGATGACGTTGGAGTTGTCACCGCTGCTGACCGCGGCGAACGCGTGGGCCTTCTCGATACCGGCCTCGATCAGCACATCCCGGTCAAATCCGATGCCGTTGACCTTGCTGCCACGGAAACCAGGCCGCAGCTTGCGGAACGCCTCGGCGTCCTGGTCGATGACGGCCACGGAGTGGCCCTGGTCCTCCAGAATGTGGGCAAGCGTCGACCCGACCCGCCCGCACCCCATGATCACGATGTGCATGATCATCCTTCCAGCAGCAATGGTGCCTGAAGAACGTTATGCCCTGCCGGCGTGTGGTGCTAGCGCAGGGTCCCGCCCCTGGTCGCGAAAGCGGCCGGCAGGCGGCACCAAGGCCGGGTACGCGGCGCTGATCAGCAGGCGGCACCATGGTGGGGTGATAGGTGAGATGGCCGGGCCAGTGGCACCGGGAGACGTGCTCGACCTGACCGTCGGCGAGGCCGTGCACGGCGGCTGGTGCGTCGCCAGGCTCGAGTCCGGCCAGGTGTTCTTCGTCAGGCACGCGCTGCCGGGGGAGCGGGTCCGGGCCGTCGTCACCCAGACGACCTCCAGGTTCGCCCGCGCGGATGCTGTCGAGATCCTCCAGGCCGCGTCCGAGCGGGTCAGCGCGCCCTGCCCGTACGCCCGCCCTGGCGGCTGCGGGGGCTGCGACTGGCAGCACGCCAGCCTGGCCGCGCAGCGCGAGATCAAGGCCCAGGTCATCGGCCAGCAGCTCAGCAGGATCGCCGGCCTCGAGCACGCCGTGACGGTCGAGCCACTGCCCGGCGACGCGGGCGGACTCGGCTGGCGCACCAGGGTCAGGTTCGCGGTCGGCAAGGACGGTCAGGCCGGGCTATACCGGCACAGGTCGCACGAGATCGTGCGGGTCAGCGACTGCCTGATCGCACATCCCCTGGTGACAGCGGCCGGCGTGACCCGCGAAAGGTGGCCAGGCGCGCGGTGGGTGGAGGTGGCGGTCGCTCCGGGGACTGGCGAGCGCGCGGTACTGGCCTCGGGCCGGGCCGGCTCCCGGCCCGAAACCAGCGCCCCGCACTTCCTCATTCAGCGCGCGGCCGGACGCGACTGGCGGGTGGCGGCAGCCGGATTCTGGCAGGTCCATCCCGGTGCCGCCGACACGCTGGCCGAGGCGGTCCTCGACGGCCTGCGGCCCGAGCCCGGCGAGCTGGCGCTGGATCTCTTCTGCGGCGCTGGCCTGTTCGCCGGCGTCCTGGCCGAGGCTGTCGGGCCGGCCGGAAAGGTCATCGCGGTCGAGCAGGACGCGGCGGCCGTCCGCGACGCCCGGTACAACCTCAGGTCAGAGCCCTGGGCCCGCGTGCACAGGGGCGACGCGGCCGACGTGCTGCACCGGATCGGGCTGAGCGGAGCGTCGGTCGCGGTGCTCGATCCGCCGCGAACGGGCGCGGACCGCAGCCTGATCGACGCGCTGTGCGCCGGTCCCGCACTGCGCCGGATCGCCTACGTGTCCTGCGATCCGGCGACGCTGGCTCGTGACATCGCGGAGTTCGGCCGGCACGGATACCAGCTCGACGGGCTGCGCGCGTTCGACGCCTTCCCGATGACTCACCACGTCGAGTGCCTGGCGATCCTGGTGCCGCCGGCCGGCTGAGG
>DATKQH010000183.1:0-2138 GCA_035532775.1 Streptosporangiaceae bacterium
GTCCATGCCCTGCGGGCGGCATTCGATCCACAGGTTCGCTTCGTTCACCTCGTGGCCCTGCAATCGCGCCTGGGTGACGAGCGGGCGGATTTTGCGGCGGCTGTGGCGCGGCGTGTTCTCACAGTCGATGAACAGCACGCGGGCCGGCTTTATCTGCTCAAACGTGAACGGGTGAATGCCCGCTGCTGCACATATGGCCATCTGCCGGAGCAAATGAGTTTTCCCGGCCCCTTCCTGTCCCGTAAGCACCAGCCGGTCGGCGCGCTCGAGCAGGCCGGGAATCACCCAGTCGTAGGCGTCGTCCCCGTCGTCTTCCCCCAGGAACTCGGTAACCGTCTGGACGGTGATCCCATCGCCTGTCCCAGCGTCGCGGACTGCCTCGAACTCGCGCAGCGCCTGCTCGGTGAGCCCGTGGGCGCTGTCCAGGTCCACGCCTTCGCCGGTCATCTGGAGCACGCGCCCGGCGGCTTCGCGGAGCCGGCGCACGACTGCGTGGCCACGGACGATCCGGGCGTAGTGCTGCCCGTTCGCGGGTACCGGGCAGGCCGCGAGAAGGGTGTGCAGGTACTCCGCCCGGCCTGCCCGCCCCAGCTCCCCGGCAGTCTCCAGCCGGTCTTTCATGGTCACCGCATCGGTGGGCACCCCTTCCCGGGCTGCGGCGGTGATGGCGGCGAAGATGATCTGGTGCGCTGGCCGGTAGAAGTCCACCGGGACGAGCGCCTGACGGCATGCCTCGGCTGCGGCTGCGGACAGGAGCATCGCACCGAGGGTGGCCTGCTCGGCGGCGATGTCGTGGGGCTCGGTCTGGGTCATCGGCGGTACCTGTGCTCGTCTCGGGGGCTGGCGGATGGCGGGGGGTCAGGCGCTGAAGGCGAGGCGCGGGTGCGGGGCCGCGAGCGTTCCTCGGCGGTGCGCATCCAGTTCCGCCAGGTCATGACCCAGTCGAGTTTGCGGCCATCTTTGCCGGGCTTGGAGCGCCAGTAGTCGCCGAACTTGGCGTGCTCTTTGCGGCCGTCGACGTGGGGGCAGTTCTTTGCGAACCATTCACGCATCTCAGCGGTGACGGTGAAATCGTCGGGCAGGCGGGTGCCGAGCTTGCGGTCCGGGCGCGGCAAAGAAGGGGGAATGGGGGTAATGGGGATAGGGGGATCCGTATCACTACTACCGTTACGTTCCCCAAGCCCCCGCGCGCGCGCATAGTCCTTGTCCGTAGGGTCAGCCGCAGGGTCGTCCGTACTCTCAGGATCAGGGTCACCGGGAGGGTAAGCCGAAGGGTAAGGACAACCCCTGTCGAGATCTTGGATGAAGTCGCCAACCAGGGTCTTGACCTGGTCAGATGGCGACTCGTCCAGCGGGAGCCGCCGGAGTTCGGCCAGCAGCGCGGCGCGGATGCGCGGCGACTCAATCTGGCCAGCCGACTCCATCGCCTGCTTGAGCAGGTTGGGCTGCTTCCATGCGCGGTCGTGGCGCAGCAGGGACCGGACCAGCAGCTCCCCGCTCGCCTCGTCGGTGATGACGAACATGCGCCCGGATGCCTCCAGTGTCTTCAGGTCGTGCTCAACATCCGCCGTGGTGAGCCCGGCGGCTTTTGATGCCCACCGCGATGGCCGCAGAGGCATCAGCCCGGAGTAGGCGAGGTCGTCCTGGGAGAGCAGGAACATGTAGAGCCGCTGCGCGCTCGGGTCAAGGGCCAGGAATACGGGGTCTTTCCAGATGGAGGTGAAAATGCGTGCCTCAGTGCGCGGCATCGGCTTTGCACCTCCGTCCTGGGTCCGGTTCCTGAGGGTTGGCCACGTTTCACTTCCGGTTGGGTCTAAGGCCGGATAGGCGGGGGGCGTGCTAACGGGGTGATGGCGCGGCTGGACGGTCGCCGCGTATCTGGTGCGCTCACTCGCCGTCCTCGTCAGGGAGGGAACCTTCGCCGTTGAGCATCGCGGCGTGGACTTCGTTGACCAGCTCGTCGATCTGGGGGTCCCCGAACCCGATCCTGAGGTAGGCCAGTACGGCGCGGGCGATGAGCCGCGAGTGGTCACAGACCATCGGGTCGGCGTGGAAGTAGAGAATGTCGCCCGCCTGCTCGGCGGTCGGGTCGACTCGCTGGCAGTGGGTCGCGCAGAACAGGTTGCACAAGGCCGCGA
>DATKQH010000184.1:0-38630 GCA_035532775.1 Streptosporangiaceae bacterium
GACCTGGCCTGGGAGATCCGCCGGGCCGCCCGGCAGACCGGGCACCACGCGCACTCGGGAGCCTCGTCGGCCGCGTGCGGCGGCTCGGTCGTGGCCGTGGCCCAGCTATCGCCTGGCTCGCTGTCCGACCCGCGGAACGCCTTCTTGACCTGGCCCTTGACCTGGCCGCCGATCTCATCGCGCATGGTCCGCGCGCTGGTCTTGATCAGCCAGCGCTGAATCTCGCTGGCCGCGCCTGTCGCCCGCTGCTCCCACGAATCACCCGCAGAACCGCCCCGCCGGGTACCGCCCTGCTGCGTACGGCCCTGCCGGGATCCGCCTGGCCGGGCGCCGCCCTGCCCGGCACTCCCCTGCCCGGCACTCCCCTGCCCGGCACTGCCCGGCCCTGTACTCCCCTGCCCGGCACTGCCCGGCCCTGTACTGCCCTGAGAACCCGTGCTAGACGGCTCAGTCATCTGCCACCACCACTCTCGCCGACGGTCTGCTGCACCCGGGTCCTGAGTCCTTTGAGCGCCGTATCGATGATCGTCTTCTCGGCTCGCCGCTTCAGCATCCCGATCATCGGTATCGCCAGCCCGACAGCAAGCTCGTACGTCACCCTAGTGCCGTCGTCCGATTCGTCCAGCCGGTAGGCGCCCGACATTTCCGATACGGCCGACCCCCGTTCGGCGAGTTCCCACCGCACCTGCTCATCGCCCTGCCACAGATAGCTCAGGACGTAGCTGTCCTTGATCACTCCCGCGTCGATCGTGAACCGCACGCGCTCGGGGAGACCATCTGGCCCCGTCTGGAGTATCTCGGCGGCCCGCACCCCGGAGGCCCACTGCGGGTACGCGCCGAAGTCTGCGATTACCGCCATGATGACCGACCGCGGCGCCTCGATCGTCATGGTCGATCTAGTCTTGTCGGCCATGCTCGGAGCGTACCTCGCTGCCCTGCCACACCGGGACTGCGCCGCGGCGGGCATGCCAGCTACCACTGGAGCACGTACGGAGTGCCGCTGGCCCTGAAGTGACCGACGTTGATGCACTGCGTGCTGCCGATGGTCAGCCGGTCGACCAGCGGCTGATGGACGTGGCCGAACAGCAGGTAGCGCGGCTGAGTCCGGTGCACCGCGTCGAGTAGCGCCTGGCTGCCGCGTTCCATCCGCTGGGCGACGGTGTCGAAAAGCAGCTCAGGCACCTCGGGCGGGATGTGAGCGCACAGGACGTCGACCTCGCCGATGGCCTCGACCTTGGCGGCGAAGACGTCATCGTCGATCTCGTTCGGCGTCCGGTAGATGGAGCGGAGACCGCCGCCTACGAACCCGAAGAGCAGGCCGCCGATCTCGACCCGGTCGCCGTCCAGTACCTGATGTCCCGCGCGCAAATGATCGGCCCACAGCCGCGGGATGTCGACGTTGCCGTAGGTGAGGTAGGCCGGAGTCGGCATCGCGTCGAAGAGCTCCGCGTACTGCGCCGACACCGCCGCGTTGACGGTGGCGGCGGGCTCGCCCGGCAGCGAGGACCACAGCCGGGAGGACAGCGCTCGCGCCGCGTCGAAGTCCTGCGCCGTGCGCAGCGCGATGAACTCGCGGGCCGCCTCGGCGCCGAACAGCTCGGCGAAGATGCCGCGCGAGTAGTCCGCGTAATCGAGAAAGAGCAGCAGATCACCGAGGCAGATCAGCGCGTCCGCACCATCGCATGCCCGGCGGAGCGCATCGGCCCTGCCGTGCACGTCACTCACCACATGCACCCGCATTTGCCAACAATAAGCAGATCATCCGCACTGAACCAGGCCACCCGGGGCCGGTTTGCTTGAACACTCGCGATACGGTCCACGAGGATTGCAGTTATCAATGCGAACATGGCGAGGAGGCCCGTTGCGCGAGTTCAGCATTCCCGCCCTGGCCGATATCCCGGCCACGGCCACCCTGACCGACATTGTCGTCAGCAATGCCAGCCGCACGCCAGACATCGTCATCATGCGCAGGCGCGAGGCCGAGAACAAGCGGGCCGACGTGACCGCGCGGCAGTTCGGCGACGAGATCCGCGCCCTAGCCAAGGGCCTCATGGCAGCAGGAGTGCAGGCGGGTGACCGGGTCGGCCTGATGTCGCGTACCACTTATGAATGGACGCTGATCGACTACGCCATCTGGACTGTGGGCGCGGTCACGGTCCCGGTCTACGAGACCTCCTCGGCCGCGCAGGTCGAATGGATACTCTCCGACTCAGGGGCCCGCGCCGTCTTCGCCGAGAACGACGCGCATGCCGCGACGATCACCGGCGTCAAGGCCGCGCTGACCGACCTGCAGAACATCTGGCTGATCGACACCATCGGCGTCGTCACGGCCGGGGGCACCGCCGTCACCGATGACCAGCTCAGCCAGCGGATGGCGGCCAGGACGGCCGATGACCTCGCCACGATCATCTACACCTCGGGCACCACGGGCAGGCCCAAGGGCTGCGAGCTCACCCATCGCAACCTGCTCTCCGGCGGCCGCAACGCGGTGCAGGGAGCCCTGGCGGAGCTGTTCGAGATCGCCGGCTCCTCGACCCTGCTCTTCCTGCCGCTCGCTCACTCGTTCGCCAGGATCATCCAGGTCGCCTGCATCGAAGGCGGCGCGATCCTCGAGCACTGGCCGGACTCGTCAACCCTCGCCAGCGGCCTGGTCGAGACCAGGCCGGTGTTCCTGCTCGCGGTACCGCGGGTCTTCGAGAAGGTGTTCAACTCCGCGCAGCAGCAGGCCGCCTCGAGCGGAGTGAAAAAGAACATGTTCCGCGCCGCGGCGGATACCGCCGTCGCCTACAGCCGGGCGCAGTCCGTGACGCCGGGAGCCGATGCGCCTGGCCGCGGCGCCGGATCGGCTCTGAAGCTGCGGCACGCGCTCTTCGACCGCCTCGTGTACAGCAAGCTCCGCGCCGCAGTCGGCGGCCGGGTCAGGTACGCGGTGTCTGGCGGAGCGCCGCTCGGCGAGCGGCTCGGGCACTTCTTCCGCGGGGCGGGCATGACCGTTCTCGAGGGCTACGGCCTGACGGAGACGTCCGCGGCCGCGGTGGTGAACAGGCCGAGCCGGAACAAGATCGGCACGGTCGGCCTGCCGATTCCCGGCACCACCGTGCGGATCGCTGATGACGGCGAGATCCTGATCAGGGGGCCGGTCGTCTTCCGCGGCTACTGGCGGAACGAGAAGGCGACCGAGGAAGCCCTCGACCCGGACGGCTGGCTTCGCACCGGTGACATCGGCTCGCTCGACGACCAGGGGTTCCTGACCGTCACGGGCCGCAAGAAGGAACTGATCGTCACCGCGGGCGGCAAGAACGTCACCCCCGCGGTCCTCGAGGACAGGCTCCGGGCGCACCCCCTGATCAGCCAGTGCATGGTTGTCGGCGACAACCGGCCGTTCGTCGGCTGCCTGATCACGCTCGACCAGGAGGCCCTGGACTTCTGGAAGCAGGAGCACGGCAAGCCAGCCAGCGCCACCGCGGCCGACCTGGCGAACGACCCCGAGCTGAACTCCGAGCTGCAGGCCGCCGTCGATGACGCCAACAAGGCGGTGTCGCGGGCCGAGTCGATCCGCAAGTTCAGGATCCTCGGCTCGGACTTTACCGAGGAAAGCGGCCACCTGACTCCGTCGCTGAAGGTCAAGCGGGCCGTCGTCAGCAAGGATTACGCCGACGAGATCGAGGCCCTGTACTCCTGAGATCCGGGGCCGAGTACCCCTGGGATCCCCTCCGGGGATCAGCCGACGAGGATCTCGGCCAGCCGGCCGGCCACAATGTCCCAGCGCCACTCCCGGTCCACCCAGGCGATGCCCTTCTCCCCCATGGTGGTCGCGCCGCGCGGATCGCGGAGCAGCTGGATCAGCCGCTGGGTCAGCGCGGCCACGTCACGGCCGCCGACCAGGTAGCCGGTCTCGCCGGGCAGGATCGCGTCGGGGGCGCCGCCGGAGTCGCCGCCGATGACCGGCAGGCCGGTCGCCGACGCTTCCAGGTAGACGATCCCGAGCCCCTCAACGTCGAGGCCGCGCCGCCTGGTCCGGCATGGCATCGCGAAGATGGTGCCAGCGTCGTAATAGGCCGGCAGGTCCTCCCACGGCACCGGCCCGGTGAAGATGACCGATCCGGCCAGCTGCCTGCGCCGGACGAGCTTGCGGAGGTCACGCGCGTACGGTCCGTCGCCGACGAGCAGCAGAACCGGCTCCGCCGCCTGCCCTCCGGCCTCCGGAACCGCCTCGGCCCGCAGCCTCGCCAGCACCCCCGGCCAGGCCTCGATCAGCGTGTCCTGCCCCTTGCGCGGAACCATCCGCGACACGCACAGGACGACCGGCACCTGCGGCGCGATACCGAGCCGCTCCCTGATCGCGGCCCCGCCGGCGCCAGCCCTGAACGACTCGTTGTCCACCCCGGGCGCCAGCCTGACCATCCTGGCGGCCGCCGCCGGAGTCAGCGTCTTCGCCAGCCGGATCCTGAAGTACTCCCCCAGATAGGTCAGTACATCGACCTGATCGCCTATTCGCCGCAACAAAGCTCTCGCGCCGGGCAGCGCGGCCCAGCCGGCCTCGTGACCGTGAGTGAGGGCGACGATCCGGCGGGCACCGGCCCGGCGCAGTCCTGGTGCGAGCAGCCCGAGCGGCGCCGCAGCCCCGAACAGCACGGCGTCGCAGCCATGCTCGGTGAGCACCGCCCTGGCCCGCCTGGCTACCGAAGGCACCGGCAGCATGAGCGAGGTCGGATGCCGGACCACGGGAAAGGGCTGCCTGGTGTCGAACTCGGCCGCGCCCGGCCAGGCCGGCGCGTAGACGACGACCCGCCCGGCCGGCAGCCGGCTCGCGAGCGCGTGCACAAAGGACTGAATCCCGCCGCTCCGCGGCGGGAAATCATTGGTGACGATCAGGACCTTAGGCATGACGATGGTTACCTTACCCATCGCCGTCAGCTATGCAGATCGAACTCCCAGCCCGGGACATACTCGGCCGCCGCCAGGCCGAGCCGCGGCCCCGACCAGGCCAGGACCGGCGTCCTCCAGGCAGCCTTTCGTCAGCCATGTCCCGCTGGCGGGCAGAACCTACGGCCGGACGGCCCCGTCGAGGTTCGACAGGTACCAGCCCGACAGCGCGACCTTCTCCACGTTCGCGCCAGGAACCGGCGCGTCGACCAGCATGCCGCCGCCCACGTACATCCCGACGTGTGAGTTGCCGGCGAAACCGAGGATGTCGCCGGGCGCCAGGTACTTCGTCGTGAAGGCGCCCGATGCGGTGTGCAGCGGCACCGCGGGCAGCGATGCCATCTGGTCGTAGCTGACTCTCGGGATGGAGACACCCGCGTAGGCCCACGCCGAGCTCGTCAGGCCCGAGCAGTCGAACCCGGCGCTGCACGGCCCAGTCGCCCCGTACACGTACGGGCAGCCGATCTGCGCCTCAGCGTAGTTCACGGCCTTACCGGCCTGGGAACCCGCCGGTGCGGGAGGGCCGCCGCCACCGCCGCCGCCGGTGCCGCCACCCGGACCGACTCCCTGCTGCTGGGTCGGCGTCAGCTGGGCCAGCAGCGTCTCCTGCTGCTGCTTCAGCTTGTCGAGCACCGCGATCCTCTTGGCCAGCGAGTGCTTCAGCTGCAAGATCCCGGCCCGTGTCCGGCTCGCGGTCTGCTGGGCGTTCAGCAGCTGACGGCTGGCCGCCCGGTACTGGTCGATCTGCGAGCTGTTCGCGATCGACAGCTCGGTCAGGATCGAGGACTGATCCAGCACCTGCTGCGGCGACTCGGACGTCAGCAGCGCGACCGGTGAGCTCGCACCGCCCTGCTCGTAGGCGACGGCGGCGAGCCTGCCGATCTCCAGCCGCATCGCGTCGAACGACTTGCGGTACCGCGCGGTCTCCTTGTTGAGCACCTTGAGCCGCTGATTGGCCACGGACAGCTGCTGCAGCACCTGGTCGTACTGCTGGCCGAGCTTGGCTGACTTGGTGTTCAGCTCGGCGAGCTTGGCCTTGACCTGCGTCACGGTCGGCTGCGGAAGCGCGGCAGCCGAACCGCCGATCCCGACCACGGCGGTTGCGGTGGCCAGGCTGATGCCGACCACCCAGCCCCGCCGCCAGCCTGCGGCTCTTGCGGCCTTCCGGCCTCTGGCAGCCCCCTGCCCGCTGGCGACCTCGCCGGCCTCGGTGCTGCTGCGATGACTCATGACCCTGGGAACTGACAGCGGCATACGCACGCGCCAGGCACGCTCCTTTTCCCACGCTCACCTGCCGAGTGGATTACGGGCCCGGGCTGTGGCAACTGCCCGTCGGCGCTGGCCTCGGCCAGTCCGATGCCCTCAGGAATTCGCTCACGTTCGCCTCAGCGGCTGCGCTCGCGATCTTCCAGGGGGCTCCCGGTTCGCCTGCCGGCCTCGCGGCCGGACTCAAAACTCGGTAGCGGCCCATCGCCGCCGCTCTTGAAGCGGCTGCCAAGCGATCGGCTCGGTCAGCCACAGTAGTAAGCACGCGTTGCGCATTCAACCACTTCGCGCAGTCTCGCCTAAGTTTTGTTCCCTGCACGTGCGGACAGCCTGCACATTCTCCCGGTCCGGCCAGGGGAAACCGCCCGGCGCGGCGACCGGGCCGGCAAGCATCCGATTCGGCCAGTCGCGATTGCCACGGCCATTCGCGAGTTTGGCGGCCGGCCGCCCGGTCGGCGGCCAGGCCCTTTGCGCGGCACTCGCCTCCGGGGGGCGTGGCGCCGCGTTCCGGAGCGTCAGCCCGGCGTGGCACGCAAGAAGACCCGGGCCGAGTGTCAGTACCTGGCCATAGCGTGGCCTTGTGAGCGCACCGGTACAGTCTCGCCAGCAGCTGGCCGGCGGACGGCCAGCTGCCCCGCTGCGGGGCCGCACCGCTCGCTCGGGCCTGCCCGCCGGCGAGGCGGAGGCCGTCACGCCGCCTGACCCCGATACCCGGCCAGGACCGCCTGTGGTCAGCCGAGGTACCCGGCCAGGTCCAGATGACTCCAGTCCAGAGCACGGCCACCGCGCCAGCGAGCATCAGCACGGCCGTTTCCTGGCCGGCCTGCTGCCGGCCGCGCCCTTCCTGCCGGCAGCTGACCTGGTCGTCGTCGACGTCGAGACGACGGGCTGGCTGGCCGACGCGGCGAGCATCACCGAGATCGGAGCGGTCAGGCTCAGTCCCGGCCGGCCGGTGGCCGAGTTCTCCGCACTGGTCAATCCCGGGGTGCCGATACCCCCTGACATCACCTCGCTCACCGGGATCACCGACGTCATGGTCAGCGATGCCCCCCGGATCACCGACGTCCTTCCCGGGTTCCTCGACTTCGCCAGCGGCGGCGTGATGGTCGCGCACAATGCGCCGTTCGACGTGGGTTTCCTTACCGCGGCCTGTCACGACTGCGGGATCGACTGGCCGCCCTGCCCTGTCATCGATACGGCGGTGCTCTCGCGCATGCTGCTCAGCCAGGCCGAGGTACCCGACCACCGGCTGGCGACGCTCTCCAGCCACTTCGGCGCCAGAACCTGGCCGTGCCACCGGGCGCTCGCTGACGCCAAGGCCACCGCGGCCGTGCTGAGGGGCCTGCTCGGGCTGCTCGCCCGGGGTCCCCGGCCGGCCCCGGGGCCGGCCGTGTACGCACCGCCCCCGTGCTCGCCGGCGCCCGCCATTACCCGGGTGCCTCTGAGCCAGGACGCACCGAGCCGCTACGATGTCGCCGCAGCCGGGGCGCGGGCTCCCGGGATCCAGGAGGCGGCTATGGTCACCGCGATTGTTCTGATCAAGGCCGATGTCGCGAGCATTCCCGAGACGGCAGAAGCCATCGCCCAGATCAGGCAGGTCAGCGAGGTCTACTCAGTGACCGGGGAATTCGACCTGGTCGCGATGGTCCGGGTACGCGGGCACGAAGAACTCGGCGACGTCATTCCCGGGACGCTGAACAAGGTCCCTGGCGTCACGCATACCGAGACCCACATCGCGTTCCGCGCCTACTCGCGCCACGACCTCGATGCCGCCTTCTCGCTGGGCTATCCCGAGTCGGTCTGAGCAGGCCTGAGCGGCCCGGCTGGCCGCCCGGCGCCCTAGGCGGGCGGCAGTAAGCTTGCCAGGCGCCGGCTTGCCCGGGCCCACCGGTCAAGCAGCGCCGCCGCCGCACCGGAGTCCACGGCCGCTGCCGCCCGGCCGTAGCCGTCGGCCAGGGCCTGGGACAGCCGCGCCGGCTCAGCCGCGCCTGCCTCGGCGACCAGCGCGGCAGCAGCATTGATCAGAACCGTCTCCCGCACCGGACCGCGCTCGCCTGCCAGCACGGAGTGGACAACGGCCGCGTTCTGAGCAGGGTCGCCGCCGCGCAGGTCGGCGGGATCGCAGCGCGGGATGCCGATCGCGGCGGGATCGAACCTGGTTTCCGACACCGTGCCGTCGTGGACGACCCAGACGGTGGACGGTCCCGTCGTGGTCAGCTCGTCGAGGCCGTCGTCACCGTGGAAGACAAGCGCCGAGCAGCCGCGCGCCGCCAGCACGCCGGCCAGCACCGGGCCCATCCGCGGGTCCGCGACGCCGACCGCCTGCGCCTGTGGCCGCGCCGGGTTCGCAACCGGGCCGAGGAAGTTGAAGACCGTCGGGACGCCAAGCTCACGGCGCGGGACGCCGGTGTGCCGCAGCGCGGGGTGATACAGCGGCGCGAACAGGAAGACCACGCCGGTCTCCTGGGCAAGCTTCTCCGTGGCCGCCGGCGGCAGGTCGATCACCACGCCGAGCACCTCGAGCACGTCCGCAGCGCCGCATGCCGAAGATGCCGCGCGGTTGCCGTGCTTGACGATCCGCGCGCCGGCGGCCGCCGCGACGATCGCTCCCATCGTCGAGATGTTCACGGTCCGCGCCCGGTCTCCCCCGGTGCCCACCAGGTCGGTCAGGCGGCCGGGGATGCTGAGCGGAGCGGCATGACGGAGCAGCGCTGACGCGAGCCCGTCGACCTCGGCCGGGGTCTCGCCCTTCATCCGCAGCGCCACGCCGAATCCGGCGATCTGAGCCGGAGTCGCCACGCCCTCCATGATCTCGCTCATCGCCCAGGCGGTGTCCTCAGCCGCCAGCGACTCGCCCTTGATCAGCCGGCCGAGCAACGCCGGCCAGGAGTTAGCAGATTCCATAGCGCTTCCTGGAGTTCGAGTCGCGAGCAGGGCTGGTCGGGTAAGGGCCTGGCTGCCGCGCCGGTGCCGCCACTGGGCTGGCCGGTGCCGAGGTCAGGCCGACGCCGTGGCGGCGTCGGCCGCGCCGGCCGCACGCTGGCGCATCAGGCCGGCCAGCGCCGCAGCGAGCGCGGCAGGATCGATCGGATGGCTCACCACGGCGTCAGCGCGGGACCAGGTGGCCAGCCAGCCGTCATCGGCCCGGCCGATGATGAGCAGCACTGGCGGGCAGTTGAAGATCTCGTCCTTGGCCTGGCGGCAGACGCCCATGCCGCCGGAGGGCTGAGCCTCGCCGTCGAGCACCATGACGTCGGCGCCGCCGGCATCGAGCAGCCGGATCAGCGCGGGATGAGTGGCCACTTCGATCACCTCGGCAACCGGCACGTCAGGCGCGGGACGCTTGCCGATGGCCATCCGGACCCTGGCCCGGGTGTCCGCGTCATGGCTATACACGACAACTTTCATAACTGGATGCTACCGACCTAGGGGGTCGTGGCGCGTTCCCCTACCGGGTGTCGTAATAATGGGCGCGTGACGACAGCACCAGACGCGGCGGTGATGCCGCGTACCCCTGCGAGCCGACCTAACCTGGTCAGCGTCGGGACCATCGTTTGGTTGTCTTCCGAACTGATGTTCTTCGCGGCCCTGTTCGCGATGTATTTCACCATCAAGTCGGTGGACACCGGCCTAGGCCAGCCATGGCCGCAGGCGACCCTGGACTACCCGCTCGCCACCGTCAACACGATCGTGCTCATCCTGTCCAGCGTGACCTGCCAGATGGGCGTGTTCGCCGTCGAGCGCGGTCAGATCGGACGGCAGGGCTCGATCTTCGACTTCCGCAGGTGGGGACTGCGCGAGTGGTACGTGCTGTCGTTCCTGATGGGCCTGTATTTCGTGCTCGGCCAGGGATATGAGTACCTGGACCTGATCTTCAAGCAGCATCTCACGCTGTCCTCGAGCAACTACGGCTCCGTGTTCTTCCTCACAACCGGCTTCCACGGCCTGCACGTGAGCGGCGGGCTGGTCGCGTTCCTCTTCCTTCTCGGCCGCACCTACGCGGCCAAGCGGGTTACTCATGAGCAGCAGACCAGCGCGATCGTGGTGTCGTACTACTGGCACTTCGTCGACGTCGTCTGGATCGGGCTGTTCACCACCATCTACCTGCTGCCGCTGACCGGAAAATAGGTATAGCCGTGAGACCGATCACCGCCCGGCGACGGCACCCAGCCGCTGGTTATGCCGTTGTCCTGCTCGGGCTGATGCTGGCCGGCCTGAGCTACGCCGCTATCACCGACGGCTCGGCCTCGGCGACCGCGCACAGCGTCACGGGGCAGGCACAGATCTCCGAAGGCCGGACGATCTTCCTCCAGGAGTGCTCGAGCTGCCACGGTCTCTACGCGCAGGGTACGCCTGGCGTGGCGCCGAGCCTCATCGGCGTCGGCGCGGCGGCCGTCGATTTCCAGGTCAGCACGGGGCGGATGCCAGCCAAGGAACCGGTCGCGGAGCAGCCGCGCAAGCCGGTCGCCCTGAAGCCTCAGCAGATCCACGCCCTCGCCGCGTACATCGCCTCGCTCGGCGGCGGCCCCCCGATCCCATCCAGCGCCGACGTCAGCCAGGTTGGCGCTAATGCCGGAGTTGGCCAGCAGCTGTTCGTCGCCGACTGCGCGCAGTGCCACAACTTCGTCGGCGCCGGCGGCGCGCTGACCTACGGCAAGTACGCGCCGCCGCTGACCAAGTCCACGCCGAGGCAGATCTTCGAGGCGATGCTCACCGGCCCCGAGGCCATGCCAGTCTTCAACAACACCACGATCACGCCGCAGCAGAAGCGCGACATCATCGCGTACGTCACCCAGACCCGGGCCGAGCCCAACCCAGGCGGATTCAGCCTGGGCCGGGTCGGGCCAGTCACCGAGGGACTGGTCACGTTCCTCGGGCTGCTGCTGTTCATGGTGCTCGCGGCACTGTGGATCACTGCGAAGCACGGGAAGGCTCATGACTGACTCGACCGCCGGCCCGCAGCCAGGCGACAACGAACCGACCGGTGACCTGTTCTCCGACCTGAGCGCCCATGCCAGCGGCGCCGGAGACGAGCCGGCCGAGACGCGGCACCGGGTGATCGGCACTCCGCCTCCCGCCGAGGCCAGGTCCCTGCTCAAGACGCCACCGCCCGGCGCCCCCGGCGGCCCTCCGGTGCCACGGCAGCGCGAACTGCCCGCCGACCCGGATGACCCGGTCAGCGCCAAGCGCGCGGAGCGCGTCGTCGTGGCGTGCTTCCTGATCGCCACCCTGGCGGGCCTCGGCTTCATCGCCGCCTACCTGATCTTCCAGGTGCATTCGGTCACGAACGTGCTGCACTCCAATCTGGCGCTGGGCTCGACGATGGGCCTGGCGTTCCTTGCCCTGGCCGTCGGCGCCGTCATCTGGGTGCGGCGGCTGATGCCAACGGTCGAGCTCACCGAGCTCCGCAAGCCGCTGCGGTCGAGCCCGGAGGACCGGGCCGCGTTCGCCGAGACTTTCGAGGAGGGCGCGGAGGCCAGCCAGTTCACCAAGCGCCCGATGGTCCGCCGCGCGCTCATCGCCGCAACGGTACCGGTGGCGCTCGCACCGATCGTCCTGCTCCGTGACCTCGGGCCGCTCCCCGGCACGAAGCTGGATCACACGGTCTGGCGCAAGGGCATGCGGCTGCTCAACTACGGCGCCAACACGCCGATCAGGCCTGCTGACTTCAGCTCGCCCGGCGGGATGATCACGGTGGTTCCTGACGGCTTCCAGGACGACTTCAACGCTCTGGCCAAGGCGGCGGTCATCATCATCAAGTTCGCGCCCAATGTGATTGAGTTCAGCGCACGGCCGGAGCCAGGCAAGGTCGTCCAGAACTGGACGGTTGATAACATCGTGGCGTACTCGAAAATCTGTACGCACGTGGGCTGCCCGGCAGCCCTGTACGAGCATACGACGCACCACATACTGTGTCCGTGTCACCAGTCGACGTTTGACGCGGCCCGGGGCGCGCAGGTGATCTTCGGTCCGGCCACCAGGGCGCTGCCGCAGCTGCCGATGACGGTGGACGCTCAGGGTTACCTGGTGGCCAGGCACGACTTCATCGAGCCGGTGGGCCCGAGTTTCTGGGAGCGGGGGCCGTCCTAATGGCAATCGACAAGGCGCTGGCGGGCACGGGAAGCTGGCTGGACGAGAGGTTCCACGGGGCCAAGGGCTTCAGGACCTTCTTCCGCAAGATCTTCCCCGACCACTGGACCTTCATGCTCGGCGAGATCGCGCTGTACTCGTTCGTCATCCTGCTGCTGACCGGCACCTTCCTTGCGCTGTTCTTCCAGCCCAGCATGACCGAGATGGTCTATCACGGCTCGTACGTCAAGCTCGACGGCGTGCACATGAGCAAGGCGTACGCCTCGACCTTGAACATCAGCTTCGACGTGCGTGGCGGCCTGCTGATGCGACAGATCCATCACTGGGCGGCCAACCTCTTCGTGGCCGCGATCCTCGTGCACATGCTCCGGATCTTCTTCACCGGTGCCTACCGCAAGCCGCGTGAGGTCAACTGGCTGATCGGCATCGTGCTATTCACCCTCGCGCTGCTCGAGGGACTGTTCGGCTACTCGCTCCCCGACGACCTGCTGTCCGGCGCAGGCCTGCGGATCACCCAGGGAGTGCTGCAGTCCATCCCGGTTGTCGGCACCTACCTGTCGTTCTTCCTGTTCGGCGGGGAGTACCCGGGTAACGACATCATTCCGCGGATGTACATCCTGCACGTGCTGCTGATCCCCGGGCTGTTCGCGGCGCTGATCGGCGCGCACCTGTTCATCATGTTCCATCAGAAGCACACCCAGATGCCGGGCAAGGGTCGCACCAACAAGAACGTCGTGGGTGCGCCCATGTATCCGTACTTCATGGCCAAGACCGGGGCCTTCTTCCTGTTCGTCTTCGCCGCGTGTGCGCTGGCCGCCACGTTCGCCCAGATCAACCCGATCTGGATCTACGGCCCGTACAACCCGCTGGCCATCTCGGCAGGCTCCCAGCCCGACTTCTACATGGGCTTCCTTGAGGGTTCACTGCGGATCATGCCGGCCTGGCAATGGGTGATATTCGGGCATACGTTCGCCTTCAACGTATTCATCCCGGCACTCCTGCCGCTCGGCCTGATCATGACTGGGGCGGCGTTCTGGCCGTTCATTGAACAGTGGATCACCGGCGATAAGCGTGAGCACCATCTCAATGACCGGCCGCGGAACGCTCCGGCGAGGACCGCAGTGGGAATGGCAGCTGTCTCGTTCTACGGCGTGCTCTGGCTAGAGGGCGCCAACGACGTGATCGCTCAGCACTTCGACATCGCGCTGTACACGGTCACCGAGATCGCCAGGGTCGCGGTCTTCGCGGTCCCGATCCTGGCCTACATCATCACCAAGCGGATCTGCCTCGGCCTGCAGCGCAAGGACCTGCATCTGCTTGAGCACGGGGTGGAGACCGGGATCATCAGGCAACTGCCGAACGGTGAGTTCATCGAGGAGACCAGGCCGCTCGGCGAGGACGAGGTGGCCAAGCTGGCCCTGCCTCAGCCCGAGCGGCTGCCGCTGCCCGTTGGCGTCAGCGGCGGCGAGGACGACGTTCCGCCGCCGGGAATGCGCGGCAGCATCGGCCGGGTGCGGGCCAGGCTGAACCGCATCGTGACCGAGACCGTGCCCATGAACGGCCATGGCGCGAACGGCCACGGCAACGGGCATGGCCCCGACGGGCAAGGAGCCGTCTCGAGCGGCGACCAGGCACACGCGGCCATCGGCTCGTCCGGCCGTGAGGCCGGCGGTGACAGCACGGGCGGGGACGGCTCCCCGACCAGCTAGGCGGCGCACGGCCCTGGGCCGGTACCGGCCCAGGGCCGACGAACAGCAGGGCGCTAGACACCACGAGCGCTGGCGTGAGTCGTCGATGCGGCCCGCGCCAGCGCTCGTGATGTGCCGGTGATCAGTTAACGCAGGATGGTACCGATGCGGGCGGGCTGCAGTTGAAGACTGTATTGCCCGCGATAAGGCTGTTCACGACGGCGATGAAGCCGGACAGGCTTTCGAAGACGCCGCCACCGAACGGTGCCGTGTTCATAAGGATGAACGAGTTCTGCAGGAAGGCATCGCCAGTGTTGTCCAGGCCGCCGCCCCGGATCAGGGCGATATTGAACTGGAGCTTCGACCCGGCGATGTGCGTATCAGCGGAGCCGCCAGCGAAGATTCCGCCGCCCACCGTCGAACTGTTCTGCAGCGCGAACGACGCGCCAAAGAAGAGATCTCCGGCGTTGTAGATTCCTCCGCCGGCGATCAGCGCTGAGTTGCCCGCCACCGTGTCGCTGGTGAGCGTGGCGTCGCCATTATTACGCAAGCCGCCGCCGCTCGCCGCGGAGTTGTCGTTGACGAAGCTATGGCCGATAGTGGCGCTCGCGCTCGAGTCCAGGTCGATGCCACCGCCGCTGCCGGCTGTATTGCTTTTCACTGAGCTGCTGGTCATCGCGAGCGTGGCTCGCGAGCCCGCGTAGATGCCGCCGCCAGCCACCGCCGTGCAGTCCTCCACCTCGCTGTTCTGCAGCGTGAGCGTGCTGCTGGTCGGCAGCAGGCCGGTGTAGGTCGCCAGCAGGCAGCCGCCGCGGCCTGCGTTGCCGATCAGGCCACTGGTGTGACCGCCGCTGACGGTGATGCCCTGGAGGGTCAGGCTCGCGCTGTTCCCGCTAGCTCCCGCGACCTCCAGGATGCGGAAGTTCGGGGCGATCGACGAACGCTCGATGGTGGTGCTGGAACCAACCAGCACGACCGTCTTTCGCACGACCGGCAGGCCGTTCGCGCCCTGGCCGAGAGGGCTATTGTTCACCGCCGTCAGCGTGTAGGTGCAGTTCGGGGCAAGATCGATGGTGGATGGACCAACCCCGTTGGCTGCGGTGATGGCGGCCACAAGGCCGGCGACATCGCCGCAGGCAATGCTGACCGTCGGCAGGGCCGGCGCTGCCTGCGCAGTCGCCATCGTCGCCAGGCCGGAAAGCAGCCCGGATAGCGTCGCGACCGCACCAAAGGCCGCGTGAATGGTTCGTTTGTGCATGTATTCC
Organism: Streptosporangiaceae bacterium; assembly: GCA_035532775.1. Classification (GTDB taxonomy): domain Bacteria; phylum Actinomycetota; class Actinomycetes; order Streptosporangiales; family Streptosporangiaceae; genus Chersky-822. The sequence continues at coordinate 15,236 of DATKQH010000184.1, forward strand.
CCCGAGTCAATGTCGTAACACTGCGTAGTTGCATTGTTACTCAATGACAAGAGGCGTGTCCCACAGTCGCGACGTGTCGAGAACGATTACTGCGCGGAAACGGGCGTCGCGGCCGGATCGCCAGCAGTCCAGAGCGGCTCGGGAATCTGAACACGCGCCTGGGACGCCGCTGACGCTCTCAGCCCTGCGTGCTAGTGGGCGTAGTGGCCGCGGTAGTACTCGAAGACGAAGCCGACCACCGACAACAGCAGGGCCAGTGCTCCGATCAGGAACAGCCACCAGCCGATTGCCACGCCAACGGCGGCGGTAGCAGCGGCCATGCCGACGAACAGCGGCCACCAGCTGTGCGGGCTGAAGAACCCCAGCTCGCCGGTCCCCTGCTCGATCTCGCCTTCGTTGTCGTCCTCCGGCCGTCTCGGCAGCCGCCTGCCGGTGAACAGGACGTAGAAGCCGGTCAGGAAGGCAAGGCCGACCGCGAGCGCGAGCGCCGTACCGCCGGTCGGATCGTGCGACAGGTTCCAGTAGAAGATGTCGGCGACGCCGAAGAAGATCGCGCAGCCGAGGAAGAGCCAGCCTTCGACCCTCATGCCGGTACCCCTGCCGTTGTCCGGTTGACCATCAGTGACCCGCCCCGATCGTCGGCCGCTCCGATGGATCGCGGCCGGCCCGCACATTCGGATGGTGCAGGTCGAACGCCGGGCGCTCGGACCTGATCCGCGGGATCGCGGTGAAGTTGTGCCTCGGCGGCGGGCAGGACGTGGCCCACTCGAGCGAGTTGGCGAAGCCCCACGGATCGTCCTCGACGACCCGCTCGCCGTGCTTCCACGTCTTGTACACGTTGTAGAAGAAGAACAGGTTGGAGACGCCGAGTATGAAGGCGCCGACCGTCGAGACCTGGTTCAGCGTCGTGGCGAGGTGCGGCAGCAGCGGGTAGTTGGCGGTACGCCTGGGCTGGCCCATGACGCCAAGCCAGTGCTGCACGAGGAAGGTCGTGTTGAACCCGATGAAGACGAACCAGAAGTGCCACTTGCCGAGCCGGTCATCGAGCATCTTGCCGGTGAACTTCGGCCACCAGAAGTAGAAGCCGCCGAACATGCAGAACACCACGGTGCCGAACAAGACGTAGTGGAAATGCGCTACGACGAAATAGGAGTCGCTGACCGGGAAGTCCAGCGGCGGCGACGCGAGGATGACCCCGGTGAGGCCGCCGAACAGGAAGACGATCATGAAGCCGAGAATGAACAGCATCGGCGTCTCGAACGTGAGCTGACCGCGCCAGATCGTGCCGAGCCAGTTGAAGAACTTCACGCCCGTCGGCACGGCGATCAGGTAGGTCATGAACGAGAAGAACGGGAGCAGCACAGCACCGGTGGTGAACATGTGGTGCGCCCACACGGTCATCGACAAGCCGGCGATCGCGATGGTGGCAGCGACGAGGCCCTTGTAGCCGAAGAGCGGCTTGCGGCTGAAGACCGGCAGTACCTCGGTGGCGATGCCGAAGAACGGCAGCGCCACGATATACACCTCGGGATGGCCGAAGAACCAGAACAGGTGCTGCCACAAGATCGCGCCGCCGCTGTTGGCGTCGAAGACCTGGGCGCCGAACTTGCGGTCGATCTCCAGCACGAGCAGCGCCGCGGCGAGTACCGGGAAGGCGAGCAGGACCAGGACTGAGGTGAGCAGGATGTTCCAGGTGAAGATCGGCATCCGGAACATGGTCATCCCGGGCGCCCGCATGCAGAAGATCGTCGTGACGAAGTTGACGCCGCTCAGGATCGTCCCGAGGCCGCTGAGCGTCAGTCCCATGATCCACATGTCGGCGCCGACACCGGGCGAGTAGGTCATGCTGGTCAGCGGCGAGTAGGCGTACCAGCCGAACGCCGCCGCGCCGCCCGGGGTCAGGAAGCTGAGCAGCAGGATCAGGCCGCCGAACACGAACATGTAGTAGCTGAGCAGGTTCAGCCGGGGAAACGCGACGTCGGGCGCGCCGATCTGCAGCGGCATGATCTCGTTAGCGAACCCGACGAAGAGCGGCGTCGCGAACAGCAGCAGCATGATCGTGCCGTGCATCGTGAACAGCTCGTTGTACTGCTGGTCGGAGACGAGGCTGAGGTTCGGCTCGAACAGCTGGGTGCGGATGATCAGCGCCATCAGGCCGCCGATCAGGAAGAATCCGAACGAGGTGATCAGGTACAGGTGGCCGATCACCTTATGGTCGGTCGAGGACAGCCAGTCAGCGAGGATCGAGCCCTTACGGTAGCTCTCGGGCGCGGCGGCAGCCGTCTGCTCGGATGGCTTCACGGCGGTCACTGAGCACCCCCAGAAGAACTCTGCTGCGCCTGCTGCGCGTGGATCCACTGACTGAACTGAGCAGGCGTGACGATCTTGACCCTGAAGAGCATACGGCTGTGGTACACGCCGCAGAGTTCCGAGCAGCGGCCGATGAAGGTACCCGTCTTGATCGGCGTGACCGTGAAGCGGTTCGCGTAGCCGGGGATGACATCCCGCTTGAACTCGAACGGCACGATCCAGAACGCGTGGATCACGTCAATCGACGTGAGGTTGAACTGCACGGTCTCGTTCGTGGGGATAACGAGCAGCGGCAGCTGGGAGGCTGGCAGCCCGGGGCGCCACTGGCTGCCGACCTGCGTCACGAACTGGCCTGAGGCGGTCGAGTACTGCGGGTAGATGAACTGCCAGCTCCACTGCTCGCCGATCACGTGGACCTTGACATCGGGATGCGACGGATTCTTGCCGATGTAGTTCTCGTCCCTGGCCGTGAAGAAGAACAGCACCCCGACCATGATGAACGGCAGCACCGTGTACAGGATCTCGATCGGCAGGTTGTAGCGGACCTGGCGCGGGAGCTGGTCGCCGCGCTTGCGGTGGAAGACGACCGCCCACAGGATCCCGCCCCAGACGATGATCCCGACGGTCCATGCCGCGAGCCAGGAGCCCTGCCACATCGCCAGGATGACCTGGCCCTGCTTGGTCACGGGAACGAGCATGCCCTGCCGGGTGAACGCGCTGGACTGGCAGCCTGTCGTGGCGATCGCCAGACCGAGCAGCAGCGCGGCGCGCGGCGCCCAGCGCCGTAGCCGTCGTGCGCTCCCCTCGTGGCGTGAGGTACTGCGGATGGGACTCACGGATTGCCTTCCCAGGGGCGGTGCGCTGATTTCCCGAGCCTGTCGGATGCCTGTCCTACAGGCTGTCGTGCAAACAGTACAACGCCCTCGCCTCCGATCGCCCGCGACCCCTGCCAGATCGTGGTGAGTCGGTCAGCACTCCTGTGCCCCGCCGGCCCGGGCGGCGCCCGGCGGGCGGTGCCGTCGCCCGGCGGGCAGTGCCGGGGGGCGGCACGCGAACGCCTGCGCACCGCCGTAGGGTCGGACTATGGCGTACTTCGATGCCGCGTCGGCCGAGCCGATATCGCCCGCGGCGCGGGATGCGCTGGTCGCGGCGCTCGGCGACGGCTGGGCAGATCCCGTCCGGCTGCACCGGGAGGGGCGCCGGGCGAGCCTCCTGCTCGACCAGGCCAGGGAGCGGATGGCGGGCGTGCTGCGCTGCCGTGCCGACGAGCTGGCCTTCACCAGTTCGGGTACCCAGGCGGTCCAGCTTGCCATGCTCGGAGCCGTCCGGGCACGTCAGTCCGCCAGCCGCGGGCCGGGGCACATCGTGGTCAGCGCCGTCGAGCACTCGAGCGTGCTCAATGCCGCGGCGGCGCTGGAGCAGTCCGGCAGCCAGGTGACGATCGCCGGGGTGGGTGCGGACGGACGCGTTGACGTCGCTGGCTTCACCGAGGCCATCCGCCGGGACAGGACCGTTCTCGCCTGCCTGCAGTCGGCGAATCACGAGGTCGGGACCGTGCAGCCGGTGGAGGAGGTCGCCGCCGAGAGCCAGGCCGCCGGGGTGCCGCTGTTCGTCGACGCGGCTGCCTCGGCAGGCCGCGCGCCGCTGCCCGCCGAGTGGTCGATCCTGGCGGCGAGCGGCCACAAGTGGGGAGGACCGCCAGGCGTCGGCGTCATGGTGATCCGCAAGTCGGTCCGCTGGCGGTCACCGATGCCCGCGGGCAATCGGGAGGGACACAGGGTGCCCGGTTTCCCCAACCTGCCCGCCATCATGTCGGCAGCCGCGGCCCTCGAGGCGTTCGAGGCGGACCGCGACGAGGCCGATATCGCGCTCCGCCTGCTGACCGGGCAGATCAGGGATCAGCTCAAGACGCTCGTGCCGGACTGCGTGGTGCACGGCGACGGCGCCGGCTCGCTGCCGCACATCGTCACCTTCTCCTGCCTCTACATCGACGGCGAAGCGCTGGTTATCGAGCTCGACAAGGCCGGGTTCTCGGTCTCCTCAGGTAGCGCCTGCGCCACCGACACCCAGCAGCCGAGCCATGTGCTGGCCGCGATGGGGGCGATCACCCACGGCAACGTTCGGGTGTCGCTGCCGCGTGGCACGACGGAGGAATCGGTGACGGACTTCCTCACCGTCCTCCCTGAGATCGTCAGCCGCCTGCGTGGCACGGCTGCCCAGCCGCAGGAGGCCAGATAACGTGTGCCCCGTGGAGTTATCAGATCGAGTCGGAACCGCCAGAGGTGAACAGTTGACCCCCCCGCCGCACGCGGACCTGCCAGGCGCCACGCAGGCTCCCGCGCTGAGCATCGACGCGCTGGGCAGGAAATGCCCGATCCCGATCATCTTGCTGGCTGAGCGGATCGGCGAGGTCGCGGTAGGCCAGATCGTGCAGGTACTTGCCGATGACCCGGCCGCGAAGACCGATGTGCCAGCCTGGTGCGGCCTTAAGTCACATGAGTTCGTCGGCTCGGCGGAACTCGCCGCCAGCGACGGCTGGGCTTTCCTGGTGCGGCGCAGCTACTAGGCAGGCTGCCTGTTATCCTCGTTTCGGGGGAATCGTTCCCCTACACTCGCCTTCGTGGAGCAACCGCCGCCCGATAATTCGCACCCCGCCCACCCCAGGGATACCACGAGCAGCCCGATCTTCACCGACCCCTCTGGTCAGCGCAGACGGCTCGTGCGACTGCTCGGAATGGGCGGAAGCATCTTCCTTGTCGGCGCCCTGATCGTGGCAGGCATCTCGCTGTTCGGTGGTCCGGATACCCCGTTCAGCGTCTTCGGCGCGCCGCGTGCGCATGGCCAGGGGCATCTGGGCGACGGCAATCACTCACGTCGGCCCGGTAACGGCACATCGGGCCACCCCGCGCCAGGATCGACTGGCGCGTCGTCGAGTCGCAGCGCCTCGCCCGGGCCACGCTCGTCCAGATCGAGATCGCCGTCGCCGTCAGCTACTCCCACGTCACCGGCGGCCAGCCCGAGCAGTTCCCCAGCTCCGACGAATAGTGCGGGCAAGACTCCCCCAGGGCGGACGAAGAGCGCGCACCCGCATCCGTCCCCGTCATCCACCCATGCCAGGTAGGCAGGCCCACCGGCCGGCCCGGCACCGCGCGATGCGCCAGACGCGCGGCCACTGGGCATTCGTCGCCCTCGTCCTGCTCGTCTTCGCGACCGCCCTGGTGGTCGAGGGCTACTCCCACGGCGTGCTCGGCGAGTCCCCGCAGACGGCCAATCTGGCGGGCTCTCATGGACCAGAAGGCCCGGGCAAGCTGGTTCACGGCGGACCCGTCATCAACGCGACCGGCAGCCATCCGTACTCCTACTCCATGCCTGCCCGCACCGTCGCCCTGACCTTCGATGACGGACCCGATCCGATCTGGACCCCGAAGATACTCGCCATCCTGCGGCGCGAGCATGTTCCGGCCACCTTCTTCGTCGTAGGCGCCCACGTCGCGAGCAACCCTTCGATCGTCCGTGCCGAGCTACAGGCTGGAGACGAGGTCGGCTCGCATACCTACACTCACGCGAACCTGGCGGATGCCGGCTGGCGACTGCCGCTCGAGTTGACGCTCACCCAGAACGCACTGGCCGGCGCCGCTGGGGTGCGGACGACGCTGCTGCGGCCGCCGTACAGCAGCAATCCCAACGCGCTCACAGCCGCGGACTGGACGGCCTACCGGCAGGCCGCCAGGTTCGGCTATCTGGTGGTGCTCGCATCCCTCGATACCCGGGACTGGGCGCGGCCCGGCGTCTCCGACATCGTGGCCAACGCGATGCCGCGCGGCGACCGAGGCGCTGTCATCATGCTGCACGATTCGGGAGGCAACCGCCGTCAGACCGTTCGTGCGCTTCCTCAGATCATCGACCGGCTCAAGGCACGCGGATACCGGTTCGCCACCGTGACGGCCGCGCTGCACCTGGCAGCCGGCGACGTGCCGGCCACTCCGGTACAGCGCATCGTCGGCACGGCTCTTGTTCTCAGCCAGCAGGCGGCAGATCACACCATCGCCGCGCTGGCGGTGTGCCTGGCAGTCGCCAGCGTCCTGATGGTCCTGCGGATCCTGGCTCTCATGTACTTCGCTCGCAGGCACCGGCGCCGCAGGAGAGTTCCCGTGAGCAGCCGCCGTACGTGGCCGGCGCCTGGCATCTCCGTCGTTGTTCCGGCCTACAACGAGGCAGCCGGGATCGCCGCGACCGTGCTCTCGATGATGCGCAGCAAGTACCCTGGCCAGATCGAGGTCATCGTCGTGGACGATGGCTCGACCGACGATACGGCTGCGATCGTCCGCAGCTTGCGCCTGCCCGGCGTCCGCGTCATCAGTCAGCCCAACGCAGGAAAGCCTGCGGCACTCAACCGCGGCATCGCCGAGGCCTGGTTCGATATCCTCGTCCTCGTCGATGGTGACACGATCTTCGCCCCAAACGCACTCGGCCAGCTCGCCATCCGGATGATGGATCCGGACGTCGGAGCGGTCAGCGGCAACACGAAGGTTGCGAACAGGAGTGGCCTGCTCGGCAGATGGCAGCACCTTGAATATGTCATGGGCTTCAACCTCGAACGGCGGATGTTCGACCTGCTCGGCACTATTCCCACTGTTCCGGGTGCAATCGGGGCGTTCAGACGCGCGACGCTCGAGGATGTGGGCGGCGTCAGCTCGGGCACACTGGCCGAGGACACCGACCTCACGATGACGATTTGCCGGTCCGGCTGGCGGGTTGTCTACGAGCCGCGGGCTGTGGCCTGGACAGAGGCGCCCGCCTCGCTGCGCCAGCTCTGGCGGCAGCGGTACCGCTGGTGTTACGGGACCATGCAGTCCATGTGGAAGCACAGGCGATCGGTGGTCGAGGGAGGACCCTCTGGCCATTTCGGGCGACGATGCCTGGTGTATCTGGCCTTTTATCAGGTCCTGCTGCCGCTCATCGCGCCCGTGGTCGACCTGGCAGCGATCTACGGGCTCATCTTCCTCAACCCCGTCAGCGTGGCCGCCTTCTGGCTGGGATTCAACGGTCTGCAGCTCGTGGCCTGCGGATACGCGCTCCGGATAGATCGCGAGCGACTGCGGACGTTGTGGGCGCTGCCGCTGCAGCAAGTGGTGTACCGCCAGCTCATGTATCTGGTGACCATCCAATCGGTCATGACGGCGCTGCTCGGCACCCGGCAGCGCTGGCAGGTCATCAGCAGGACGGGCGTCTTCGGCAGCGGAGCGGGCGATGCCCCGCCCGCTCGGGCGGCCGCGCCGCAGGCCGGGCGCCTTGAACCGTCCCCCGACATGGCGCGATACGGCCCTAGATGAAAGTTCTGGCGATCTCGGCGGCGGCCACCTCACCGTAGGCGGCGGCGAACCGCCTGGTCAAAGGCTCAGGCTGGATCTGGTACTCCTGCGTGCCCGTGGTCTCCAGCGCATGGACGGCGACGATGTTGCCGAGCTGCGCCGCCCGCTCCAGGCTCAGGCCCCACGAGACGGCCGCCAGGAATCCGGCCCGGAACGCGTCTCCCGCGCCGGTCGGCTCCTTCGGCTCGACCCGCGGCACGGCGGGAATCAGGATCGGCTCATGCCCGGCCCGGTCGATCCTGGCGCCGCGTGCGCCCAGCGTCGTGACCCTGACGCCCACCCGGTCGTTGAGGTCCGACGTCGACCAGCCGGTCTTGTGCTCGGTGAGCGTCGCCTCGTACTCGTTGCAGAACAGGTACTCGGCGCCGGTCAGGAGCGTCTTGACCTGCTCGCCGTCCAGGCGGGCAAGCTGCCAGGAGGTATCGGCGGCGAACGGGATCTGATTCTGGATGCACTGCTTGGTGAACGCGAGCATCGCGTCAGGATCGCTGGCGCCGATCAGGACGAGCTCGACCTGGCCGGCCAGGTCGGCAAGATCGATCTCCCGGTCCTCCGTCATCGCGCCCGGATAGAAGGAGGCGATCTGGTTCATGTCCACGTCGGTAGTGCCGATGTACCTGGCGGTATGGTGCTGGGTCGACTCCCGCACGCCCTTCGTATCGACGCCATGGCGCTCCAGCCACTCGCGATAGCTGGCGAAGTCGCTCTGTCCTGCCGTGCCGACGAGGAGCGGCCGGAGGCCCAGGCAGCCGAGCCCGAAGGCGATATTGGCGGCCACGCCGCCACGCCTGATCACGAGCGTATCGACCAGGAAGGACAACGCGATCTTGTCGAGCTTGTCCGGCATCAGCTGGTCGACGAACCGGGCGGGGAAGGTCATCAGGTGGTCGGTCGCGATCGACCCGGTTACTGCTATGCGCACGGCGGTCCTTCTGACGACGCGGAACCGCTAGGAGCGCGGGCCGGTCATGGCCTCGTGAGCGTTCTGGCGGCAGGGATGCACGGGCTGCGGAATCAGTCCCAGGCTACAGGCTGCGCCGTCGGCAGCGTCTTATTACTGGCGGCCACCAGCCGGCCGACGCCTGTCCGACGCCGGCCGGCTGGTCGATGCGACTGCCTGGGTCAGTGGAAGGAGTCTCCGCAGGCACAGGATCCGCTCGCGTTCGGGTTGTCGATGGTGAAACCCTGCTTCTCGATCGTGTCCACGAAGTCGATGGTGGCGCCGGTCAGGTAGGGCCCGCTCATCTTGTCGGTCACGACCTGGACGCCGTCGAAGGTACTGACGACGTCGCCGTCGATCTGGCGCTCGTCGAAGTAGAGCTGGTAGCGCAGCCCAGAACAACCCCCGGGCTGGACCGCGATCCGCAGCCGGAGGTCATCACGGTCTTCCTGGGCCAGCAGGCTGCTGACCTTGGCCGCCGCAACCTCGGTCAGGAGGACGCCCTGAGCCGTCATGTCGTCCTGAACTGTCATCTGGTTAGCTCCCGTGGTCAAAGGCACCGCAACGTCCGGTGCGGCATGTCGTCCATGCGTTCCAACGATATGCCTGCCGCGCTCATTCCGTCTTGGCCGGGAGTCCTGCTTCGGATGTCGTCACGTGGGCCGCTCGCCGCGGCAGCACCGGCGTGGCCCGCAAACCGGACAGGCTGTGCCATAAATCGGGCGGGCTCGGTGAACTCATCGCCAGCGACAGGAGTATCCTTGTAGTATCGTCAGTTCGACGATAAGTATCGTGAAGTGGGGCTCGCCATGTCCAGCTCGTCAAGTCAGCTCACCGTCACCGATCCGGCCGCCCGCGACAGGGGCCGCGTCGGCGAGCGCGGCCGTCAGATACCGCTGCTCGTGCTGGGCGCAGAATCCGACCTTCATAGCGAGCGTGGTGTGTCCTGCCCGGGCGAGCTGCCGCTGCCGTCCGACCCCTCCCTGGTGCGCCGCACCGAGCGAGCCCGCGCGGTTCTCGGCGACCGGGCGTTCATCCTCGGCCACCATTACCAGCGTGACGAGGTGATCAGGTTCGCCGACGTCACCGGGGACTCGTTCAAGCTGGCCCGCGAGGCGGCCGCCCGGCCGCACGCCGAGTACGTGATCTTCTGCGGCGTGCACTTCATGGCCGAGTCTGCCGACATCCTGACATCGCCGTCCCAGCGGGTCATCCTGCCGGACCTCGCGGCCGGATGCTCGATGGCCGACATGGCGACCTACAGCCAGGTCGAGGAGTGCTGGGAGAACCTTGAGGATCTCGGGCTGGCCGATACGGTCGTCCCGGTCACCTACATGAACTCCTCGGCCGATATCAAGGCCTTCACCGGCCGGCACGGCGGCACGGTCTGTACCTCGTCGAACGCCCGGCGCGCGCTCGAATGGGCGCTGAGCAAGGGCAGCAAGGTGCTGTTCCTGCCCGACCAGCATCTCGGCCGCAACACCGCGGTTCTCGAGCTCGGGATGAGCCTCGACGACTGCGTGGTCTGGAACCCGCACCGGCCGAACGGCGGCCTCGAGCCCGGCGCGCTGCGGGCAGCCACCATGATCTTGTGGCGCGGGCACTGCTCGGTACACGGCCGGTTCACCGCAGACAATGTCGCCGAGGTGAGGCGCCGGGTTCCGGGCGTCAACGTCATCGTCCACCCCGAATGCATGCACGAGGTAGTGACGACCGCAGACCAGATCGGCTCCACGGAGAAGATCATCGCCACCATCGAGAAGGCCCCGGCGGGCTCAGCCTGGGCGGTCGGCACCGAGCTGAACCTGGTGCAGCGGCTGGCCGAGACCTACCAGGACAAGACCATCGTCTTCCTCGACAAGACCGTCTGCTACTGCTCCACGATGAACAGGATCGACCTGCCTCATCTGGTGTGGGCCATGGAATCGCTGGCGGCCGGCCAGGTCGTGAATCAGATCACGGTCGATCCGCCGACGGCGACCGAGGCGAAGGCCGCACTCGACCAGATGCTCGCGCTGCCCTGACCGGCGTGCCGCCCGTCTGGCGGCGTCGGTCAGAGTCCCGGCGCGCCCCAGACGGGGAACCAGCGGCCCAGGTCGGGCTCGATCTTGAGGTCGTTGCCGAGCACGCCGCGCACCTGGAGCTCGGCGGCGTTGTCCCTGCGCTCCCCGGCCTGCGGCGCGAACGGGTAGAAGGTGCCCCGCTTGTACAGGTAGACCAGGCCGAGCCGCCGGGACGAGCTGTCGGTGAAGCTGAGGATCGTGCAGAGCAGCTGCGGCCCGAACCCGCCGGCCTCCAGCGTCGAGTTCACCGCGTGCAGGTCCGTGACGAGCCCTTCGATGTCGTCGGCGGCGTGCGTGCAGACCAGCCAGGTGAAGCCGTAGGAGTCCGCCGTGACCTCGACCGGCGCCTTGCTCTCGCCCATGCTGAGCAGGTCCTTGACGTCCTTCTCGATGTCGGAGAAGGCCCGGCCCTCGGCCGCGCGGAAGCAGACCGAGCCGATGCCGGTGGGCGTGAAGTCGGTGGCTGCCTGCAAGGTGATCGCCGCGGACGGCAGGGCGAACAGCGCGTCCAGGTTCGGCGGCACGGGCTTGGTCCTGCCGAGCAGCGTGTCGAGGAATCCCACCTGCACCTACCTACTTGCTGAGCTGCTGAGAGATCTTCTCGAGACTGGCCAGCCGCTTCTCCAGCGACGGGTGAGTCGAGAAGATGTTCGAGAGCGTCATCTGACCTCTGGTGGCCGACAGCGCCGGCGCGAAGTAGAAGGCATTCAGCGGCTCGGCCGCCCGCAGGTCCCTGGTCGGGATCCGCGATATCTCGCCGCTCACCTTCACCAGCGCGCTGGCCAGCGCCGACGGCTGGCCGGTCAGCAGCGCGCCGGACCTGTCAGCCGATAGCTCGCGATACCGCGACAGCAGCCGGATCAGCAGGAAGCTGATCGCGTAGACCACCATCCCGACGAGCATCACGATCAGGACGACGGGCAGCGCGTTCTGGTCGTTGCCGCCCCGGCCGCGGCCACGGCCGCCACCGCCGAACAGCTCGGAGTAGAAGGCGAACCTGACCAGCAGAGCGGCCATGATGCCGAGGAACGACGCGACCGTCATGACCGCCACGTCCTTGTGCGCGACGTGCGACATCTCATGCGCGAGCACGCCCTCGAGCTCGTTGTTGTCCAGCCTCCTGAGCAGGCCCTCGGTGGCGCAGACCACGGCGACCTTGCTGCTGCGCCCGGTCGCGAAGGCGTTGGGCATGTCAGCCGGCGCGATCGCCACCCGCGGCTTGGGCATGTCGGCGAGCGCGCAGATCCGGTCGATCACGCCGTGCAGCCTGGCTGCCTCAGCACCGTCCTGCGGGCCGACCAGCCTGGCGCCGGCCGTGCTCAGCGCGATCTTGTCGGACCAGTAGAACGAGCCGAACGAGATCGCCGCGCCGAACAGGACGGCGATGAAGATGATGCCGCCGTTGCTGACGTTGCTGTACCGCGTGAGCAGCAGCACGATCACGATGATGAACGCGGTGAACACCAGGCCAAGCAGGAACATGGTCGCGCCCATCCGCGCGATCAGGCCCCTGTCTGGGGCGTAGCGTGTCCGAGCCATCGCCGCCTCCGTTTCATCCCGCGCCATCGCGGGAACCCGACGTACTTCATTACATCTCAAGAGCGGCAGTGGTTTGAGCGCGGCCGGCCCGTCCGCCCGCGCGGCATCAGCACGACAGCCTGGACGTTCCCGCAGGCAGGCCGCGAATAGTGCGGCCCGCCTGCGGTTCAGCACCGGTGAGCCCGCGTTCCGGCCCGGCCACGCTCAGCCAAGTCTGAGCCAAGTCTCAGCTGAGCATCAACCAGGGATGAGGCCGCCATCGGCGAGCAGGTCACGCACCTCGCCGATGGTCGCGCCCTCACGGGGCAGGATCAGCTCAGACGGCTCGATCGCGTCGGCGGGCAGCGCCGTGCCCACCGCCCGTGCCTTCGTGAGCAGCGCCCGCAGCGCCGAGGAGAAGGAAGCCTCGTCGTTCTGCTCGACCGCCAGCTCCAGGGCCCCGTCGAGCTTGTTGAGCTCCTCCACAGCCGTCTCGTCCAGCCTGAGCTGGCCTTCGCCCATGATCCGGATGATCATCTAGGCCTCCCCTGAGCCGGGCTGCTCCTTCTGGAAGCTGGCACCGCTCGGCTGGCCGACCGATGAGTCAGCCTGCCCGGGCGTGCCGGCGATCTCCTTCGGAGCGCTTCCGCCCGCCAGCTCGGCCTTCATCCGCTCAAGCTCCGCGTCGACGCCGTGGCTCGCACCCATCCGGTCAAGCTCGGCCTGGATGTCGTCGGGTGGCGGGCCGCCGAGCGCATCGGTCAGGGCACCGGAGGCCATCAGCTCGTCGATCGCCCCGGCCCGCGCCTTCATCTGCTCGGTCTTGTCCTCGGCGCGCTGGATCGCCAGGCCGACGTCGCTCATCTCCTCCGAGATGCCGGTGAAGACCTCGTTGATCCTGGTCGTGGCCTCGGCGGCGGTGTAGGTGGCCTTGATGGTCTCCTTTCTCACCCGGAACGCGTCCACCTTGGCCTGCAGCCGCTGCGATGCCGCCGTCAGCTTCTCCTCCTCGCCCTGCAGGGAGGTGTATTGCGCCTGCAGGTCGGTGAGCTGCGACTGAACGCCGGCCTTGCGGCCCAGGGCCTCGCGAGCCAGGTCCTCCCGGCCGGCGGCAAGCGAGTCGCGCGCCTGGCGGTCCAGCTTGTCGGTCGTCTGCTGGACCTGGTTCATCTGCAGCTCGACCCGCTTACGGGACGTGGCCACGTCGGCCACTCCGCGCCGCACCTTCTGAAGCAGCTCAAGCTGCGTCTGGTAGGAGTAGTCCAGGGTTTCCCGCGGATCTTCCATCTTGTCAAGCTGCTTATTGGCCTTGGCCCTGAAGATCGTCGAAACCCGCTTCATCACGCCCATAAGCGCGGCCTTCCCCTCATCCTGTTAAACCGGTGCGGCACCGGCGCTACCAGCCGCAAGCGGCCATCCGGCGCAGCAACGGGAGTCCTCGCCAGATGCTGGATTCCCAGCCTATGACCTAGGACAAGTATCGTCATCACGGCGGCCTCGCCAATGCACCGTATCTAGTGCCGCAGGAAGCAGGCGAGCGTTCTGGGAGGTTCGTCCTTTCGCCCCCGGTAGGCTGTCAGCGTGTTCCGACGACGCAGCGCCACCGCTTCCGCAGTGCCGGAGAGCGACGAGGCAACCGAGGCCCTCGGCCAGCCTGTCAAGCAGGCAGGCAAGGGCCGTCCCACCCCCAAGCGGAGCGAGGTCGAACGGCGCAGGCGGCAGCCGTACACCGCACCGCCGGCCGACAAGAAGGCCGCGTCCGCGCAGCAGCGCGAGCGCAGGCGCACCGAGCAGAAGCGCAAGATGGACGCGATGCGGCGGGGCGAGGAATGGGCGCTGCCGCCCAAGGACCGCGGCCCGGTGCGAGCGCTGGCCAGGGACTACATCGACTCCCGCCGCGTGATTGTCAGCGAGTACATCCTGTTCGCGGTCTTCGCGCTCATCCTGCTGGTGTTCCTGCTCGGCGCGGCCAAGAACTCGTCGGTGATCCTGTATCTCGAGATTGGCATCGTCGCCCTGATCGCGCTGGAGGCGCTGTATCACAGCACGATGGTCAGCCGCCTGGCCAAGAAGCGGTTCCCCGGCCAGAGCACGCGCGGGATCGCCTGGTACATCGCGAAGCGAAGCATCAGGCTCAGGAGCTCGCGTATCCCACCGGCACGAGTAGCTCGAGGCGAGGCGATCTGATGGAATTCCGTCATCTAGGCAGAAGCGGCCTGAAGATCAGCGAGATCGCGTACGGCAACTGGATCACGCACGGATCTCAGGTTGCCGAGGACGCTGCCAGGTCCTGCGTGGCGGCGGCACTCGACGAGGGCATCACGACGTTCGATACCGCGGACGTCTATGCCGGGACCAAGGCCGAGGAGGTGCTGGGCCGCGCCCTGCACGGTGTCAGGCGCTCCTCCGTCGAGATCTTCACGAAGGTCTTCTGGCCGACCGGGCCAGGACCGAACGACCGCGGGCTGTCCCGCAAGCACATCATGGAGTCCGCCCACGCATCACTGAAGCGGCTGCAGACCGACTACCTCGACCTGTACCAGGCCCACAGGTACGACCACGCCACGCCGCTCGAGGAGACGATGCGCGCCTTCGGCGACCTGGTACGTCAGGGCAAGGTGCTTTACATCGGCGTCTCCGAGTGGCGCGCCGAGGAGATCGCCGCTGCGCTGGAGATAGCCGAGGACATGGGCCTGGACCGGATCATCTCGAACCAGCCGCAGTACAACATGATCTGGCGCGTCATCGAGTCTGAGGTGATCCCGTTGTGCGAGAAGGAAGGAGTCGGCCAGATCGTCTGGTCGCCGATCGCGCAGGGCGCACTGACCGGCAAGTACCTGCCAGGCGCGGCTCCGCCGGCCGGATCGCGGGCGACCGACAGCCGCGGCTCGTTCTTCATCACCGAGTACCTCACCGACGAGATCCTGAGCCGGGTACAGGAGCTGCGGCCCGTCGCCGACGAGGCCGGGCTGACGCTCTCGCAGCTGGCCGTGGCGTGGACCCTGCAGAATCCGAACGTCGCCGCGGCCATCGTCGGGGCCACCAGGCCCGAGCAGGTACGCGAGAACGTCAAGGCAGCCGGGGTCAGGCTTGACCCGGCCCTCATGCAGCGGATCGACGACATCCTGGGCCCGGTGATCGTGCGGGACCCGGCGCAGACAGCCAGCCCGGCCACCCGGCCATAACGGGCTCGCGGCAGCCAGGCGGCAGGCGCGACGGCCTCGCGGCGACGCCGTCGCCGCGGCGTCCGGCTAGCCCTCCGGCGGGTGCAGGCTCATCGGGCCGTACTCGCGCCGGCTGTCTTCCATCAGGCTGACCTGGTCCACCCCGGCGTCGAGCAGGTTCCGCCACTGCTCGCCAAGCCAGGTCTCGGCGTCACCCTGGCTGCCAAAGGTCTCCTTCGGCAGGCTGCGGGACCCAGCCAGCGTTCCGTCTGCCTTCTCAAACTGCCATGTCCAGGTCATGCGTCCCCACTATGGCCTACGGCGCCCGGCCCGGTGCGCCGGCCCGCCGGATCGGCTCTCCCGGCCCCGTCCGATGCCCGCTGCGGGCAATCCAGCCACCGCCATCACACCAGACTCGCCAGCAACAGCCTGCGGGCAAGTTGACCGGAATTCGGCATTGATCTGGAATTCAGGCTGCGAACATGCCGAGGCAGCCCCACGAAACTGTTAAGTTCTATGGGCTAGAGTCCTGCGGCGGATGACCCCGGGGGTCGCTGGATCGGCCCTGTAATCAAGGTGGTGGACGGCATTGACCCGCGTTGTCGTCATTGGTGACCTCATGACCGACACCGTCGCCCATGCGATGCTGCCGCTAGCCAAGAGCAGCGACACGCCCGCGACGGTCACCATGCACGGCGGCGGATCAGGTGCGAACATCGCCGCCTGGCTGGCGGTCGACGGTGCCGAGGTCGCCTTCGTCGGACGGCGCGGCGCGGATATCGCTGGCCGTAACAGGGACATGGAACTGATGGGTTACGGGGTCGACGCTCGGCTGGTGATGGACCCCGAGCGGCCCACGGGGACCTGCGTCGTCATGGTCACCCACAAGGGCGACCAGACCATGCTCTCCGATCCCGGCGCGAACGCCGCGCTCTCCCCCGATGACCTGCCCAAGGATCTGTTCACGCCCGGCTGTCATCTGCATGTCTCCGGCTACACCCTGCTCAACACCGGTTCCCGGCAGGCCACCCTCGCCGCGATCGCGATGGCGCGGCGGGCCGGAATGACCATCTCGGTGGATGGCGCCTCGTCCGCGCCGCTCGAGCGAGTCGGCGCCGAGCCCTTCCTTCAGATGACCAACGGCGCCACGCTGCTGTTCGTCAATGCCGACCAGGGCCGGGTGCTGACCGGCCGGCCCGAGCCCGAGCAGGCGGCCCGGGTACTCAATGCCTGGTATCCGCACGTGGTGATGAAGCTTGGCGCCGACGGGGCGCTGTTCTATGCCAACGGCCGCCCGGGTCCGGTCCGGGTACCGGCGCCGCCGGTGGAGCGCATCGTAGACAGGACCGGGGCCGGTGACGCCTTCTGCGCGGGCTTCCTGCCGTCCTGGCTGGACAAGAAGCCACCGGGTGAGGCGCTGACCAGCGGATGCCGTCTGGCGGCCAGGGCACTGGCTCTGGTGGGAGCCAGGCCGCTGCTCTAGCGGTGTGCCGCCGGATGGCGCACTGCCCCGGATGGCGCACTGCCCCGGATGGCGCACCGGCCGGATGGAGCGTGCCAGCCTGGCCTGACCATACTTGGCCAATGAGCGATTTCCTTCACCGCCTTTTCTCCCTTGAGGGCCGGGTCGCCGCCGTCACCGGGGGCAGTTCAGGTATCGGCAAGGCCATGGCCCTCGCGCTCGCGGGCGCCGGAGCGCGCGTCGTCATCGTCGCCAGGCAGGCGGCAGCGACCGACGGGACTGCCAGCGAGATCCGGTCCGCCGGCGGCACAGCGAGCGGTGTCCGCGCCGACCTGGGCGACCGGGATGAGATCGGACCAGCCTGCGAGCGGATCAGGGCCGAATTCGGGGAGCCAGACATCCTGCTCAACGCCGCCGGCGTGAATATCAGGCCGCCGATGGCTCAGCTCACCCTGGCCGAGTGGGATCACTCGCTCGCGGTCAATCTCACCGCGCCTTTCCTGCTCGGCCAGGAGTTCGGCCCCTCGATGGCGGCTCGCGGCTGGGGGCGCATCATCAACGTGGCGTCTCAGCAGGCCATCAGGGCATTCGGCAATAGCGGCGGCTACGGCGCGTCCAAAGGTGGCCTGGTATCGCTCACCCGGTCGCAGGCGGAAGCCTGGGCCGGATCGGGCGTGCGCTGCAACGCGATCGCGCCGGGATTCGTCGCGACGCCGATGACCAGGCAGGTGGCCGGAGACCCGGTCCGCTCGGCTGCGCTCGCCGCGCGCACCATGATCGGGCGCAACGGCCAGCCCGGCGATTTCGCGGGCGTCGCCGTGTTCCTGGCCAGCGACGCGAGCGACTACGTTACCGGTCAGCTGATCTGCGTGGACGGGGGTTTCTCTGCTACCTAGCTGCTGCTTGCCAGGCGGCTAGTTGGTGTTGTGGATTGCCGCCACGCCGACGGCCAGCAGGATAGACACGACGACGATGCCGAGGAACCCGAGCACGATCGCAGCCACCGCAAGACCGCGGCCGGATTCACCTGACCGCTTGATCTGCTTGATCGACACGAAGCCGAAGACGATCGCCAGAATGGCGGCGATCAGGCCAGGCGCCAGCACGATGATCCAGCCGATGAACTGCGCCAGGGCGAGGACGAAGGCCACGACAGCGAGCGTGTTGCTCGACCTGCCCTGACCCGCGGGAGGCATGGGCTGGTAGCCCTGCATCGGCCCCTGCGGGTAACCCTGACCGGAAGCCGATCCGAAGCCAGGCACCGGCACCGGCCCTGGCGCGTAACCGGCCTGGCCGCCCGGCGAGTAAACCGCCGGGGCACCAGGTGAGTAGGCCTGCGGGGTGCCGGGCGAATACGCCTGCGGGGTCCCGGGCGAATACGCCTGCGGAGTGCCAGGCGAATGCGCCTGCGGAGTGCCAGGCGAAAATGCCTGCGGGGTGCCCGGCGAGTAAGCCGCCGGGGCCCCGGGCGAGTAAGTCTCCGGCGAGTAGGCCGGCTGCCCCGCCGGGAAGCCGGACGGCTCGGGCCGGGAGCTGCCCGGCTCTGGCGAGTAGCTAGCCGGTCCGGGTGAGCGGCTCGCCTGGACCGGCGTTACCTCGGTCGGCACCTGGCCGATGGCGGGGAAGCCCGGCTTCCCTCCTGGCACGCTGCCCTCCCTGCTGTCGCTGATGCCGAGTGCAACGGCGATCTCGGAGGTTACCCAGCTACAGGCGTCGGGACTCAGCGGGGTCCGCTGCGAGAACGACGACGCCGTCAGCCTGATCGCCGTGGTCGAGTCCATGCCCTGGGCGACATGCTCGCGCAGTGTGTCGGCGAGTCCCGCCTCCGCCGCGGCGACAAGCAGGTTCTTCTCCCTCGGAGCATCGGGCAGCAGGTCCTTGAGGAGATTCGACATCGTCCTGGGACTGGAGAGTGCGGTAACGCCATGCTCAGGATCGGTCACTATGGCGTTGAGCGCCGCCCGGGCCTCGTCAGCGTGCTCCCAGGGCATGTCAGCCATCCGGCTCCCTCCGCGCAGCCAGCCCGCTGACCGCGCGTGATTGCGTCACGAGTTCAGGCCATGCCCGATTGATCTCGACGTCGCCGAATGGGAAGAGGGCGCATTCAGCAATAGGGACATGCTATCCCGGACCCGCCGCCCGATGGTCCGGATAGGCGGGCGCGCGGGAACGCGATCCCTGCAGGGCTCAGCAGCCCGCCCGCGACGCTGCGTCGCTTGTGAATCCGGCGGCAGCCAGCGGCTTCCGCCTGGCAGGGGTAGCGATTCCTACGGGCTGTATTTGCAGGTCTTCGACGTGTGGATGCCGACGGCGATCAGCAGGATCAGGATGATGCCGCCGAGCACTCCGAGCGCGCCGGGAATGATCCCGGCAATCGCCATGCCCCGGCCGCGTTCTCCCCGGCTGGCCATGCCAGGAAAGCCTGGCTGGTAACCGGGACCACCGGTCCAGCCCGGCGCCCCAGGCTGCTGATAGCTGCCAAGCTGGCCGTAGCCGCCGGGCTGCTGATAGCCACCGGGCTGCTAGTGCCGACACCTCGCGAACCTGTCAGCGCCCGCCATCTTGTCCTAGCTGCCGCGGGTCGTCGTCGCTGCCAGCGGCAAGAACGCGGCACAATGGCGGCATGGCACGACGCACCACGACAACCCCGCCGCCCGAGGACTTCGAAGAGAACATCGTCGACATCGACGTCACCGAAGAGATGCGGGGCAGCTTCCTCGAGTACGCCTACTCGGTCATCTACCAGCGGGCACTGCCCGACGCGCGGGACGGACTGAAGCCCGTGCAGCGCAGGATCCTGTACCAGATGGCCGAGATGGGCCTGCGCCCTGACCGGGCACATGTCAAGTGCGCCCGGGTCGTGGGCGAGGTGATGGGGCGGCTGCACCCGCACGGCGACACGGCGATCTACGACGCCCTGGTCCGGCTGGCCCAGCCGTTCGCGATGCGACTTCCGCTGATCGACGGGCACGGCAACTTCGGCTCGCTCGGCGGCGACGACTCGCCGGCCGCGATGCGGTACACCGAGGCGCGGCTGGCCGCCGCGGCGATGGAGATGACGGCCTCGCTCGACGAGGACACCGTCGACTTCATCCCGAATTACGACGGGACGGAGAACCAGCCTCAGGTGCTCCCGGCCGGGCTGCCCAACCTGCTCGTCAACGGCGCGGCCGGCATCGCCGTCGGGATGGCGACCAACATGGCGCCGCACAACCTGGGCGAGGTCATCGCCGCCGCCCGGCATCTCATCGCCAATCCGGACGCCACGCTCGACGACCTGATGCGATTCGTGCCAGGACCGGACCTGCCGACCGGGGGCAAGATCGTCGGCCTGGACGGGATCAGGGATGCGTACGAGACGGGCCGCGGCATCTTCCGCACCCGCGCCGCCGCGAGGATCGAGCAGATCACGCCGCGCCGCACCGGCATCGTGATTACCGAACTGCCCTACGGCGTGGGACCCGAGAAGGTCGTGGCCAGGATCAAGGACCTGGTCCAGGCCAAGAAGCTGAACGGGATCTCCGACCTGAAGGACCTGACCGACCGGCATCGTGGCCTGCGGCTGGTCATCGAGATCCGCAGCGGGTTCCACCCCGAGGCGGTGCTCGAGGAGCTGTACCGGCTGACGCCGATGGAAGACACGTTCGGCATCAACAACGTGGCGCTGGTCGACGGCCAGCCGCGGGTGCTCGGCCTGCGCGAGCTGCTCCAGATCTACGTCGACCACCGGCTCGAGGTCGTCAGGCGCCGCACCGAGTTCCGGCGCCGCAAGCGCCAGGACCGGCTGCACCTGGTCGACGGCCTGGTGATCGCGCTGCTCAACATCGACGAGGTCATCCAGGTCATCAGGACAAGCGACGACGCGGCCGCGGCCAGGGAACGGCTGATGGCCATCTTCGACCTCTCCGCGATCCAGGCCCAGTACATTCTCGACACCCCGCTGCGCCGCCTGACCAGATATGACCGGCTGGAGCTGGAGCGCGAGCGGGAGACGCTGCAGGCCGAGATCGCCGAGCTGACCGCCATCCTCGATTCCGACCAGCGGCTGCGCGAGCTGGTCTCCGCCGAGCTTGCCGCGGTAGCGGAGAAGTTCGGCACGCCGCGGCGGACGGTGCTGCTCGAGGGCAGCGGTACCCAGCGGACGGCCGCGGTCCAGCTCGAGGTGGCCGACGACCCGTGCACCGTGCTGCTCTCCTCGGCAGGCCTGCTGGCGCGTACTGCCGTGCGCAAGCCGGGCCAGCTGGAGCTGGTCGAGGAAACCCCCGATGGTCAACAGGGCAAGCCCGGAACTGCCCAGCCAGCGCCGGCCAGGGCGCGCGGCCGGTCAGCAGAGCCGCGGTCCGCGCATGACGTGATCGTCTCCGCGGTGCCCGCCACGGCCAGGGGAGCCGTCGGCGTGCTGACCTCGCGCGGCAGGCTGATCAGGCTCGGCGTGCTCGAGCTGCCGGCGCTGCCCCCGGCCGCGCACGCGCCTGGCCTGTCCGGCGGGGCGCCGGCCAGCGAGTTCGTCTCCACCGAGCGGGGCGAAACCGTGGTCGCGATCGTCGCCGCCGACGCGGCGGGCGCCGGGCTGGCCCTGGGCACCGCCAACGGCGTCGTCAAGCGAGTCGCTCCCGATTACCCGCAGAACGCCTCGGACTTCGAGGTCATCTCGCTGAAGGACGGCGACCAGGTGGTGGGAGGCGTCCAGCTGGACAGCGAGGACCAGGACCTGGTCTTCATCACCAGCGATGCCCAGCTGCTCAGGTTCGGGGCGTCAGCCGTCCGGCCGCAGGGCAGGGCCGCCGGCGGGATGGCTGGCATCAGGCTCTCCCCTCGTGCGTCCGTGGTCTGGTTCGGCGCGGTCGACCCCGCGGCCGGCCAGGACGGCGGGTCAGCGGGAACCGGGCCGGCCGAGCCGGTCGTGGTGACCGTGGCCGGCAGCGCGGGCGCCCTGCCAGGGACGGCGCCGGCCAGCGCGAAGGTAGCGCCGTACGACGAGTTCCCGCCCAAGGGCCGCGCCACCGGCGGCGTCCGCTGCCACCGGTTCCTCAAGGGAGAAGGTGTACTCGTGCTCGCCTGGGCCGGGCCGGGCCCGGCTCGTGGCGCGACGGCCGCGGGCACGCCGGTCCCGCTCCCGCCGCCTGAGGGCCGCAGGGACGGATCGGGCGAGCGCGTGCGCGATCCGCTCGCGGCGATCGGCGGAGCCGCCGCACCGGCGTGAGCATGACCGAAGACAGCACGGGCACCGGCTTGGAGCAGATCGCCAGCCTGGGCCCGGCTGGCGTTCAGCTTCGCCGACCATTCTCACCATTGGCGGGCCCGCTCAGGGCCCGCCGCCAGCGTTCTAGACGACCCGCCAGACCCGCCAGAGCGCGGCCGGATCACTAAGCGGGTCGCCGTGCACCAGCGTGAAGTGCGCCGGGCCGCCGACCGTGATCCGCCCGGCATGGGGGTCACCGAACACGGACCCGCCCTGCCAGGTCGCGGCCCCGATCGCCTCCCACGGCTCGAGCCCGGCCCGGACCAGCGCCTCCACCTCCCAGGCCAGGTGGCCGGCCCGGACCGAGCCGCCGCCGAAGTCGCTGCCTGCCGCGATCGCGACGCCAGCCCGGTGAGCGATCCTGATGCTCTCCTCCGCTACCTCGAGCCGCTCGGTGATCGCGGAGCGGCTGGCATCGCCGGTGAAGCGATCCAGCGTGGTCGTCGAGCCGAAGGTCAGCCACGAGTGCATCACCGACAGCGTCGAGACGAGCGTGACGCCGTTCGCCGCGAGAGTCCGCGCGATCTCGTCATCGAGCGTGAAGCCGTGCTCCAGGGTGTCGACAGCTGCGTCGGCGGCCAGCTTGCAGTTGGCCAGCCCCGAGCCGTGCGCGGCCACGGTGGCGCCGCGGGCGTGCACGGCGACGACGACCTCGGCTACCTCGTCGGCCGACCACGGCGCGACGCCGGCGTCGGGACCGTCCAGGTACAGCTTGACCAGGTCCGCGCCGTCATCGAGCTGGGCGAGGGCGGCCGCGAGCAGCCCGCCGGCATCGGTCACCTCGATCGAGAGGTCGGCCGGCAGCGTGCCGGCCTTTGTCAGCCAGGTTCCGGCGGCCCTGATGTACGGGTACCCGGGCTGATCCCGCCAGCGGTCCCTGAGCCCGAGAGCCAGCGCCCGCTCGCGCCCGTCACCGCCGTCGGCCCGGCGCGGCGAGCCCACATCCCGCACCCACCGGACGCCGGCCTGGAGCAGCGCCGCGGCGTTCCGCTCGGCCGCTTCGATCAGGTCGGGCGTCGGATCGGCGCCGCGGGCGATCCACTGAGCGCCACCCTGGAGGGTCAGGTGGCTGTGACAGTCGACAAAGCCGGGCACGATCGTCGCGCCGCTCGCGTCGACGACGGTCATGCCCTGGCCGGCCGCCTGTTCCGCTGCCTGTCCGGCACCGTCGCCCTCGAAGATGCCGGTCACGATGCCGTCGTCGACGCCGATGCTGACCGGCCTGGCGAGTGCCGGACCGAGCCCGTCGGCGAGGGCAGCCCCGGCAACCAGGACGGGGCCCCGATGCGGAGCTGGCTGGCTGGTCACGGCGGTCAGATGTCGA
>DATKQH010000185.1:0-2434 GCA_035532775.1 Streptosporangiaceae bacterium
CCGACCGGATCGCGATCCTCCACCAGGGCCGGATCATCGTCAACGGCACCCTGGCCGAGCTCAAACAGCTGCTGCCGCCCGCCAAGGTCGAATACGTCGAGAAGCAGCCCTCCCTCGAAGACGTCTTTTTGGCGGTCGTCGGCGACGCCGGCGAAGACGACAAGGACAGTGACGCCGATAAGGGCAGCCAAGGCCGCAAGACCCGGCCGGGCAAGAAGTAAGGAATGACAATGGCCACGCATTTCCTGGGCGACACCGCCGTCCTCACCGGACGGACCATGCGCCACGTCACACGCAGCCTGGACACCATCATCACGACCGTGATCACACCGATCGCGATCATGCTGCTGTTCGTCTACGTGCTCGGCGGCGCGATCAACACCGGGACGGTCTCGTATGTGAACTACCTGCTTCCCGGCATCCTGCTCATCACTATCGCGTCGGGGATCTCCTACACCGCACTCCGGCTCTTCACGGACATGCAGGGCGGGATCTTCGAGCGATTCCAGTCCATGCCGATCGCCCGATCGGGCGTGCTGTGGGCGCACGTGCTGACCTCGCTGGCCGCCAACGTGATCTCGCTCGTGGCCGTCGTCGGCGTCGCCGTCGGCATGGGCTTCCGCTCGGGCGCTGGAGTGCTGGCCTGGCTCGCGGTCGCCGGAATCCTCATCCTGTTCACCCTGGCATTGACATGGATCGCTGTGATCGCCGGCCTCACCGCGAAGTCCGCGGACGGCGCGGGCGCGTTCTCCTACCCGCTCATCTTCCTGCCGTTCATCAGCTCGGCTTTCGTGCCCACCGACACCATGCCCGGCCCGGTGCGCGCCTTCGCCGAACACCAGCCGGTGACCTCCATCGTCAGCACGATCCGAGACCTGCTCACACGGCAACCGGCCGGCACCGGCATCTGGACCGCCCTCGCCTGGTGCGTCGGCATCCTCATCGTTGCCTACATCTTCGCGAACATCTCCTACCGTCGCAGGATCTCCTGAGCCGGCGTCGACCGGGTCCGGGGCGAGTTGAGGGGCAGGATCAGAGCATGCTGACGATCGGTCAACTGGCGGCATACGCCGGCGTCACGGTGCGGGCGGTGCGGCACTATCACCAGATCGGACTACTGCCCGAGCCGGAGCGGGATGCCTCGGGTTACCGGCGGTACGGCGCAATGGCAGCCGTGTCCCTCATCAAGATCCGCACCCTCGCCAACGCTGGCGTGCCGCTGTCTCAGATCGGCCAGATGCTCGAAGCCGACGCACCGGCCTTTGCCGAAACGGCCCGAAGGATCGACAGCCACCTGCGCGACGAGATCGAACGGCTGGAGACCAGCCGCAAGCAGATCGCGCAACTCGCTGCCGGGGACAGCCTGGCGCTCCCGCCGGAGGTGATCTCCTATCTCGATCGGCTTCGGGAGATCGGGGCGTCAGAGCGGATGGTGAAGGGTGAGCGGGACGGGTGGATCCTGGTTGCAGCTCGCTGGCCCGAACACATCCGCGAGTGGATGCCCGGGAAACTCGCCGAGCTCGATGACCCGCAACTCGTCCGGCTCTACCGGGTCCTGTCGGAGATCTTCGAAAGCGACGCAGCCGACGACCCGCGCCTGGAGGAAGCCGCCGACATCATGGCCGCCCTGGCCGAGCAGGCATGCGCCTCCGGCAAGATCAACCTCGGCGAGATGGCGCACGACGATCTGCCGTCTGACCTTCTCGACGCACTTGCCGTCGAGTCCGACCCGCGGGCGGAACGGCTGATAGACCTCATGCGCGAGCGTGGCTGGGCCGGTTGGACCCGGCTGGAACGGCTGGCCGAGCCGCCCGACTAATCTTCCGGGCGTCGTTTCACACCTGGGAGCGGAGCTCGGCCAGGCCGTGATTGATGCCCGCCGTCAGGATGTCCAGGTCGGACTCGGGCACCGCCCGGTCGGCGGTGATCCCGAACGAGAACTTGTCCAGATAGGAGAAAACAGCGAGGCCGAGCCGCACGTTGTCGCCGATCGGCACGTAAGGATAGAGCTCGACCAGCTGGCGGCCGAGTATGAACAGCGGGAAGCGCGGCCCTGGCACGTTGGTCGTGACCGCCTGCACTAGCGGCTGCGGCACCCTGAACGCCGCTCGGGACCCCAGCGCGAGCAGCGCCGGGGCGGCGAAGCCGAGTATCTCGGTGAGGAGCTCGGCGCCGACCGCCTGCTTGCTTCGCTTCAGGTCGCCCATCTGCTCGTGCAGCAGCTCAAGCCGCCGCACCGGGTCGGGCTCGCTGACCGGCAGGTTGGCCAGGACCGCAGAGATCTGGTTGCTGACCGGCTGGTGCTCGTTCTCGCCGCGCAGCGAGACCGGCACGAGCGTGCGGACTACCAGCCCGTCCTCCAGCTCCCCGCGGGCCTCGAGCAGCGCACGGAACCCGGTCGTGATGACGGCGAGCACTACGTCGTTGACGGTCA
>DATKQH010000186.1:0-5189 GCA_035532775.1 Streptosporangiaceae bacterium
CAGGTCTGAAATGTCGATGGATGACGCAGGGGTATCAGACTGTCCGTCTTCGTCGCCGCGGCTGTCAGCCTGGATGGGCCCGAGTACCATGTGCGCCGACCGCAGGTGCGGCGCCGGCAGCTGCCCGAGGTACAGGCGTCCTGCTGCCGACCCCAATACGGACGTCCACTCCTGGTCGAGCACCCTCATCACGGCGTCCAGCCAGCGCTTCTCGTCGGCATCGACGACAACGACTTCCTCGTTCGATTCGCCGGACACGAGAGCGCTGCGCAGCCAGGGCGCGGGTACCCCGGGATGCAGCTGCACGGCCGGGCCGACCGCCCACGGGAGCCGGTAGCTATAGGGCACGACGGCGATGAGTGCGGTTGCTGGGTCGCCGTCGCTGAGCAGATTGTCCAGGTCGGGGCAGGCGTCCGACAGTTCAGCCAGCAAGGCGCTTGCCGCGTAGCGGGTATGGGTGCGGACGACAACCCGGGAGCCTGGCCGGTTAGCCCGAGCCCAGTTCAGCAGTTCGCACAGCATCTCGAAGCGTGGGTTGAACTCGTCGAGAAGGTCGGCAAGGGCCAGCGCGTCGCGCCGCAGATCCGGCCAGTCAGTGTCGCGGAACACACTCCACGGGCCGCGCAGCTCCTCGTCGCCACGATCCTGGACAGTCCGGCGCAGCGTCGCAGTGCTGACGCCGCGTGCGTAGTGCACTGAATGCTCGTTCGCGGTCTTCGTTGAGCCCCACAGCCCGTTGAGCATGTTGACGAGCTGGACCGTGTCAGCGATGACCTTCGGGAACGACTGGTTAATCCTCCTGGCTGCTGCGACACCCCGCAGACATGCCCGCCGCAGCCGTGTCATCTCCGGTGCCCGGTATTCGGCTACGCCGATACGGCGGGGAGGGACGGTGAGCAGCGCGTTCATAGACAACGGCCCACACGCTGGCCGACTGCCGAGCTCGCGCAGAACGTCGGACTGCAAACCTGGCGTCCAACTCCACCGGATCCAACGTTGTGGCTCCAGAGCGTTCGGGCGCGGGTCGCCGAGGTTGTTCAGCACGATGACACGCCGGGCGGCGTGGATCTCGCTCCATGCGAGCGCACGGTCGAGCGCCTCCGGGTTGCTGAAGCTGGTGCGATCTATGATGGCTACGCCCGGCTGGATCCGGCCCAAGCTCGGCCAGCCGAGTGATGTGTTGAGGTAGAACAGCCCGTCGTCCCATGCTTTCGCGACGGTGACAAGCCCGTGAAGGTCGATGACAGTTCCGTCGGCCCGTACACGCTGCGCCCGGAGGGCATCGGACAGGTTCTCCGCCCCGATCTTGATCCGGTGCAGCCGGTCGGTCATGTTCGTGTTGCGCCCGATGACAACGACCGGGCCTTCGAACGCTTCGGGTCCGATCTCGTGCCTCATGCACGCGCCGAGACGCATGAGCTGGACGTACACGCCGAGGAGGACAGCGATGTCGTGTCGGCCACGCGGCAGTTCGAGGGACAAGTCACTGGTCGTCGTCGCAATGACGCGCCGCACCAGGTTCAGTGTCGCCTCGTCGAGCGGGCCGAGATCGACCGTCTGCCCGTCGTCGGTCAGGCGCCGCCGCCGAAGCCGCTCAAGAAGCCCGCTCGGATCGGGGTCGAGGGGTACGAGGTCGTCAAGATAGACCATCGCACCTCCCTTGATCGTTTCCGATGCTCCTGATCGTGGCCGGACGCTGCTGCCGCGGCCACGCTAGCAACGGCATCGGACAGAAACGCGAGTTAGATGCGTACGGAGGCGCGATATTTTCGGGCGTTCCGCCTGTCGTTGACCGGAGGCGATGCGGGAGGCCTACGCTGCTGCGGGGAGGTGATCGCACGGTCGACCGGGCCCAGGATGACCCGGAATACGGCAGCGGATACGGTCCCTCACGGCGGAGGAGATGACGTGAATGCTGAGCAGCGTGGCCGCAGCAACAGCGGGGTACCCGTTGCCTGCTCGCTGGAACGCCGCCACCTGCCAGTGGCTGTCAGCCGCGTCGCCGAGCACGAGTCGTGGCGCAAGGAGTTGCACCGGCCGGCGACCTACGTACACAAGTGGTGGGCGCGCCGGCTCGGCTCCGTGCTCCGGTCCGTTCTGGTCGCCGCCGCCAGCACGGGCGGGAAGCAATCAGCCCGCGCGCTCGACGGTGCGGTTGTGTACGACCCGTTCGGCGGGGCGGGCACAACGCTCGTGGAAGCAGTGAAGCTCGGTGCGCGGGTCGTAGCCCGCGACATCAACCCGGTGGCGACCCTGACGCAGCGGCAGGCGCTGCAGGCGTGGGACTTCGAGACAGTCGAACGGCTGTTCGCCGTTATTGAGGCGTCCTGCCGCGCCGACATTGACGCACTGTACGTCACCGCCGCGGGCGAACCGGTTCTGCACTACTTCTGGGTTGCCATCGCCGACTGCCCGGATTGCGGCGAGCACGTCGAGCTGTTTTCGACCTACGTGTTCGCCAAGCACGCCTACCCGAGCCGACATCCGAAAGGGCAAGCGACATGCCCGCACTGTCACGCGGTCTGCCCGATGGACGTCACCGCCGACACCGAAGGCCGCTGCTCCCGCTGCCGTACCGTTTTCGGGTTGGCGGGCCCGGTCCGTGGGCGGACGATGACGTGCCTGGCGGGGCACCAGAACCACATCACCGCGGCTCTCGCCCGGCAGAAGCCGCGGCGGCGCATGTACGCGAAGATGGTCAGGACGGCCGACGATTCCCGCGAGTACCGCGAGATCGACGAGTTCGACCTTGACCTGTACGACCGGGCGAGCAAGCTGCTCGCCGGTGCAACCGTCGGCGACGTCGTGACCCCAGAGGGCGACCTTACCGACGGGACGAACACGATCCAAGCCCTGCGGTGGGGATACCGGACCTGGGCGAGCTTCTTCAACGACCGCCAACTGTACTGCCTGGGCCGTATCGCATCGGCGCTGCGTGACCTGCCCGGCCGCAGCCCGGAACGCGAGGCGCTCGTTGCCGCGTTCGGCAAGACCGTCGAGCACCACAACGGCTTCTGCTCGTTCAAAGGCGAGGGCACCGGTCCGGTTCGTTCGATCTTCCACAACCATGTGCTGCGTCCCGAACGCTGCTCTGTCGAGGGGAACCCGTGGGGTGCGCACGGCGGATCTGGCGGGTATGCCGACACGCTCGCGCGTCTACGCCGCGCACACGAATACAAGCTGGACCCGACAGACCTGATCGAACGCGCCGGGACCGTCATCGCCGAACGCGGCCTATCGGCTCCGGTCGGGCAGATGGTCGTGTCCTGCTGGGACGACTTCGTCGCCAAACCGGACAGCGCATATGTAGTGACCGGCGACGGCGGCCGAACCGACATCCCGAACGGTGCTGTCACACTCGTCGTAACCGACCCGCCGTACGTAGATAACGTCCACTACTCCGAACTCGCCGACTTCTTCCACGCATGGCTGCGCGGCATCGACCCGTACCCGGGATACCCCACCGGCCTCACCACGCGAGACCAGCGCGAGGTCCAGAACACCGGTGCGGAGGAGTTCCGCACGATGGCAGCGGACGTATGGCGCGAATGCGCGCGGGTCCTGTCGGACGACGGGCTGCTGGCGTTCAGCTTCCACCAGTCGCAGACCCCCGGCTGGGAGGCGGTCATGCGGTCATTGGCCGACGCCGGCTTCGTCGTGACCGCGGTCCGCCCCGTCGTGGCAGAGGTGACCACGAGCCTGACCAAGGCAGCGGCCTTGGCGCCGAATCGGATCGATGTCATTGTCGTGTGCCGCAAGGTTGGGATACAGCCAGCACGGGCGACGCCGGCCCAGGCGCGGGCACGTGTGATGACTGCGCTGCTCAAACTGCGAGATAGCGGTTTGGCGCTCGGAGATGGGGATGCGCTGTCCGCAGCGAGAGCGAGCGTGCTGGCGCTCGGCACACACGACCCCGACTGCGACTGGCAGGAGCTTCGCCGCGCGGCTGAGGCGCAGGCCGTGCAGGCTGCGGCGGAGCTGGGCAGTCATCTGAAGAAGGAATCCTTCTTCAGATGAAGGTGATCCGCAAGCCCGCTGATCAGCGCGGGCTACCCCGACCCGGCAGGAAACCGCCGCACCCGGCGGCAGACAATGGCCAGCGGTGATATTCTCCGTACTTAACCGCTATTGTCCGTGGGAACCCAGCTGGCCTATGCCAAGTGATGCCAGTTCTGCATCCGATGAAACCCGCAACAGAACGAGCAAGATATGTGTAAACCCTGTTTATCTCTGGACCGAGCGCGGCCCAGAGATAAACAATGGGACCAGTGCCGCATGTGCGGCGCTGGTGGGACCGGGCGCGGTCCCACCAGGCGGGCGCTCGGTGGTGGATCGAGGTGGTGGTCGTGGCGAGCACGGCAAGGCGGCGGCGGTCGCGGCAGGCGGTGTCGCGGCCGAGGGTGGTGCAGTTCTCGCTGACTGAGGAGGAGTTTGAGGAGGTCAGCGTTTCGGCAGCCCAATCGGGGATGGCGCGGGGGGCGTTCGCGGCGGAGGCGACGTTGGCAGCGGCCCGTGGTGTACCGGGTAGGGCGTCGTCGCCGTTGCGGGAGGCGCTGGTGGAGTTGATGTCGGCGGCTGGGCTGGTGCGGCGGGTTGGCACGAATCTGAATCAGGCGGTGGCCCGGCTGAATGCGACGGGGCAGCGGGGTGATGATCTGCTCCCGGCGGCGCAGTTTTGCGTGCGGGTGATCCGCCGATTGGATGAGGCTGCGGAGCAATTGCGGCGGAGCGTTCCGTGACGGAATGGGAGCGTGCCGGATGATCGGGAAAGTGCTCCGGGGCACCAATGCTGGGCGGCTGCTGTATTACTTGTACGGGCCGGGCCGGGCGAATGAGCACACCGATCCGCATCTGGTCGCCGGGTTCGCTGATCCGGCGGAACTGGAGCCGGAACGCCGCCCCGGCGGATCACCGGATCTGCGCCGTCTGGCCGGGTTGCTGGCCCAGCCGCTGGCAGCCCTGGCCGGGCCGGGCTACGGCAAGCCGGTGTGGCACTGCGCGGTGCGCGCCGCACCCGAGGACCGGGTCCTGTCCGATGCGGAGTGGGAGCAGGTAGCGGCCGGGATCATGGACCGTACCGGGCTCGCACCCGAAGACGACGACATGGGGGTGCGGTGGGTGGCGGTGCGCCACGCCGACGATCACATTCACATAGTGGCGACTCTGGCCTGCCAGGACGGCACCCGGCC
>DATKQH010000187.1:0-42434 GCA_035532775.1 Streptosporangiaceae bacterium
GCCGGCCTTCGGATTCGACAGCGCCAGGCAGGCCCGCGCCTTCGGCGAGTGGGTCACGGCCAACGTCGATGCGATCGCCCGCGAGGCGGCGGCCACCACCCGGACCGGCAGGCTACGTGACATCGAGCAGTTCTCGGCCAGCAGGTTCCTGTTCCTCCGGTTCAGCTGTCCGGCGTGAACAACAACGGCAACCACTCGGCCAACGGCATCGCGGCGCTGTTCATCGCGACCGGGCAGGATGCCGGGAATGTGGCCGAGTCGTCCGCCGCCCTGGTCCACACCGAACCGACGGCCGACGGCGGCTATTACCTCTCGATCACGATTCCGGCGCTGATCGTGGCCACCTATGGCGGCGGCACGGGCCTGCCCACCCAGCGCGAGTGCCTTGAGATGCTCGGCTGCTACGGCACCGGCAAGGTGCGCAAGCTCGCCGAGATCGTCGCCGCCACCGTCCTGTGCGGCGAGGTCTCCCTGGGCTGGGCAGTCGTCGCGGATGAATGGGTCACCGCCCACGAGCGGCTGGGCCGCAACCGGCCATAGCTCGCAGCCGGGCGGTCGCCTCCAGCGGATCCACGGTATCGAGGAAAATGCCGGCCCCGAACTCGGCGCAGAGCAGGTGCCGGATGGTCCCTGGCCCGCGCAGCACGGGCGCCAGGTGCAGGTGAAGATGCGCCGCCGGCCAGTCCCCGTCGTCGCAGGCCCCTCGCGGTCAGCGGAGCCAGCGGTCCCGCTGAAGCTGCGCAAGGAGCGCGAGCGGCTGGCCGAGACCGTGCAGGATCTGCCCTCCGAGCAGGACGTGCGCGAGGTTGTCAGGGAACTCAATGACCGGATCGCGGGCTGGCGCCGGTTCCCGCACGGACCGCCCATCTTCGTGCCGCTGGTCGACGAGGAAGCAATGGTCAGCCGGTGGCAAGCAGGTCAGGCCGTCACCCTGCCGACGTCACCGGTGACCGAGAGCGCCGGCCAGTCCGCAGCTGGCGGGCTGGCGTGGTCCCGGTGGCGGCAGATCCTCAGGCGTCGCAGCCGGGACTAGCCGTCTAGCCGCGATCAGCTCGAGCGGTCAGTGCTAACTCGCGCCGGCACGCGGCGAGCAGGTCGAGCGCCTGCAGGGCGAACCACCATTCGGCCAGGTGCTGGGTCCGGGCGAAGCCGCGGCCGGTCAGCTCCTCGACCTTGCGGAGCCGGTAGCCGAGCGTCTGCTTGTGCACGTGGACCTGGGCCGAGGCATGCAGCCAGGAGCCGTCCGCGCGCACGAACGCACGGACCGTGTCGACGTAACGCGTACCGTGCGCCCGGTCGTATTCGAGCAGCTCGCCTAGGACCTGGCCGACCAGGGCCTGCGCCTCGGCCGGGGTACGCGGCATCAGCAGCCCGGCGCGGTCGCCGTACCGGATCGCCGGTGCCTGGTTAGCCTCCGCGATGCTCAGTGCCCACGCCGCCTCCTGGGCGGCATCGGGTATTCGCTCGGCCGACCCGAGCACATCGCTGATTCCGGCGGAGCAGCCAAGCTCCGCTAGCTGCGGCAGCAGGTGAGCGGTGACCGCCGCCTCCGGAACGACCGCGTAGAGCAGGTCTGCGCGCCGCAGCAGGAGGCTGGCGACGTGGGCCCGTGAGCACGCCCGGTACAGAGCATCCTCGGTCGCGGGCCGGACGGGTCTCAGCACCACCAGCACGCTCGCCGCGAGATCGAGCCCGGCGATGCCGGGCTCGCCGCTGGCCACTCGCCAGGCACGACGCGGATCGAGCAGCTGGTCAAGCAGCTCGCTGCCCTGCCGGCGCAGGCGCTGGCGCTGGGAGACGATCTGGGCGAGCTGGACCGCGCCGGCGACCGCCACATGCTGCAGGACGGTCACGCTCGGCAGCCCGCTGCCGAGCGGCTCCGCTACCAGGGCCGTCAGCGGCTCGCCGGGCACGGCGACCGCCAGCGCGCAGACCTCGCCGTCGGCGCTCCCGTCCCGGCTGAGCCGCAGCAGCCCGGGGATGGCATGGCCGTGCTCCGCCACGCTGCGCGCGAGCACCTGGCCGAGCGGGACGACGGCCTCGTCGTCGAACGCCGATGCCCCGGTCTCCGCGTCCACCAGGTACAGCCGCAGCCCTAGCCGGCGGCCGAGCGCGTCGAACGTCGCCGGCCCCAGGTTGCCGGCGGCCAGCGAGAGCCGCAGCAGGTCGTAGAACTGGGCGACGTCACCGAGTTGCTCGCGCTCGCGGCTGTCGTTGCTCTCGGCGACGATCCGCACGATGTCGCTGAACCGGATCGAGTACGGCACCGTGAGCACAGGCAGGTCGAGCTCTCCTGACCGCCGGGCCAGCTCGGAGGTGACGGGCGAGCCGCCGGTGCCCAGGCCCATCACCAGCCCGCTCGCCCCCATCCTGGCCAGCCGCTCGATGAAGTGCACCTGCGCGTCAGGCGACGACCCGATCCCGGTCCCGTTGGTGAGCAGCAGCTCGCCGGGCCCCAGGTAGTCCCACGGGGCTGGCAGATCGGACGCGTGCGCCCAGGCGATCTCGTTGTCGAGACCAGCGTCCCCGCCGACCAGGGTGAGCTCCAGTCTCGGCCGCTCCAGCAGTCCTCGGACGGTAATCGTCATGTAGGTTCCCCCACCCGGAGTTCGCCGCCGCCGACGGCCGAGCCAGGCGTGATTCCCGTCATACCACGTTATGAACCAGATGAGGAAGTCTGCACCGCAGTCGGATGGTCAACTCCGGCGGCAGGCCGGATGCTTGCCCGCATGACAGCCGATAGGACGCTCTGGTGAGCGCAGCGGACGATTCCCGCACCGGCCAGGAACTGGCGACCACCGCCGTGCCGCCCGGGCCGGTGGACTGGCCGTCCGGGTATACCGCGGCCGCCTGTCTCTCGTTCGACCTGGATGCCGAGGCCGCTGTCCTGACAGCCGACATTTCCTCCGTCTTCCGGATGAGCCCGATGAGCCACCAGGCGTACGGGCCCCTGGTCGGCATCCCGCGGATACTCGACCTGCTGGCGCGGCACGACCTGCGCGCGACGTTCTTCGTGCCCGGGTACTCAGCTCACCGCTATCCCGCCGTCGTGCGATCGATCGCCGAGGCCGGTCACGAGATCGCGCACCATTCGTACTTTCACGAGAACACCATCGGGATGGACGCCCGGACCGAGGCCGACATGATCGACCTGGCGCTCCGCGCGCTATGGGACGTGGCCGGCGTCCGGCCCGCCGGCTACCGCGCGCCGATGTGGGAGCTGACCTACAGCACCCCGCGGCTGCTGGCCGACCGCGGGTTCCTCTACGACTCCAGCCTGATGGATTCCGACTACCCCTACCGGCTCGCCGTACCGGGGCCCGGCGAGGAGTCGAGCCTCATCGAGGTTCCCGTCTGGTGGGGCCTGGACGACTGGGAGCAGTACGCCTTCCTGCCTGACCTGATCGGATCGGGCGTCATCGAAAGTCCCGCCAAGGCGCTGGAGATGTGGTCGCTCGAACTGGAAGCCATGCACCGGATCGGCGCCGCGTTCGTGCTGACGTGCCACCCGTTCCTGTCTGGCCGTCCGGCCCGGGCCTACGCGCTCGAGCAGCTGATCGAGCGCATGGCCGCTCTGCCGGGACTCTGGGTGACGACCATCGGCGACGTCGCGCGGCACGTGGCCGATCTCGATCTGACGCCGCGGACGTGCCCTCAGCCCGTCCTGCCCGACGCGGCCTACTGGGTCGCGCGGCCCAGCACCTGACAGCTTCGAGAATGGAGACCGACATGACGGAGACGGCGCCTGAGCAGACGGTCACGGCGGACCTGTCCCACACTCCGGTCCGAGACTTCACGCTCCGGTCCGCGTTCGCGCTGGCCTTCTCTGACGTGTCACCGATCGTTGGCATCTACTCGGTGTTCGGCCTCTGCCTGGCCGTAGCGGGCCCAGCCTTCTTCTGGGGCTTTCCCGTCGTCCTCATCGGCCAGCTCGCCGTCACCGGAGTCTTCGGTGACCTGGTCTCGAGGTGGCCGTTCCAGGGCAGCGTCTACGCCTGGGCGCGCGAGCTCTTCGGCGCCCGGTACGGCTGGTTCGCGAACTGGGCGTACAGCTGGGGACTGGTGATCGCCATGGGCGCGGTCGCGCTGTTCGCGGCCGAGTTTCTCGGGCCCGCGATGGGGTTCACCTCGCTCAGCGAGACGCAGACCAGCCTGCTGGCGCTCGGCGTCCTGCTCTGCGGCACGATCGCGAACATGATCGGCCGCAAGTTCCTGCGCGGCCTGCTGTACGTGTCAATGACCGCGGAGCTGATCTCCTCGCTGGGAATCGGCATCGCACTGCTGTTCTTCCACCGCACGCACTCGTTCTCGTTCTTGTTCAGCGGCGCGGGCACCGCGCACGGCGCCGGCTGGCTCTTCGGGCCCTTCCTCGCCATCGTGGCGTTCATCGGCTTCTCCTTCGTGGGCTTCGAATCCGCGGGCTCCATCGCCGAGGAGGTCCAGGGAGCCAGGCACGTGCTGCCGAAGGCGATCAGCCTGTCGCTGCTCACGGTCGGCCTGCTGGTCATGTTCGCGACGCTCGGGCTGCTGCTCGCCATCCCCGACCTCGGCGCGGTGCTGTCCGGCAAGGACACCAACCCGATCGCCACGACGCTGGAAACCAGCCTCGGCTCAGGAACGGGCCGCGCGCTGCTGGTCATGCTGACGATCGGATTCACCGCCAGCATGATCGCCGTGCAGGCCGCGGTGTCCCGCGCCATCTGGGCCAGCGCCCGCGCTCGCGAGCTTCCGCTGTCCGGGCTGCTCGGCCGGCTCAGCGGCCCGGAGCGTCTGCCCCGCCACGTCATCGGACTGACCTGCATCATCGCCGGGATCCTGGTGTTCATCCACAACGCGAACGTGTTCACGCTGCTGCTCAGCGCGGCGACCGCCGGCTTCTTCGTGTCCTACGCCCTGCCGGTCGTCGCCTCGGCCATCACGCGCCTGCGCGGCGGCTGGACTCCCGGACCCGTATCGATGGGTAAGGCCGCGGCAACGGTCACGTACGTCGCGGCCATCTGGATGATCGTCGAGATCATCAACATCGCCTGGCCGCGCAACACCTACGGCGGCGTCTGGTACCTGAACTGGGGAATCGTGCTGGTGATCGCCGTGCTCGGCGTCCTCGGCGCGCTGGTCTCGGCCTACGTCTTCCGGCGCGGCGGCGAGGCGACGACGGCCCGCTTCGCCCGGGTCGTCTCGGACCCGGAGGGCGAGTGAGCGCTCCGGACTGCTCGATGCCCCCGGTCGCCCTTGTCACCGGGGCTGCCAGCGGCATCGGCGCGGAGACGGCCGCCCTGTTCCGGCGGCGCGGCTGGCGCACGGCGGGGATTGACCTGCGACCGTCCGACACGGACCAGTCCGTCCAGTGCGACGTCACCGACGCGGCCGCGATGCGTGCCGCCATCGACGGCATTGCCGCGAAAGCCGGCCGGATCGACGCCGCGGTGTCGGCAGCGGGCTACTACGAGGAAGGCATCGACGTCTGCGACATCAGCCGGGCGCAATGGGACTCGATGCTGGCGGTCATCCTCGGCGGGACGGTTAACACATGCGCCGCCGTGCTCCCGCACCTGATGGCCCGGCAGGGCGGGACGATCATCGCCATCTCGTCGGAGCTGGCACTGGCGGGCAGCGCCACCGATCTGCACTACGTGGCGGCCAAGGGAGCCGTGCTCGGGCTGGTCAAGTCGCTGGCGGCGGAACTGGCCGCGACGCCGATCCGGGTCAACGCCGTGGCGCCAGGCCCGACGGACACGCCGCTGCTCGCCGCGGACTCGCTGTGGCGGAAGCCTGATTACCTCGCCACGCTGCCGCTCGGCCGGCTGGTCCGGCCGGACGAGGTCGCCGCGACCGTGTACTACCTGGCTACCGAGGGCGTCATGTACTGCGGCGAGGTCCTGTCGCCGAACGCCGGGGCGGTGATCTGAGGATGGTTCCCGCAGCACCCGGACAAGCCGTTGCCCTCGTGACGGGAGCCGCGCAGGGCCTGGGCCGCGCGACCGCCCTGCGCCTGGCTGCCGACGGCTTCGTCGTCGCGGTGAACGACGTCGCCGATGACGGGCGCCTCACCGACCTGGCCGGTCAGATCGGCGGCCTCGCGGTACCTGGCGACATCGCCGACCCGGATGCGGTCACGAACATGACCCGCACGGTGATCGGGCGGCTTGGCCGGGTCGACACCCTGGTGGCCAACGCGGCCGCCATGGAGATGGGCCCGTTTCTTACCCAGGACCCGCAGATCTGGTGGCGCCAGGTCGAGGTGAACCTCTCGGGCCATTTCAGAGTGATCCAATCAGTGGTGCCGCACATGCGGGGCGCGGGCGGCGGGCGCATCGTGCTCATCGCCTCGGGCTGGGGTGTGATCGGTCACCCGAATGCCACCGCCTACGCGGCGTCCAAGGCCGGCCTGATCGCGCTGGCGAAGGGCCTGGGGCGCGAGCTTGGCCCGCAGGGCATCCTGACCAACGCGATCGCCCCGGCCTACATCGATACCGAGCAGCTGCGGGTGGATGCGGCTGACCTCGGCATCACCCTGGACGAGATGCGCCAGCGCTACCGCGAGCTGGTGCCCACCGGCCAGCTGGCCACGGTCGGCGACATCGCCGGTGCCGTGGCCTTCCTGGCGGGCCCGGGCGGCAGCGCCTTCGTCGGCCAGGTGCTCCAGCCCAGCGGGGGCGTCACCCGCACCAGAGCCTGACCGAGCGTGCCGGATTAACTCACACAACCTGGAGGGAACGTTGCCCGAGGCCAGCCCAGAACCGGTGGGACCGGTCGACGGACGCCTGGTGCCGCGCTTCGCCGGAGCCGCGACCTTCGCCCGATTGCCCGAGGTCGACCGGGTCGCGGACTACGACGTAGCCGTGCTCGGCGTTCCCTTCGACAACGGGACCTCGTACCGGCCTGGCGCGCGATTCGGGCCGATGGCGGTCCGGCAGGCCTCGCGCCACCTGCGGCCCGGCTACCACGTCGAGCTGGGCCTGGCACCGTTCCAGACCGTGCAGGTGGTCGACGCCGGCGACGTCCCCGTCACGCCGTTCGATATCAGCGCCGCCATGACCCAGATCCGCGACCATGCCGCCGACCTCGTCAGGGGCGACCGCCGGATCGTGGCGATCGGCGGCGACCACACGATCGCGCTGCCCATGCTCCGGGCGGTCACGGCGCAGCACGGGCCGGTGGCGCTGGTGCACTTCGACGCGCACCTGGACACCTGGGATACCTACTTCGACGCGCCGACAACGCACGGCACGGTCTTCCGGCGAGCCTTCGAGGAGGGGCTGCTGATCGAGGATCACTCCGTGCACGTCGGGATCCGCGGCCCGCTGTACGGGGAGGCGGACCTGGCCGATGACCGCCGGTTCGGCTTCCGGACGATCAGGACCAGCGACGTCGACGACCTCGGCATCGCCGGGACGATCGACGCCGTCATCGACCGGGTCGGTGATCTCCCGGTCTACCTCTCCGTCGACATCGACGTCCTCGATCCCTCTTTCGCGCCGGGGACGGGAACCCCCGAGGCTGGCGGGCTGACCAGCCGGGAGCTGCTCCGCGTGCTCCGCGGCCTGACCGCCGTCCACCTGGTCGGCGCGGATGTCGTGGAGGTCGCTCCGGCGTACGACCACGCCGAGCTGACGACCGTCGCCGCGGCCACGGTCGCCTACGACCTGATCACGCTGATGGCGCGACGCGGTCATGACTGACAAACCCCTGCAGTACGACAGCGGGGGGACGACCCCCCGCAACCTCCCGCATCCGGCACTGCGGCGGCAGGGAACGGGCATCGCGGCCGACGGCGAGTTCTACATGCCGACCCGGGCGCTGTTCGGACGCGGGATCGCCAGTCAGGCGGCGGAGCATGCCCTAGCGCTCGGCGCCAGCTCGGTGCTCCTGGTCACCGACCCGGGCGTCCGCGCCACTGGCCTCATCGCACCGGTCGAGACGGCGCTGACCAGCCGCGGGATAGACGTCACGGTCTTCGACCGGGTGGAGCCCAACCCGAAGGACGAGGACTGCCTGGCCGGCGCCGAGCTCATCCGCTCGGGCGGCCAGCAGCTGCTCGTCGCCGTCGGCGGCGGATCGGCGATCGACACGGCCAAGTGCATCGGCCTGCTGCTGACCAACGGCGGGCACCCGCGGGACTGGGAGGATTTCGGCGCCCTGCGCCGCGATCCCCTGCCGACCATCGCCATCCCGACCACAGCCGGGACCGGCAGCGAGGTGAGCCCGTCCGCTGTCATCACCGATACGGCCCGCAAGAAGAAGATGAACCTCTTCGACACGCGGAACTGCCCGCGGGTAGCGCTGGTCGATCCCGACCTCACGCTGTCCTGTCCCGCGTGGGTCACCGCATCGTCGGGAATGGACGCGCTCTCGCACGCCGTGGACTCGCTCCAGTGCCTGCTGGCCACGCCCGCCTCGGACGCGCTGGCCCTGGAGGGGGCGCGGCTCGTCGCCCGGTACATCCGCCGGGCTGTCGGCGCGCCAGCCGACATCGAGGCGCGGTGCGGCATGGCGCAGGGCAGTCTCACCGCCGGTCTCGCGGTCGGGCTGACCGACGTCTCGGGAGCGCACGCGCTGGCCGAGGCAATGGGCGGCCTGTACGGGCACCCGCATGGCTTTTGCTGCGCGGTCAGCATGCCGGCCATCATGGAGTACAACCTGCCGATGTGCGCGGACAAGTACGCGCGCCTGGCCGTCGCGCTCGGCGCCGGCCTGCCTGGTGCCAGTGAGGTTCAGCTGGCGCAGGCAGCCATCGGCGCGATCAGGGATCTCAACCGGGATCTCGACGTCCCGGCCATGAGCACGCTCGTCCGGGCTGAGGACCTTGACCTGCTGGGCGAGAAGGCCGCTCAGAACACCAGCACCCCCTCGAACCCGCGGATCGCGGGCGCCGCCGACTACCGCGAGATGTTCGCCCGTGAGATCGAGCGGCACCGCTAGCGGCGCAGCGGGTCACGGCTTGCGGGCGACTCCGCACCAGGCGGTGACGTCGGCGTCGGTCCCGGCTATCGTGACGGGGCGCCAAATCGTCCACGCCCCGATCTTATGAGCAAAGACCGGGCCGACCGGGAGCGTCCATCCGGGGTTGTGGCATGGACGGCCGCGGCCGGCCAGACTTGGATCGCTGCCCGCGGTGGAAGGGCCGACGGGCGGTCCGTCTGCTAGGGGTCGTTGGGGTGTCCGGCTGGTTCTTCGCGCAGATCGTGCACACTGGGCGGCTGCCGCTGTTCTGCTTCTTCGTGGCGTTCATCGTCGGCTTCGCCGGCATCCGCGCGTCCGTGCGGCTCATCCGCGCCGGAGTGCGATGGTGGCCTGGCAACCTGACCGCCGGGAGCGTGCACGTGCACCACATGGTCTTCGGCGTCGTGCTGATGGCCGGCGGCGGCATCGCCGACCTGGCCGCGCCGCCGTTCTCGCTGGCCTGGCGAGCCGGAGCGGCCGGGGTATTCGGTCTGGGCACGGCGCTCGTGCTCGACGAGTTCGCGCTCATCTTGCACGTGCGCGACGTGTACTGGGCCAACGAGGGCCGGCTGTCGGTCGACGCGGTGTTCGTCGCCGCCGGAGTGACCGCGCTGCTGCTGCTCGGGGCCAGCCCGGTCGGTGTCAAGGACGTGGCCGACTACCACCGGATGCCGGGCGGCGCGGCCACGTCCGCCGCGCTCATCGCGACCGTGGCCGTGCTGTTCGTGCTGGCCGTGATCACGCTGCTGAAGGGCAAGCCCTGGGTCGCCCTGCTCGGGGTGCTCATTCCGCTGGCCCTGATCGCCGGAGCGGTGCGCGTGGCCAGGCCCGGGTCGCCATGGGCCAGGTGGCGCTACCGGGAGCGGCCGGGAAGGCTCGCCACGGCCATCCGCCGCGAGGAGCGCCTTCGGCTGCCGCTGATCCGAGCGAAGAACCGCATCCAGGACGTACTCACCGGGAGCCATGGCCAGCCGCTGACCTGGCCAGGACGGAACCCGCCCGCCGAGCCCGTGTCCGCGGGCCGGGATCAGGCCAGCCCGGGCGAGTCGGTCGACGACTAGCCGCTGACGTGCCAGTATCGTGCCGCGACTCTCGGCCAGGGACCGTTGCCGAGAACGGCTCAGAAGGGCGGTCATGCCGACACAACGCGCGGACTCCGAGAAGCCGGCCGGAGATCCTGTCAGCAGCTTCTTCGCGGGCCTCGCCGAGACTGGCCACGTCGCCACGTTCGAGGGGCAGTCGGCGACGGTGCGCCTCGACGTGGCGAGCCGGGATGAGGTGGAGCGCTGGCATCTGACCGTGTCCAGGGGCGACGTTGACGTCACGCGCGAGGACCGGCCCGCCGATGCGATCATCCGAACGGACCGGCCGCAGGCTGAGGCCATGGTGACGGGCCGGCTCAACGCCCAGGCCGCTATCCTCCGCGGTGCGCTGGCCTGCGAGGGCAAGATGGCGGCCGTGGTCATGTTCCAGCGCTGCCTGCCGGGCCCGCCGGATTCGACCGGGCATGCGACGCCAATCAGCGGCGAGACCGTCATGGCCCGGATAAAGGCGGCACAGCGGAGGCCGGCATGAGCGGCTCGACGGTTCAGATCCTGGAGGGGAACACTTTCGTGGTCAGCGACGAGCGCGGCGACATCGCAGCCTCGTCTACCGATCCGACCGGCCTGTTCTCGTTCGACACCCGCTTCCTGTCGCGGTGGGAGCTGACCGTGAACGGCGACCGGCTGACGGTGCTGTCGACCGACGATCTGCAGTACTTCCAAGCCCGGTTCTTTCTCGTGCCCGGCACGAGCACCGTCTACGTCAACTCGACGCTGACGGTGATCAGGCAGCGCGAGGTCGCCGACGGCTTCCATGAGCAGCTCACGGTCCTGAACCACGCCGGCGAGCCAGCCGATCTCCGGATCCGCCTCGATGCGAGCAGCGACTTCGCGGACCTGTTCGAGGTCAAGGACGCGCTGAAGAAGGCGGGCCAGTACGAGACCAGGGTCACCGGCGGCTGCCTGGTGCTCTCCTACCGACGCGAGACATACGTCCGCGAGACCTGGATCTCCTCCACGGTGCCAGCCGAGATCGACGACAACGGCCTCTCGTTCAGGGTCACGATCCCGCCGCACGGCGAGTGGATGACCGAGCTGGACGTGGTGGCCCGGGTCGGGGCGGCCGAGGGAACGCCAGGAAGCCAGACCGGTATTCCGGGCCAGCGCCGGGTTCGCCGGAACATGGCCAGGGGCCTGCAGAAGTGGCTCGAGCGGGCGCCCGACCTGCAGTGCGACTGGGAGCCGCTTGAGCAGATCTACCGCCGCTGCCTGACCGATCTGGCGGCCCTTCGGTTCTCCACGCTGACCATGCCCGACCGGTCGCTCCCGGCTGCCGGGCTGCCCTGGTTCATGACCATCTTCGGCCGGGACAGCATCTTCACCAGCTTGCAGGCGCTGCCGTTCACCTCCGAACTGGCCGCGAACACGCTGCGCGCGCTGGCCGAGCGGCAGGGCACCCGGATCGACGACTTCCGCGACGAGGACCCCGGACGCATCCTGCACGAGATGCGCTACGGCGAGCTGACCGCCTTCGAGGAGCGGCCGCACTCGCCGTACTACGGCTCCGCCGACGCCACTCCCCTGTTCGTGGTCCTGCTCGATGAATACGAGCGCTGGACAGGCGACACCGCGCTCGTCCGGGACCTCGAGCACGCCGCCAGGGCCGCGCTCCGCTGGATCGACCAGTACGCCGACCTCCAGGGCAACGGCTACGTCGCCTACCAGCGCCGCAATGCGGAGACCGGGCTGGAGAACCAGTGCTGGAAGGACTCCTGGGACTCGATCTCCTACCGCAGCGGCGACCTGCCCGGCTTCCCGCGGGCGACCTGTGAGCTGCAGGGGTACGCCTACGACGCCAAGGTCCGCGCGGCCCGGCTGGCGCGGCAGATCTGGCATGACGATGCGTTCGCCGACCGGCTGGAGAGCGAGGCGGCGAACCTGAAGCGGCGGTTCAACCGGGACTTCTGGGTGCAGGACGGCGGGTACTTCGCGGTCGCGCTCGATATCGACGGCCGCCAGGTGGACTCGCTGACGTCCAACAACGGGCACCTGCTGTGGAGCGGCATCGTCGACAAATCCAAGGCCAGGCAGGTCGTCAGGCACCTGCTCGGCCCGCGGCTGTTCTCCGGATGGGGCGTGCGCACGCTGGCCGAGGGCGAGGCCCGCTACAACCCGATCGGCTACCACGTGGGCGCGGTCTGGCCGTTCGACAATTCGATCATCGCCTGGGGCCTGCGCCGGTACGGGTTCAAGGAGGAAGCGGCTTGCATCGTCGCCGGAATCCTCGAGGCGGCGGAGGTCTTCGCCGGCCGCCTGCCCGAGGCGTTCGGAGGCTACCCGAGGAGCCTGACCCGGTATCCGGTCGAGTACCCGACCGCCTGCAGCCCGCAGGCCTGGTCGGCGGGCGCGCCGCTGCTGCTGCTGCGAGCAGCGCTCGGCCTGGAGCCGCAGGGAGATCACCTCATCGTGGATCCCGCCCTGCCGAAGCGGATCGGCCATCTGGAACTGCTCGACCTGCCGGGACGCTGGAAGCGAGTTGACGCCTTCGGCCGCGGCCGCATCGATACGGACCGGCGGACCTCACGCTGACGTATCCGGCCGACAGCGTTCTCGCCCGGAAGCCGTTCGGCCGCCCCGGTCACGGCAGCAATCGCGCGCGGCAGGCTAGCTGCAGAGCGAGCCGCTGGTCGGCATCGGCGAGATCGACCCCGAGCAGGCCGGTGATCCGCCGTATCCGGTAGGTGACCGCGTTCCGGTGCAGGTGCAGCCGCTGCGCCGTCCTGGCGATGGATCCCTGCTCGTCGAGGAACGCGGCCAGGGTCCGGATCGCCGTCTCGCAGCGGGCTTGCCCGAGCCGTTCGAGCGGTGCGAGCTGCACCCGCACCGACGCCCGGGCCGTATCGGACGCGTACCACTCCATCAGCATCCGCTGCACTCCCGTCGCGTCGTGGGCGGTGACCCCGGTCGGCTTCCGGCCCGCGCGCGCCGCGATGATGGCACTGCGGGCCTCGGCGGCAGCTGCCCGCAGGCCGAGCGGACCCTCGTGCGGCGTGCTCACCCCGGCTCGAAGCCGCAGCGCCGGGAACCTGGCCTCGACGGCCTGCAGTGCCCGGCCGGCCGACCGGGACGCGCGGGCCCCCGCCTGGGCGCCGGGATCCGAACTCGTCATCCAGACCAGGACG
Source organism: Streptosporangiaceae bacterium (assembly GCA_035532775.1). Lineage (GTDB taxonomy): Bacteria > Actinomycetota > Actinomycetes > Streptosporangiales > Streptosporangiaceae > Chersky-822. Next base: position 13,169 of record DATKQH010000187.1, read on the forward strand.
ATGGCTCGCGCGATCCGGGACAGGTACCAGGTACCCCCAGTCGCCGCGGCGGCGGTGAGCGCCAGCTGTCCGGCCGATTCGAGCAGCTCGAATCGGCCGATCTCCTCTCGCGCCACGTCCACGAGATTGTCGGCCTCGATCCGGACCGCGACGTGCCAGCCCGTTATCGGAACGCCTAGCTGCCTGGCCCGGTCGAGCATGTCCTCGTTCAGCGCTGACTCGGAGATCAGCAGCTCAGCCAGCAGTTCCGAGCGCGACCGGATCGGCAGTTCCCGCGCCTTCCTCTCCTCGTCCACCAGCCGCGCCGCCGCCGCCTCCGCGGACCGGAGCACGAGCCGGGCTGCTACCGCCAGGTCGCCGTGCGCGAGCGGCGCCACTAGCCTGGGCGGCTCGCTCGCATGAAGCGCCGGCCTGCCGTCCGTCCCGGAACCAGGCGAAGGCTCGGCCAGCACGGGAGTGCCGAGTTCCTCGCCGACCATCGCGCACAGGGTCGCCACGTCAGCCCCCGCCTGCTCGGCCCTGCCCACCGCATCAAGGCCCCCGCTGGCCCTCGCCAGCGCTTGGGCAGGTCCGCCGCCGACCTCGGTCAGCACGGCCAGGAACAGCCGCGCAAGCTCAGCCGTCGAGGGAATCCAGATCAGTGCCAGCCCCGCTCGGCTCGCGATGTCCACCGCCGTGACCGGCGGTCGCCAGGTTTCGTCGGCGAACGCGGCCACCGCCGCGACGCCGCCCAGCGCCGCCCAGCGCCGCCCAGCGCAGCGCCATGTCGAAGCGGTAGTCTATCGCGGACTCCGAGGCCACCCGGCCGAGGATGACGAAGCTGCCCGCGGGCGCGCTTTCAAGATCGGAAAACCGCTCGGCCAGGCAGACTCCCGCGACCTCGCGATCGCCGCCGAGCTTCGTCACCCGCTCCAGGTCGGAGAGCGGCTTGACCGAGAGGATGGCGTCAACGCAGGTCATACCTGCTGATGTTAGGCAATCTGCACATCTGCCGGAAGATCATTATGCAAGCTGGCCATTACTGGACTGCCACGATGGCTGAGAGCATCCAGGGGTGTCCGCTCTCCCTTTTCAGCCTGGCTCGCCCGACACCGGGCGGATCAGGCTGGCCGTCGATATCGGCGGCACCTTCACCGATCTAGTGGCAGTGGATACGGTCAGCGGCGAAGTCGTGCGCGTTAAGGCGGACACCACGCCGGGCCGGCTTGATCAGGGTGTACTGACGGCAGTGGCTCAGTCCGGCGTGTCGGCTGAGGCTGTGGAGACGTTCATCCACGGCACCACCGTCGTCATCAACGCCATTACCGAGCGCCGCGGCACCGCGACGGCACTTGTGACCACGCGAGGTTTTCGCGACGTGCTGGAGATCGGCCGGGCCAACCGGCCCGATCTGTATAACCTCGCTTATGCCAAGCCGGCTCCGTTCGTACCCAGGCACCTGCGCTTTGAAGTTACCGAGCGGATGACCCACCTCGGCACCATCGCCGAGTCGCTCAGCGAGCGTGACATAGCGGAGGTGTCCGAGCGGATTGCCGCATCGGGCGTGGCCGCGGCGGCGGTATGCCTGCTGCACGCCTGGGCAAATCCGGAACATGAGCAGCGGCTGACGGCTGCCTTGCGCGAGCGGCTACCGAGCCTTGCGGTCGTCGCGTCGCACGAGGTCAGCGGACAATGGCGGGAGTACGAACGGACCAGCACCGCCGTGCTCTCCGCCTATGTGCAGCCGGTGGTGGCCACCTACCTGGACTCGCTGGCCGCCGCCCTGCGTCGCCAGGGGGTGGCAGCTCCGCTTCGTGCCATGCGATCCAACGGCGGCGTCAGTTCCTTCGCCCGTGCCGCGCTCGCGCCGATCGCGCTGCTCGAATCCGGCCCAGTCGCCGGGGTGATGGCCGCCGCCGAACTGGGCCGCCGGCTCGGCAACCGGAACGTCCTCACCCTGGATATCGGCGGCACGACGGCCAAGACGTCCGCGGTCCGCGGCGGCGAAGTGCGGATCGACACACTGCACCACATCGGCAAGACGCCATCGTTCGCCGGATATCCGGTGCAGGTCCCGACCGTGGAGATCGTCGAAATCGGAGCTGGCGGCGGGTCGGTCGTCTGGTCGGATCAGGCGGGCGGCCTGCATGTCGGGCCGCGCAGCGCGGGCGCCGATCCCGGTCCGGCCTGCTACGGCAGGGGCGGCATGGAGCCGACCCTGACAGACGCGAACCTGGTGGCTGGCCGGCTCGACCCCGGCTACTTTCTCGGCGGCGCGATGCCGCTGGACCCCGCCGCCGCCGAGCAGGCACTCGGCGTGCTCGGCAAGCAGATCGGCACGGACGCGCAGTCCGCCGCGCGCGGAGTTCTGCGGTATGCGGTCGCGCAGATGAGTCACGCGCTGCGGCTCGTGACGCTGCGCCGCGGTCTTGATCCGCGGGACTTCGTCTTCGTGGCCTACGGCGGCGCCGGCCCGCTGCATGCGGCGCTGCTCGCCCGCGAACTCGGCATCGCCCGGACGGTCATCCCGCCGGGTCCCGGCCATTTCTCGGCATTCGGCATGCTGGCCAGCCCGCTGCGGGGCGAGGCTGTGCGTACCGTGCTTGGCTCCCTGGACCGGACCGACCTCGCCGCAGCGTTCGCCGACGTCGAGCAGGCCGCGCTCGCCGAGCTCGGCGAGGACGCCCGGAGCGGCGAGATCGCCAGGTATGCCGAGCTCCGGTACGTCGGCCAGGAGCACACGCTGGAGGTTCCCGTGCCAGACCCAGGAGCGCTCGCTGACATCAGCGCTGCGTTCGAACGACGCTGCATCGAGTCCTATTCGTTCCGCCTGGATGCCCCGCTGGAAGTCGTGTCCCTGCGGGTCAGCGCGATCGTGCCGGCCCCGGATATCAGCTGGACCGACCAGAGCGCGCCCGATTCCGGCCCCCCCGCCGGGACGCGCATGGTGGACCTCGATCCGTACGGCGGCCCGCAGCGGGTCCCTGTGCTGGTCCGCGCTGAGCTAGCAGATCAGAAGTGGGTAGCCGGGCCGTGCGTGATCGAGGAGCCAGCTGCCACCACGCTCGTGCTGCCCGGCCAGGCTGCGCGTGCCGACGAAGCCGGAAATCTCCTCCTGGTGGAGCAGCCGTGACCGGCGAGGACCGGTTCACCATGGACGTGCTGCGCGAGGGTTTCGCGGCGATCAGCGACGAGATGTTCGTCTCGCTGCAGCGGACCTCACAGAGCCCGATCATCTACGAGGTACTAGATTTCGCCGTCGGGATCACCGACGCGGCCGGCGAGCTCGTCGCCCAGGGCAACGGCATCGCCGGGTTCCTCGGCCCGCTCGGGGATGTGGTCAAGGAGATCATCGCGCGCCGGAAAGAGCTGCGGCCCGGCGACGTGATCGCCGCGAACGATCCCTACGCCGGCGGAGGAACCCACCTGTCCGACGTCGCGCTGGTCCGCCCGGTCTTCTCCGGCACCGAGCTGATCGGGTTCGCGGCGGCGAAGGGGCATTGGACCGAGGTCGGCGGCAAGGACCCGGGATCGTGGACCGCCGACTCGCAAGACGTCTACGCCGAGGGCCTCCAGCTCCCGTTCGTGCACGCCTACCGCGATGGCAAAGCGGTGCAGGACGTCCGCGCCATTCTCGCCGCCAACAGCCGGCTGCCAGACATGGTGCTCGGCGACCTGACCGCCCAGGCCGCCTGCCTGGAGGTAGCAGAACGCCGGCTGCTCGAGATGTGCGCCCGCTACGGCACGCCCGCGGTCAGGACCGCCATGCGCGCTGTGCTGGACCGCAGCGAGCGGCTCGCCGGGGACGCGCTGGCCAGGATCCCGCACGGAGTGTTCACAGCCGCCGATTTCACCGATACCGACGGCCTCGGCAACGGCCCGTTCCCCGTGCAGGTGCGGGTCGAGATCAGCGAGGACGGCGTGTGCTGCGACTTCACCGGCAGCCATGGCCAGGTCCCCGGTCCCATCAACTGCACCTGGAGCGGACTCGTATCGGGAGTGCGCACCGTCTTCAAGGCGATCACTGACCCTGCGGAGCCAGCGACCGACGGCTGGTTCCGCCCCCTGGAGATCATCTGCCCGCCCGGCAGCATCTTCAACGCGCAGCGGCCCGCGCCGGTGGCCGCCTACTTCGAGGCCACCGAGATGGCCTCGGACCTGATGTGGCACGCTCTCTCGCCGGCCTTTCCCGATCGGCTGCCAGCGGGAACGTTTGTCTCGGTCTGCTCCACCTCGCTGGCGCTGACGCACCCGGACACCGGCGAGCCGGCGCTGCTCGTCGAGCCGCAGCCTGGCGGCTGGGGAGCGGGGCGCGATGCCGACGGCCAGCACGGGCTGGTCTCGGTCGGCGACGGGGAGACCTACGTGATCCCGGTCGAGGTCGCCGAGCAGCGGTATGGCGTGCGGGTGGAGCGGTTTGGCTTCGACATCGTCCCTGGCGCTGGCGCGGGCCGCCGCCGGGGCGGCCGCGGACTGGTCCGGGAGTACCGGATCCGCTGTGACGGGGCGCTGCTCACCGTCGCCTGGGGGCGCCACCTCTACCCGCCCTGGGGAGCCGCGGGCGGCCGTGACGGCTCACCTAACTACGTCGAGGTCCTGCGCGATGGCCGCCCGATCGGCCCGCCCTTCGGAAAGGTCTCCCGGCTGCCACTCCGGCGCGATGACGTGGTGCGGCTGGTGACGGGCAGCGGCGGCGGCTACGGCGACCCCCGCGAGCGTGAGGCCGACCGCGTGCTGGCTGACCTGCGGGATGAGCTCATTACGCCGGCTGAGGCAGCCGAGTGCTACGGAATCTCGATGCCGCACGAAGTTATTCATTCCGAATAGAACCGGAGCAGATTCTATGCACTATGCATATATGCACGGACAGTACGGCATGGGTAGCGTTCGATCATGAAACGGCTGCTCGATGAGCCGGCGCTGCGCTCGCTGGCCCGCGGCTGTGCCGTGCTCGGCACCGGAGGTGGCGGTGATCCTCATATCGGCCTGCTGCTGGCACTGCAGGCGCTCGAGGAGGTCGGGCCGACCGAGCTGGTGGACCTCGACGATCTTCCTGACGACGCGCTGATCATGCCGTGCGGGATGGTCGGCGCGCCGACCGTGCATATCGAGAAGATCGAGAACGGCGGCGAGGGCGCGGTCCTCCGCGACCACCTGGAGCGGCTCACCGGCCGTCAGGTGGCCGCCCTGATGCCGGCTGAGATCGGCGGGTCCAACGGCCTGCTGCCGCTGTGCTGGGCCGGGCGGATGGGGCTGCCGGTCGTGGACGCCGACGGCATGGGCCGGGCCTTTCCGGAAATCCCGCAGGTGACCATGCATCTGGCCGGGATCGATCCCAGCCCGGGCGTGATGACCGACGAGCGCGGCAACGTGCTCATCTTCCAGGCCATCTCCGGGGCCTGGATGGAGCGGCTGGAGCGCTCCGCCGCGGTGGAGTTCGGCGGTGCCGGGGCAGCGGCCGAGTACATCATGACCGTCGGGCAGGCGCGCGGCGCGACCGTTCGCGGCACGTTCACGCTGGCGATCAGGATCGGAGACGCGCTGACCGCCGCAGCTGGCGACCCGATCGCGGCGCTCGTCGCGGTGACCGGCGGGTTCCCGCTGCTGAGCGGCAAGGTGACCGATGTCGAGCGGCGGACCACCAAGGGTTTCGTCCGCGGCTCGGTCGTGGTCGAGGGCCTCGGGGATGCTGCCGGGCGGCTGGTCAGGCTTGAGATTCAGAACGAGAACCTCGTGGCACTCGAGCAAGGCAGGGTACTCGCCTCCGTGCCCGATCTGATCACGGTCCTGGACAGCGAGACCGCCGATGCGATCCCCACCGAGCGGGTCAGGTACGGGCAGCGGGTCACGGTGATCGCGATGACGTGTGCCCCGATCTGGAGAACCCCGTTCGGACTGGAGATGGCGGGACCGCGCGCGTTCGGCTACGACTTCGACTACGTGCCCGTGGAGGAGCTCGCCGGTGCCAGCGCTTGATTACCGACTCGGCATCGACGTCGGCGGGACGAACACCGACGCGGTGATCCTGGATCGCTCCGACCAGGTACTCGCCAAGGCCAAGGTGCCGACCACCCCGGAGGTGACCGCCGGCATCATCGCAGCGCTCGACACGGTGATCGCTGCGTCCGGCATCGACGCGACGAGGATCACGCACGCGATGCTCGGCACGACGCACGCGACCAATGCCGTGCTCGAGCGCCGGAAGCTGCAGCGGGTGGCCGTGATCCGGATCGGCGCGCCAGCCACGCTGGGCGTCCGGCCGATGTTCGGCTGGCCGGCCGACCTGACCGCCGTGGTGTCGGCCGGGGCGGTGATCGTAGCCGGGGGAATCGAGTTCGACGGCCGGGACCTGGCTCCCTTTGACGACGACGCGGTCGCCAGGTTCCTGCACTCGGTCGCCGGCCGGGCCGACGGGGTGGCGATCACCAGCGTGTTCGCGCCGGTCTCGCCGCGGCACGAGCTGCTCGCCGCCGAGGTCGTCAAGCGGGAGCTCGGCGAGGTGCACGTCTCGCTGAGCCACGAGATCGGCTCGGTCGGGCTGCTGGAGCGAGAGAACGCCACCATCTTGAACGCGGCCCTGGCCGGCGTGGCCGGCGATGTCGCCCGGGCGCTTGAGCGGGCCCTGGCCGCGCACTCCCTGTCCCCGGTGACGTTCTTCGCCCAGAACGATGGCACGCTGATGGCGCTCGACCATGCGCTGCGGTACCCGGTGCTGACCATCGGAAGCGGGCCGGCCAACAGCATCCGCGGGGCCGCCTTCCTGACCGGCCGGACAGACGCGCTGGTCGCTGACGTCGGCGGGACCTCCACGGACGTCGGGGTGCTGGTGAACGGCTTCCCGCGAGAGTCGTCGCAGGGTGTGGAGATCGGCGGCATCCGCACCAATTTCAGGATGCCGGACCTGGTAACCATCGCCCTGGGCGGCGGCACGGTGCTGCACGGCGATGACCTGGCGGTGCGGCTCGGCCCGGAGAGCGTCGGGTACCGGCTGCGGCAAGAGGCGCTGGTCTTCGGCGGATCGACCCCGACGCTCACCGACAGCGCGGTAGCCACCGGCCGGGCGGTGCTCGGGAACCCGTCGCGCACGGCGCCGAGCCTCGGCCTGCTCCAGGCGGCCGTGCGGGCGGCCGACGCGCAACTGGCCGATGCGATCGACCGGGTCAAGACCGCCAGGGGCGACCTGACCCTGATCGCCGTCGGAGGCGGAAGCATCCTGATCCCCGACGAGCTCGCCGGGGTCAGCGAGGTCGTCCGGCCGGAGCACTTCGACGCGGCCAACGCGATCGGCGCTGCGATCGCCTCGGTGAGCGGCCAGGTAGACCGGATCTTCCACTTCGGGCCCGGTGGCAGGAAGGCGGCCCTGGACGAGGCCCGCGACGAGGCCAGGGATCATGCGGTCGCGGCTGGAGCCGACCCGGGCACCGTCCAGATCGTCGAACTGGAAGAGATTCCGCTCGCCTATCTCACCTCACCTGCTGTCCGGATCCGGGCAAAGGCGGCTGGTGCCCTAGGCGGGCTGCACGCACCGGCGGCGGACACGCCGCCGGCTGGCTCAGGTATTCACGCACGTCAGCAATAGAGGTGGGACATGAACAGGCAGAGAGCTTGGACCGCGGCAGGCGGAACGGCGCTGGCACTCCTGCTGGCGGCCTGCAGTGGCGGCAGTTACAGTTCCGGCGCCAAGCCGGCTGTGTCGAAGGTATTCACCTACGACACTTATACGCAGGTGATCGTGGATGGCTGGGACCCGGCGACCGAGTACTCGAACGGCATTATCGCGATGAGCAATATGTACGAGACGCTCACTCGCTACAACCCGGTCACGCATGCGGTCGATCCGCTGCTCGCCACCAGCTGGTCGCACTCGGCTGATGGCCTGACCTGGACGTTCCAGCTCCGGCACGGCGTTCACTTCCACACCGGAAGGCTGCTGACCGCCCAGGCGGCGAGGGCCGCCATCTTGCGCACCAAGAAGCTGAATGGCGGGGCCGCCTATATCTGGGGCGCGGTGAAGAGCATCGACACCCCGGGTCAGTTCACGCTGGTGTTCCACCTTTCCTATCCGTCGCCGCTCGCCCTTGAAGCCTCTGCGGATTACTCCGCCTACATTTACGACACCACGGCAGCCGGCACCGGCAGCCTGACCAAGTGGCTGAACGCGCCGCACGACGCGGGCACCGGGCCTTACACCCTGCAGAGCTGGAACAACGGCCAGGAGTTCGAGGTCGTGCTCAAGGCGTTCGGCAAGTACTGGGGCGGCTGGAAAGGGCAGCATTACACCAAGGTGGTGTTCCGCGTGGTTCCGCAGGACACCACGGCCGCGCAGCTGCTGCGCGCCGGGCAGGTCAACTTCGTCGAGCAGATGAGCCCGTCCATGTGGACGTCGCTGCGGGGGGCGACGGGGATCAAGCTAGTCAGCGCGGCGTCGTGGCAGAACCTGCTGGCCCAGCTCAACGCGCAGAAACTGAGCGCCCCGATCCGTCAGGCCATCTCCTACGGCACCAATTACGCGGGCATCATCGCGGCCCTGAGCGGCGGCGCCGTGCCATCGAGCGGAATCGTGCCGGCCGGGCTCTTCGGGCACTTCGCGAACCTGCCGGGCTATACCTACGATCCGGCCAGGGCCGCGCGGCTGCTGAACCACGCGGGATACGGGCCAGGCCGCAAGCGGCTGAACCTGACCCTGACCTACACCGCCGGCGACTCCAACGAGCAGGTCGTCGCGACGCTGATGAAGTCAAGCCTGGCCAAGCTGAACATCGGCCTGACGGTGCAGCCGCTGGCCTGGGCTACGCAGTGGTCGAAAGGCAAGTCATCGTCGGCGTCGGCGCGGCAGAGCATCTTCATGGAGTACTGGTGGCCGGACTACGCCGACCCGTACTCGTGGTTCGTCAACCTGCTGCAGACCGAGAAGGCGCCGTTCTTCAACCTCTCGTACTACTCGAACCACGCTCTCGACCAGCAGATCTCGAAGGTGGAGTCACTGGTCGCGACGAACCCGTCAGCGGGCAGCCAGCTCTACCGGACCATGCAGGTAGAGATCCTGAAGCAGGCACCGATCGTGTTCTTGTACAACAGCAACTACCAGTACGCGATGACGAAGACGTTCTCCGGTTTCCAGGTGAACCCGGCCTACCCGAACGTGATCTTCGTCTACAACCTGAAGCCGTAGCCCCGGGTGCTGGTCTTCGTCGCGCGCCGGATCGTGCTGGCTATCGGAGTGGTGGTGGGCGTCATCATCGTGACGTTCGCGGTCGCTCACCTGGTGCCAGGCGATCCGGCCGCGACCTGGGCCGGGCCGCACGCTTCGGCGAGCCAGGTCGCGCAGGCACGGAAGTTCCTCGGCCTGGACCGGCCGGTGGCCATCCAGCTGGTGTCGTACCTGGGCGGGATCGCGGCGGGGAACTGGGGCGTCTCCATCCACACGCACCGGCACGTGCTGTCCGATATCCTCACCGTCGCGCCAGCCTCGCTCGAGCTGGTCATCACGGCCTTGCTGATCGCGGTCGCGGTCGGTATCCCGCTCGGCCTGACATCGGCCCGCAGGCCAGGCCGGCCAGCCGATCAGTTCATCCGGGCCGGGTCGATTCTGGGCGTCTCGATGCCCATCTTCTGGATGGCCCTGATCCTGCAGCTGATCTTCTCGCAGCGGCTCAGACTGCTGCCGGCGGCGGGCGAGTACTCCCCTGGCCTGCTCTTCACGCACCCGCTGATCCGCCGGACCGGCTTTCCGATCATCGACGCGCTGGTCGCGGGCAACTGGCCGATGGTCGGCAGCACGCTATCCCACCTGATCCTGCCTGCCATCGTCGTCGCGGCCTACCCGGCCGGACTGATCGCCCGGATGGTCAGGGCGCAGGTGCTGGACACGATCGGTGACACGCACATCCTGAATGCCCGGGCCCTGGGGTTCGGCGAGCGCCAGATCTTCGGCCGGTTCGCCATGAAGCTGGCCTGGAATCCGGTCGCGGCCGCCGTGGCCCTGGTGTTCGGCTACTCGCTGGTCAACACGTTCCTGGTGGAGTCCATCTTCGACTGGCCCGGACTGGGTAGTTACGCCGCGGCCTCCATCGCCACCCTGGACACGCCGGCGATTCTCGGCATCACCTTGTTCGTCGCGGTCGCCTACGTCGTCGCGAACCTGGTGGTGGACATCGTGCAGGCCGTCATCGACCCCCGGATCAGGTTGCGATGATCGAGTCCCCGAGCATCACGCCGCCGCAGGCCGCGGTCCCGCGCGGTGCGACCCTCCGCAGTGGCCTGCAGGCCAATCCGCTGCTGGCGGTCGGCGGCGCGCTGGTGCTCCTGATCGTGCTCGTCGCGATCTTCGCCCCGCTGCTGGCGCCCTGGGCTGGCGATGCAGGCACGGCGACACACCCCTTCGACGTGCTGCACGCACCGTCGGCGTCCCATCTGTTCGGGACCGATCAGGTGGGCCGCGACATCTTGTCCAGGGTCCTTTTCGGGGCCAGGGTGTCGCCCCTCATCGCGGCCGTCGTGCTGGTGATCGCCTGTGCCGTCGGCGTGCCCCTCGGCGTGGTGGCCGGCTTTGCGGGCGGCTGGGTCGATGAAGCGATCATGCGGGTGACCGACGTGTTCCTCGCGTTCCCGCCGCTGCTGCTCGCGCTGGCGCTCGCCGCCGTGCTGCCTGCGAGCCTGACCAGCGTCACGATCGCGATCGCGGCCACCTGGTGGCCTTGGTACACCCGGCTCATCCGCGGACAGGCCGCCTCCGTAGCGGGCCGGCCTTACGTTGAGGCATGCCGGGCGCTGGGCATCTCGCGGCTGCGCATCATCTTCCGCCATATCCTGCCGAACTCGGTTACGCCGCTGCTCGTGCAGGTGTCCCTGGACGTCGGCGGGGTGATCCTGACCGCCTCGGCGTTGTCCTTCCTGGGACTCGGTGCCCAGGATCCGGTCCCGGACTGGGGCCTGATGATCGCCGAAGGGCAGAGCTACTTCACTCCGGACTGGTGGCTGGTGACCTTCCCCGGCCTGGCCATCTTGCTGACCGCATTCGCCTTCAACCTGCTCGGCGACGGCCTGCGCGACCTGCTCGACCCGAAACGGAGCTTCCTGCGATGACCGGGCGGCTGGCCATATCCGATCTGGAGATCAGCTTCGGCAGCCGCCGGGTCGTCGCTATCACCGACCTGCTGCTCGACCACGGAGAGATCGTCGGCCTTGCCGGGGAGAGCGGCTCGGGAAAGTCCATGACCACGCTGGCCGTGCTCGGCCTGGCGCATACCGTCGGCGCGACCGTCAGCGGCAGCATCAAGCTGGACGGCCAGGAACTGACCGGGCTGGCACCGGAGGCTCTCCGGGAGATCCGGGGGCGCCGGATCGCCGCGATCTTCCAGAGCCCGTCTACCGCGTTCAGCCCGGTGTACCGGGTCGGCAGCGTGCTGACAAAGGCTGTGCGGCTGCATGGAGCGACCAAGTCCGAGGCGGCGGACCGGGCGGCGGAGGCAATGCGGCAGGTGCTGCTCTCGCCGGACCTCATGCGCCGGTATCCGTCCCAGCTCTCGGGCGGTCAGCTGCAGCGGGTCGCGATCGCGGTCGCGGTCGCCCTGCGAGCGGAGATCCTGCTGGCCGACGAGCCGACCAGCGCGCTCGACGTCACGGTCCAGGCCGAGGTGCTCGATCTGCTGCGCGAGCTGCGCGACTCCAGCGGGATGTCGATCTTGTTCATCAGCCACGACCTAGCGGTCGTGGCTGAGCTGTGCGACCGGGTCGCGGTGATGCGCCAGGGGCTGATCGTCGAGCAGGGCCCGGCCAGCCAGGTGCTGTCCGCGCCAGCGGACCCGTACACCGCGGAATTGCTGGAGTCGGTGCCGAAGCTAGCGAGCACTCAGTGACGAGCATGCCGCCGCTGCTCCAGATCTGCGACCTCACCGTCAGGTTCGGTCCGGTGCAGGCCGTTGACGGCGTGTCGCTAAAGGTCGCGGCCGGCCCGTTCGGCCTCGGCCTGGTCGGCGAGAGCGGCTCGGGTAAGTCGACGATCGGGCGAGCCATTCTCCGCCTGGTGCCGTCGTCGAGCGGCCGCATCATGTTCGACGGCCGCGAGGTCAGCTCGCTGCGCGGTGCCGCGCTGAAGGCGTACCGCAGGGACGCGCAGATCGTCTTCCAGGATCCGGATAACAGCCTCGATCCCCGGATGCGGATCGGAACGACGATCGCCGAGGCGCTGCACGCGCATCGCATAGTGCCACGGCAAGGCACCAGCGAGCGTGTCGGGGAATTGCTTGCCGAGACAGGGCTCGACGCGGCATTCGCCGAGAGATACCCGCATCAGCTGTCCGGCGGCCAGCGCCAGCGCGTCGCGATCGCCCGTGCGCTCAGCCTGCAGCCCCGGCTGCTGGTGCTGGACGAGCCGACCAGCGCGCTGGACGTCCGGACCCAGGCGCGCATCCTGAAGCTGATAGCCCGGCTGCGATCCGAGCGGAACCTGTCCTACCTGCTGATCACCCACAACTTCGGCGTGGTCAGCGAGCTCTGCGAAAAGACCGCGGTGCTCTACCTGGGCCGGGTTGCCGAGGTCGGGCCGACCGACGTCCTGCTCGGGGCGCCGGCGCACCCCTACACCGTGGCCCTGCGCTCCGCGGTACCCGAGGTAGAAGTCGCCGGCCGCCGGTCCAGAATCGTGCTGCCCGGTGATCCGCCGGACGCGGCGAACCCGCCTTCCGGGTGTGTCTTCCACCCCCGCTGCCCGCTCGCCATCGCCCGCTGCCACACCGAGCCGCCCGTCCTGCGGAGCGTCGGGCCTGGTCACCAGGCTGCCTGTCATCGGGCTGAGGATGTGCTGGCGGGTGTACCGATGCCCACGCACCGCAGGCCCGCTCGTGCCAGCAGAGCGCGCACTGGCCAACCTCGGGCGGGTCAAGCGCTATGAGCTTGAGCCCGTCGACGGCGGAACAAGGGGGCATTCAGCTTCGTGGCGCACTACCGAGCCTGGTCAGCGACAGGGATCGAAGGGCTTGAGCGCCTCCGGAAGTACGCCCGTTGCGATGAACGAGGCCAGGAGCCGGCCTGTCGCTGGTCCCAGCGTCATACCCCACATGCCATGCCCGCCGGCCACGAAGATGCCAGTGATCCGGGTCGCGCCGATGAAGGGCAGGCCGTCTGGAACTCCATGGTCCCGGCCACTCGCATGCCGCCGGAGATCGGCGTGCACGCCACGCGAAGGGCCGGGAGGTAGAGCGGCGCGGTGAGCTGTACTTTCGTCCGCACCGTAAACGAGTAGCCGCGGCCAGCGGCCATCGGTACCCGGACTCCCGCCGACCTGGCCAGTGAGGACAGCCACGCGCCATTCGCGATAACGCACTTGTCGAAGGCCGTAGTCAGGCCCGCTGCTGTCATGCTGACCCGGCCCCGCTCAGCCGACCGGACTCCGGTCACGGGCACGCGGACCTGAATATCGGCTCCTCGCGCCTGCACCGATTCGGCCAGGCTCTGCACGTAGCCGAGAGGCTGGACGAAGCGCTGGCCGTCCAGCCGCAGGCCATGCCGCGCGCGACCCGACAGCAGCGGCAACTCCGCGCGCAGGTCATGGACGCTCAGCTCGGTGACGTCATACCTCTCTCCCGCATCGCCGAGAGCCTGGAGTTCGTGAGCGACGGGCGCTGCCTGAGCCCGATTGTCGAATGCCATCAGGACCGGTGCGTCCAAGAGAAGACCAGTCACGCCGCCCCTGGCCAGCAGATCGTAGGAACTCTGCGCGAGGGCGTTGAGCTCACGCGATACGCCTCCCAGCCACTTCCGCTCCGAGCAGCACAAGGCGAACGCAGCGAGGAACCTCGCTGTGCTGGGCAGGGCAGTCGGAGCGACCCGCAGCGGCGAGTCCCGCCGCAGCAGCGAACTTAGTGCGTACCGCAGCACGCTTGGCTCGGGCAGCGGCGCACTCATCCCGGGGCATATCCATCCGGCGTTGCCGGCAGAAGCTCCCGCTGCGACGCCGACCTGGTCAAAGACCGTGACGTCGAACCCTTCTTCCTGAAGAAACCACGCCACTGACAAGCCGACAATGCCCGCGCCGACCACAGCCACCCGGCCGGAGTTTTGCCCTCCCATGGATCTTCCTTCCGCGCCGGGCTCTCAGCGTCCCAGCCGCACTCTCGGGTCTAGCGTCGCGTAGAGCATGTCGACGACGACGTTCGCGATTGTGACGCCGATAGCTACGATCAGCGTCACGCCTAGGACAGAAGGCAGGTCGCCGCTGAATACAGACTCGACCGCGAACTGGCCCATCCCCTGCAGGTTGAAGACGATCTCCACGATCACGGTCCCGCCGAGCAGGCCGGCCAGGTCCATCCCGAACATGGTGGCCAGCGGAGTAAGGCTGGCACGCAGCACGTGATGCACCACAACCCGCCATTCGGAGATGCCTTTAGCGCGCGCGGTCCTGATGAAATCGTCACGCAGGACATCCAGGACAGACGCCCTGCTCATCCGGGCGTACCAGCCGGCGTAGAGAAGAGCCAGCACGATCCACGGCAGGATCATGTGGCCGACCCAGGCACCGAAGCCGTACTGACCCGGCGGATAGTAGCCGCTGCCAGGCGCGACTCCGAGCTTGTACCAGAAGAGCCAGAGCGACATCACGCCTAGCCAGAACACAGGTGCGGAGACGAAGAACAGTGAGAGACCGAGGCTCAGCCGGTCGAACAACCGACCGCGGCGTAGGGCCGACAGGACGCCCATCGGTATACCGATGCAAACCCATACCAGGGCCGCGCCGCCTGCCAGGACCGCGGTGATCACCAGCCTGCCGCCAATCAGGCTCCTGACCGAAGAGTGAGTGACATAGGAAGAGCCAAGGCCCGGCCAGCCCCACTGGTCACCGAAGAGGAAATGCCTCACGAAGAGCAGGTACTGCACCCAGATCGGGTGGTTGAGTCCGAGATTCTCCTTGACCTGGGCGATGAGCTGAGGTGTCGGATGCTTTCCTGCGAAGAGCACAGCCGGGCTGACTGGCGGGATCACGAAGTAGATGACGAAGGTCAGCGCGAGGATGAGCAGGACGACGATGACCAGCTGGAGCAGCCGACCGGCGAGGTATCTGGCCATGTCCTACCCGGTTGCCGCGGCCGAGCCGCTGGTCTTGTCGAAGGCGTCTCTGACGCCGTCGCCGATGAGGTTGAAGCCGAGCATCGTGATGAAGAGGAACAACCCGGGAAAGAGCATCATCCACCAGGCGTAGGTGAAGAGCGAGTTAGCCGTGGCGTCAGCCAGCATCTGCCCCCAGCTCGGCGTTGACTCGGGCACGCCGAGACCGAAATAGCTCAGTGCCGCTTCGAACAAGACGTTGCTCGGGACGATCAGGGTCAGGTACACCAGGACCGGGCTGATCACGTTCGGCAGGACCTCGTGCCACATGATCCTGGCGTCGCCCGCCCCGAGCACCTGCGCCGCCTGGACGAACTCGCGCTCCCTGAGCGCGATCACCTGCCCGCGAACGATGCGGGCCAGGTACGGCCAGCTGAAGAAGGCGATGACCGCGGTCACCAGGCCAATCCCAGGTTTCAGCAGGCCGCCGAGCGCGCCAGCGGTCGTCACGGACGCCACGGTCGAGATGCTGATCGCGAAGAGGAGAATAGGCAGCGCCAGGAAGACGTCGATGATCCTCGACAAGACGACGTCGACGAAACCGCCGTAGTAGCCGGCGACCATGCCGATCAGCAGGCCGAGGATGGTAGAGACCACTGCCGCCGTCAGCGCGACGGTGAGCGACGTCCGAGCCCCGTAGATTGTCCGGACGAATACGTCTCGCCCGACCTGATCACCTCCGAACAGGAAGCTCGCGCTTGGCCCCCTGGGCAGGCCCTGGGCGGTCACCATGGCGTCGAAGGTCTGATTTGGCGTGTGCCCGACGAGGAGCGCTATCAGGGGCGCGACTATTGCCAGCACGGCGATCAGGGCGACCAGAGCGAGCCCGGTCATCGCGAAGCGATCGTGCCGGAACAGCCACCGCGTCTCGCGCCAGGTGCCGCGCTGCTGCGTCAGCGTGCCGCCGAGTTCGAGAGTCCCGCCCCTCGGCGCGAGAACGCTGGTGATACCCGCGCTCATGGCGCCGCCTCTGCTGCGCTGGAGGAGCGGTCATCGTTCTGGCCGGGCTCCAGGACTGTCAGGACGAGCCGCGACGGGTACGAGCCGCCGTGGAAGACGGTCTGACGCACGACGGCCGGGGCCGCATCGCCGCCGTAGCCGAGCCCGGTGTTCGGGTTGGGATGGTAGTTGGGGGCGAGTGAGGAGCTGATGGCGACCCCGAGGGATTCGCCCGGCGCGAGCCGCAGGCTGATGTCGTTGAGCTCGATGCTGAATTCGTAGATCTCGCCGGGCTCCAGCAGCGCGGGCTCGGTGAGCGAGTCCCGCATCGCGGCCCGTACGATCCCATCCGAGACAATGGTGCCGGTGCCGTCGGCCCTGACGTAGCTGAGCGACACGACGAAATCGGTGTCCGGTCCGGTTGTAGCAGCGAACACGACGGCGTGCACGGGACCGGCGATCGTCAGCGGCCCGGTGACAGGTGCTCCGGCATACCGAAGGACGTCCGGGCGCCGGTCGATCAGCATGGTCGACCTCGGCGCCCACTCGAGCCGGTCCCTGTTATGTAGCGAGACCATGCTCAGCACAGGATCGGCCGGGTCGTACTGATAGTCCCTGGTCGTGGAGTCCTGCGCTGGTTCCTGGCGTACGGTCCCGTCACCGTGCAGGTACAGGGTGTGTTCCTGGCTGGCGCTCGGAGGCCAGCTATCGGCCTCATGCCAGGTGTTGCTTCCCAGGCAGAAATACCGGACCGGGGACCCGAGCTCACCAGCCGAGTCTCCCTTCAGCCACCGCGCGAACCACCGTTCCCAGAGGACCCGGATGTCGACCGTCCCCTTCGCGCCGATGGCAAGGTCGCCTTCGACCACGTCACCGGTCACCACAGCACCGCCGTGGTCCCACGGGCCGATCACGAAGGACTGCCGGTGACCGGCCAGCGACCGCTCCCGCAGCTCGCGGTAATGGTGGTACTCGCCTGGCGCGCACGCGTCGAACCACCCGGTCAGGTGCAGCACCGGAATGTCCATCCGCTCGTATCCGGTGATGTCCAGTGAATGCCAGTAACTGTCATAGGTGTCGTGATCGAGTGCCGCTTGCCATGACTCGAGCGGGCGGCCGGTGTCCGCGTCGATGCTGCGCAGGTCAGGATGATCGATCATCCAGGCCCAGCTGGGAAACGGGACCGGCTGGACAACACGGCCGGCGGTGCGGTTAAGCCATTCGAGGTAGTCGGCCGCATAGAAGGCGCCGAAACGGTAGGGCCAGTCCCTGAACCACCGCCCCGGGCTCCCGCTGGTCACCATGGCCGCCAGGTGAGCAGGCTGGCGGCTGGCAGCGGCCCACTGCACCCACGCTTCGTAGGAGCCGCCGAGCATCCCGACCCGGCCAGTGCACCAGGGCTGGGCGGCGATCCACTCGACGGCGTCGTGGCCATCGCCGAACTCGTTGATCCACGGCTCCCAGCTGCCGTCAGAATCACCGCGACCGCGAACATCCTGAGCGACCACGGCGTATCCGAAGTCGGCGAGGTAATCCGCCCAGGACAAGATGCGGTCGCTGACCTTCGAGTAAGGCGTCCTGATCAGCACGGCCGGCCAGGTTCCGGTCGTACCCGGCAGGACCACGTCTGTCGACAGCTGGACGCCGTCGGCCATCGGGACCCGAAGATCGAAGAGCCGATCGGGCCTCACTGACCCCACACCTCCCGGAAGACGCGCAGGAAGTTGCCGTGCGCGATGCGCTCAACTTGCCCGGCGCTGTAGCCGCGGGCAAGCAGCCGGTCTCCGATATTGCGGATGTCTGCAAAGCCAGCGATTCCCGGCGGGTAAATCCACGGCGGCCGCGGATACGTGTCCTCTTCGTAGCCGAAATAGTCGTAATCCTCGGCGGTTTCGGTGCTGAAATCGAGTCCCAGCCCGACATGCTCGTCGCCAGCCAGCGCGACGAGATAATCGAGGTGGTCGAGCAGCTTCTCCAGATCAGGAGCTTCAGCGCTGACGAACCCGGGAAATGCGCAAACCCCGATGACGCCACCGCTGGCGGCCACGGCCGAGATCTGCTCATCGGTTAGGTTGCGCCGGCTCTCGTACACGCCGCAGGCATTACCGTGGCTGACGATCACCGGTGCCGAGCTAACCTCGATCACCTCCAGGCTGGTGCGCAGGCCGACGTGGGCGACGTCGACTACGATGCCGAGCTCGTTCATGCGTGCGATAGCGGCACGGCCGAGCTTGGACAGCCCGCTGTTCGCTCGTTCCAGGCAGCCGTCACCCAGCCGGTTGCGCGCGTTATACGTCGGTTGCATGACCCGCAGCCCAAGAGCGTGATAGGCGTCAAGCAGGTTGATGTCGGTCTCGATCGGGTCGCCGCCCTGGAAATGCAGCACGATGGCCAGTTCTCTACGCTCTGCCGCTGCGTCGACGTCGGCGGCCGATCTCGCGATCCGGAACGGCAGTGCAGCCTGGCGCTCCATGGCCAGCCACTCAGCGAGCACGCCGAAGGCGTGCCTGGAATCCTCAATGGAAGCCACCGTCGCCAGGACCGCGCTGACCTCGCCCGCGCGAAGGTCAGGGAGATACCTGGCGAGGTCCCTGGGCTGGATCAGCGGGCCGGCGGCATCGAGGTAGCCGCCGGTTACGCGGTAGCTATCCGTGGCCGGGCTGACCTGTTCGGTGCCGGTGTCCATCACGAGCCTCCCTCACTGGCTGGGCTGACTGGCAGGCTGCTCCCACCGTCTGATCCGGCGGCAGCAGGGGCGTTCCCCTCGGCTTTGGGCCGGAGTAGCTCACCTGGAGCGAGGGGAAAGTGGCAAGCCACGAGGCTGCCTCCACCGTCGCCGGACAACTCCGGCCGCTCGGCAGCGCACCGCTCTTGGGCACGGGGGCAGCGCGGGTGGAAGGAACATCCTGAGGGCGGGTTGGCCGGACTTGGCGGATCACCTTGCAGGACCACGCGCCGCGTGCTCCGGGCTGCGGCTGGATCCGGCACGGGTGTCGCAGACAGAAGTGCCGCCGTGTAGGGGTGGCGCGGGGCGCTGAACAGCTCCGAGGCCTGAGCCAGTTCCACGACGCGGCCGAGATACATGACGGCTACCCGGTCGGCGATCTGGCGCACGACCGCGAGGTCATGGCTGATGAAGACGTAGCTGAGGCCACGCTCGCTGCGCAGGTCAAGCAGCAGGTTGAGGATCTGGGCCTGAATGGATACGTCCAGGGCGGAGACCGGCTCATCGCAGATCAGCAGCTTCGGCCTGACGGCGATGGCCCTGGCGATGCTGATTCGCTGCCGCTGGCCGCCGGAGAAATCCCGGGGAAAGCGATCGTAGCTTTCGGCGCTCAGTCCGACGAGCTCCATCAGCCGCTCGACATGTGCCCGCCGCTCGGCCCGCGGCACCAGGCCGTGGATGCGGAATGGCTCGGAGATGATGGAGCCAACCGTATGGCGGGGATTCAGCGAAGAGAACGAGTCCTGAAAGATGAGCTGCGTGTCCCGCCGGAGCGGCCGGAGCGCGCGGCGGCTGTGGCGGGTCACATCCCGGCCCCCGACGAGGACCGACCCGCTGGTGACCGGAGTCAGCCCGACCATCAGGCGCGCCAGCGTGGACTTCCCGCAGCCGGTCTCGCCGACTACCGCGAACGTCTCGCCAGCCGCGACAGTCAAGGTGACGCCGTCGACGGCCGTGAGCCAGCGGCTGCCGGAGCGGAGTCGGTGGCTGACCGCGAAGCGTTTCGTGACATCACGCAAGGCCAGGAGAACGGACCCGTTGTCGTCAGCCGCCGCGGTCACCCGGCGAGTCTGGTCAGCCATCGCCGCTCACCATGGCCTCGGCCCTGGCTGCCGCGCGCTGTCCGTCGGGTAGATGACAGGCTGTCTGGTGACCCGGTCCGTCAGCAGGTCTGAGCACAGGCTCTTGCGCCCGGCATACGTCCATCACGAACGCGCACCTGGGATGGAACCGGCAACCAGGAGGCATCGCCGCAGGGCTCGGCGGCAGCCCTCCGATCGAGCGCAGCCGTGCCGCCGGGTCCGATACGAGCGCCGGCCCGGTGAGGCTTGGCACTGATGAGAGCAGCCCCCAGGTATATGGATGCGCTGACTCACGGAAGATTTCCCAGATGGATCCGGTCTCCACGACGCGACCGGCGTACATCACCATGACCCGGTCGGCTATCTGGGCAACAACGCCGAGGTTGTGCGTGACGAGGATGACCGCGATGCCGAGCTCATCTCCGAGCCGCTGGAGAAGCTCGATGATCTGTGCCTGGACGCTGACGTCGAGTGCCGTGGTCGGCTCGTCGCCGATGAGCAGCGCGGGATGGTTCGCCAGCGCCATGGCGATCATCACGCGCTGCCGCATGCCGCCGGAGAACTGGTGGGGCCAGTCGTCAAGACGCTGCGCCGGATGCGGGATGCCAACCTGGCCAAGCAGTTCCACGGCGCGGGATCGGGCGTCCCTCCGGCTCGTCCTGCCGTGTGCCTGGATGGCCTCGACCAGCTGCCAGCCGATCCGGTGGAAAGGATTCAGGCTGGCCAGCGGATCCTGAAAGACAATGCCGATATCCGAGCCCCGGAGCGCGCGAAGGCCGGCCGGGCTGAGGGCGAGCAGGTTCTGACCGCGGAACCAGATCTCGCCGGATACCTCCGCGTTCTCGAGCAGGCCCAGGATCGACAGGCACGTCACGCTCTTCCCCGAGCCTGACTCGCCGACTATCCCGAGGGTCTCGCCTTCCGCGACGCTGAAGGTCACGCCGTCCACCACGGAGATGAGTCCGGCATTGGTCCGGAAGGCGATCCGCAGGTCCTTCACCTGGAGCAGCGGCGTGGTCATCATGAAACTCGCGCCTTCATCCGGCAAAGTCGAAGCTGCGGAGGCCTGGCTCAGCGGCAGCGCGACGGAGCAGCAGGTCGAGCAAGGCCAGGTCCGCAGCGGCCGATCCGACGGACTTGAAGACCGTGATGCCGCCGGCTCCCGCTCGCCGGCCGGCGTCCGACCCGAGCAGGGCGCCCAGCTCAATGATCGACGCCGGGTCCAGGAGTCCTGCGGTCACGGCGTCCATCAGGTCACCCGCCTCGTGCAGGGCGCCTTGCGGATCATCGGAGCAGACCAGGCTCGCCGCCGCGAAGACAGACTTGCCGACCTCGCGCATGTCCGGCCGGTAAGCACCGACCGCATTGACGTGAACCTCCTGCCGCAGGTCAGCACTCTCGATCAGCGCCGAGCCTGCGGTCGTAGCGAGGCAGACTACGTCCGCGTCATGCACCGCAGCCGCCGGGTCGTCGAAGACCCGGACGTCGCACCCGGCAATACGGGCGAGCAGTAGCTCGCCGAAGCGCTCAGCCGATGTTCGATCCAGGCTCGCTACTCGCACCTGCTCGATCGGTCGCACCGCGATTACTGCCTCGACCTGTGACAGCGCCTGACCGCCCGCTCCGATCATGGCCAGCACGCGGGAACCGGGCGGGGCGAGGAGCCGGGTCGCGGCTCCGGACAGCGCGCCGGTGCGAAGCGCCGTGATGGCCGTCGCATCGGCTACCAGCAGCGGACGGCGGGTCGTGTAGTCGAACCAGGACGCAAGGCCCTGGATCGTGGCGAGTCCGGCCTCGCGGTTAGCCGGGGCGATGGAGACGACCTTTGTGGCAATACCGCCGCGCTCCCGCGACGAAGCGGCCATCAGGAGGGTGCCTCCACCCGGCAGGCCGACCCGGGGGGCCGAGGTGATCGGCCCCCGGGCCTGCTCCCGAGCCGCCCGCTCGATGACCTCGATCACGTCCGTGATCGTCACGAGGCGCCTGACGTCGCTGCCGCTCAGCAGTACGGCTGGCTGGCCGGCCTCCTGCCCGGCCTGGCTCGCAGGTACTGCTCCGCTCACGGCGACGCGTGATTAGAGACGGCGATCTGAGTCAGCGAGATCGAGCCAGTCGCCTGGTCCACCAGGTACCGAGTCACGTCCGGCGCGGTGATGTTGACGTAGTTCCCCCACAGGTAAGGCACCCACGCGACAACCTTCGTCATCATGTACTTGTCGAACGCCACCCAGCAGTTCACCCTCGGCGTGCCCGACATCGCCTCACAGCCGCTGAGCATGGAGTCGACGGACGGCACGCCGTTCGGCGGGTAGGGAATCCCGAGGCTCTTGGCCTGGGACTTGGTGAGCCCGACCCACGAGTAGTTGCAGCACCCGGTCGCGGCCAGGGCCGAGCCGGCGAACGACGCCTCGGCAAACCCGTAGCCGTCGGCGTAGTCGGCGTAACCACCGCCGAGCGCGCTCATCGGGACCTTGTTCTTCACCGTCTCGATGGCCGTGAAGGCGGCACCGGTCTCCAGATCCCTCGGGACGATGTGGATGCCGATCTTGGCCAGGTCTTCCTGCACGATCGGGTCGATGGCCGTGAACTGGCCCTGTGCGTCGATGAAGACAATGTTCTTGCAGGCGGCGACGTCGCACATGCCGTCGTGCTGGGGGTCGTAAGCGGAGAGCTTCATCTGGGCCTGGGCCGCGGCGAGGTTGCCATGCTCGCCGGGCGACCCGTACGGGTTGAATGCCGAGGTGAGCTTGTTCTGCACCATGACGGGCGGGAAGATGTGCGTCGCGATCTGGGCGTTGACCGAGCCGCCGAGAGCATTGATCATGGCCGCGTGATCGAGCACGTAAGAGACAGCTTTCCTGACGTGAATGTCGTTGAACGGCGGGATAGCCAGGTTCATCGTGATCGACTCAAGCCAGAGAATCGGCGTCGAGTGCAGATAGGGCTTGAGCGACGAGTTCGTCTCGTACTGGTGGACGACGACGGCAGGCGGAGCGTTGAACATGGCGCCGTCCAGGCTGCCGTTCTGGACCTTGTTGTAGATGTCGCTGATGTTCGTGTCGATGTCGATGACCACGCCGTTGAGGTAGTTGGCACGCATCGCCGAGCTGTCGGTCTTGGCGTTGTAGTTGGGATCGCGGACGAGAACGATGTGGCTGGTCGGATCGAATCCCGAGATCGCCGTCATCGCCGAGCAGGAAGATGTCTTGAGGTGCTGCGAACCCTGAAGCATGTACGGACCCGATGCGATCACATCACGGCCGTAAGCGCCCGCCTTGGTGAAGCACTTGCCTACCTCTGGCGGAATCGGCGCCGTGGCAGGGAGCGCCAGACGATAGAGGAAGTCCCCGGCCGGCTTGGTCAGGTGGAAGATGATCGTCGTCGGGTTAGGCGTCTGGATTCCCGAGATGGGCGCCGTCATGCTGGTCGCCTTGCCGGTCATGCCCTTGATGACGCCGTCAAAGTAGAAGCCATACTGCGCTGCCAACGCTGCGTCGTTGATGCGCTGGAAGGCGAACAGGATGTCATGCGAGGTGATCTCGCGGTTGACCGGCGGAGCGAACCGGATTCCTGACTTCAGGTGGAACGTGTAGGTGAGACCGCCATCGGACACGACGGGCATGGCGCTCGCGAGGTCCGGGTAGACCACCGTGCCAGCCGGCCCCGTAACCCGGCGGTAAGAGACCAGCGTGCGGAGCATCGCCGCGTAGACCTCCCAGGCGAACCCGCTCTGGTACTCGCCGGTCGGGTCCAGGTTGTCAGTCAGGCCGAAACTCGCCACTGCCGTCCGGTACGTTCCGCCGCGCGCCACCTTGGCCGAGTGAGTGTTGGGGGTCGCTGAGCCTCCGCAAGCCGCCAGCAGGCTGCAGACCAGAATGACCAGGCCCATCAGGGTCGATGTTCTTCTCATCGGATCCTCTTCGCTCTCGTCTGACCTCGCGAAACCCTTGTTCTGGCCGATCAGCCAGCCCAAGCCGCTGACGTTCCAGATGCCGTTTCCGCCGTCATATAGGATGTGATATATCACATGTGACACAGTCGAACAAGGATGCTTCATCACGATCTGGTCGCTCTGGCTTGCCGTGGGTAGCTGCGCCGCGCCATGTCCGGATGTGTCCGAGCCCGCCGGTGCGCCGTGTAACGATGAGCGCGAACGCGAAGGAGCGATCGCATGACAACCAGCCCTGCCGAGAGCGCCGCCGAGACGTCAGCGCGGCGGCTCGATCAGGCGATGGGCGGGCTCTCCCCACTGACGCCGACGAGCCTGCGGGACGAGGCTCGCCGGGCGATCAGGGCCGGGATCATCGCGGGCAAGATCGGAGCTGGCGAGGTTATCTCGGTCCGCGCTCTCGCCGATCGCCTGGGTGTGTCAGCTACCCCGGTGAGGGAGGCCGTCCTCAGCCTCGCCAAGGAAGGGCTGCTGGTTCCGATCAGGAACAAGGGTTTCCAGGTGCCCACGCTGTCGGATCAGGATCTGCAGGAGATCCTCGAGGTCCGCCTTCTGCTTGAAGTGCCTGCCGTTGTCCAGGTGTCCGGCCGCCTGCCGCACGGACGGGTCATTCACTACAGAACGCTGGCCGACAAGATCAGCGAGTACGCGTCAGAAGGCGACGTCATCGGGTTCCTCGAGGCCGACAGGGAATTCCATCTGTCTCTGCTGGCTGAGCTCGGCAACCATCGGCTGGTCGACATGGTGGCCCTGCTGCGCGATCAGGTCAGGCTCTACGGCCTGCCGCATCTGGCCGAAGAACATCAGCTTACGGATTCCGCGGAAGAGCACTCCCGGATTCTCGACAGCATCATCGATGGTGACTCCGACCTCACCGGCAACCTGATCCGCCGCCACCTGGAGCACACCAGAGGAATCTGGGCCGGACGCGGACCGGGGCATGACGGAAGCTCTGGGAGGCTTTAGCTGCGCCGCCGCAGCTCCACCACTCCGTCAGCTCCGCGCGCGAGTTGCCTGGGCCCGGTCGGGCCCGGTCGGCCTGGGCGCGTGCGCGGCGCAACGGCCGCGTGCGGGTCTGCGGCCAAAGGATGACACCATCGCTCTATGACATTGCCGGAACCCGGTCGGCCGCACGACCAAGCCGGCCCCGCGCTGGCTTCGGCGGCGGACGAAGGCCCGGTGGTCATCGAGGACAACCTGGAGCCGCGGGTCCGGCTGCCGGCCGACGCGCTGCGCTGCGTGGTCCAGTGCGCCGAGATTGCCCTGCTGGTCGGCCTCGGGCTGCTGGCACGCGCGACGGTCAAGGGAATCGAGACCAACGTCGTTGGGGCCAGCCAGCTGGCCGAGCGGAAGCTGCTGACCGGGCTGCTGGGCCTGCTAGGTGACGTGGCGCACATCACCTTGCTGCTCCTGCCGCTGGCGCTGGCCGTCCTGCTGCTCGTCCACCGCCAGGCGCGGCGGCTGGCCGAGGCGGTCGGGACCGGCGTCGTGGCGGTCGTCGTCGTGGCGATCGTCAACTGGCTGCTGCGCCAGCCGGCGGCCTCCCAGCTGTACGGTGCGCTGACCCTCTCGGTCTCCCATGCCCGCGCGCCCGTGCTCGACGGCTACCTGGCCGGGCTCGCCGCCTACGTCACCGTCATCGGGCTGTCCGGCCGCCGGCGCTGGCGCAGCGCCTACTGGACCGCGCTGGGCTTCTACCTCCTGGCCAGCCTGGCCAATCCGAAGAACACGCACGTCACCTTGCTGTCGTTGCTGATCACCCTGCTGATTGGCTCGGCCATCGGGTCCGGCCTGCGGTACGCCTTCGGCTCGGCATCGGGCCGGCCGACCGCGGCCGAGATCGCGTCCGCGCTGAGCGCCGTGGACGCGCCCGTGACGGCCATGCGCAGAATCCCGGACGCCCGGACGGAGACGCGGCGATACGCCGCGACTGTACAGGGCGGCGCGCAGCGGGACGTCACGGTCTTCGACCGGGACCAGCAGGCCGCCGACGCGCTCTACCGGCTGTACCGGCGCATCAGGCTGAAGACCCAGGTGTCACGCAGCGGCCCGCTGACCGTGGAGGGCGCGGTGGAGCGCCGGGCGCTGCTCACGTACGCCGTGGAGGACGCCGGTGTCGGCACGCCGCGGCTGCGCGCGCTGATCCGGGTCGGTCCCGAGGCGGCTGTCCTGGCCAACGAGCACCAGGATGGCGCGACGCTAGCCGAACTGGACGGCGAGCTGAACGATGACCAGCTGCGCCTGGTCTGGGACGCTGTGCTGCGGCTGCACCGGCACCGGGTTACCCATCGCAAGCTGACCGCCGATCACATCCTGTTCGCCCGGCCGGACGGCAATCCCGGGTCCGACCGCGAGGGACAGGTCCTGCTGCTCGAACCAGGCGACGGCGACGTCGCCGCGAGCGACCTGCAGCTGCGGCTGGACCGGGTTCAGCTGCTCGCCGAGATGGCCCTCGCGGTCGGCCCCGATCGCGCCGGCGACCTCGCAGCGGAGAAGCTCAGCAGCGCTGAGCTTGCGGCCATGGTTCCCCTGCTGCAGCCGGTGGCCCTGCACCGCACCACCCGGATGGAGCTGCGCCACCGCAAGGACGTGCTGCCCGGGCTGCGCAAGCGACTGCTCGGCACCGCTCCGGAGAGCGAAGCGCCGCCGGTCCAGCTCGAGCGCATCCGGTCGCGAACGCTGATCACCCTGGTGGCCGGAGTCGTCGCGGCCTACATCCTGATCGGCCAGCTCAGCACGGCCAGCCTGGGCACGGTCCTGCACGAGGCTGACCCGCGCTGGGTGCTCCTGGTGATTGCCTTGTCGGCACTGACCTACGTGGGCGCCACCTTCGAGCTGACAGGATTCGTGCTCGAGCGGCTGAGTTTCTTCCGTACCATGCTGGCTCAGATTGCTGGGTCGTTCGTGACGCTAGTCACCCCGGCCGCCGTGGGCGGGGTAGCGCTGAACATCCGCTACCTGCGCAAGGCCGGCGTGAGCCCCGCGGATGCCGGGTCGAGCGTCGGCGTCTCGCAGGTCATCGCGTTCGGCCTGCACCTGCTGCTGCTGATCATCTTCGCGGCCTTTACCCGGACCGCAAAGGCGCACTCACTCCGGCCGCCGAACTGGGTCTGGATCGCGCTGGCCACGCTGGCGGTGGTGGTGCTGATCGTGCTGGCCATCCCGGCGGGCCGGCGGCTGCTGCGCTCTCGGCTGGCCCCCGCGCTGAGCCAGGTCATCCCGCGGCTGCTGGACATCGCGCAGCGGCCCATGAAGCTGGCCGAGGGCATCGGGGGCGCCCTGCTGCTGACCGCCGCCTACATCTTCTGCCTCGACGCCTCCGTCCTCGCGTTCGGCGGATCGGTGGCGCTGACCAGCGTCGCGGTGGTCTATCTCACCGGCAGCGCCATCGGCTCGGCCGTCCCGACGCCGGGCGGCATCGGTGCCGTAGAGGCTGCCCTCTCGGCCGGCCTGACCGCGGCTGGCATGCCCGGCGCGAAGGCAATCGGCGCGGTTCTGCTGTTCCGCCTGGTGACCTTCTGGCTGCCGGTGCCGATCGGCTGGCTCGCGATGCACCACCTCCAGCGGCACGACGCGCTCTGACAGGCGGTGCCCGCCGGGCACGAACCCCGCCCCGGCACCAGCCCCGCCCGGCACCAGCCCCGCCCGGCACCAGCCCCGCCCCGGCACTAGCCCCGCCCGGCACCAGCCCCGCCCGGCACCAGCACCAGCCCCGCCGGGCACCAGCCCCGCCCGGCACGAGTACGCGAGAATGTCCGCTCTGGCCGCATGACCGCCGCCTCGCTGGTTAGTTGAGCGGGACCGGCCCGCTGGGCCGGAGCAGGAGGCGTGGTGAAACGCGAGGGTATCGCGCAGTGGATGACGACCCTGTTTCTGTCCCCGCGCCGCCGTCGGCCGGCCAGGCCGACCGGGGACGATGAGGGCCTGGTGGAGAAACTGGACACGCTCGTCCCGCGGGCCGCGGAACCGGAGAACACGGTCCTGACCGACGACGCCACGGCAGTCCGGTGGACCGGCCCGCTCCTCGCCTTGTTCTCGGTGATCATGCTGCCGTGGACGATCTACATCGGGGCGTCGCTGCCAGCCCGCCAGGTGTCCCCGAATTACGACGCCGCCTGGGCGGGCTTCGACGTCCTGCTGCTCGGAGCGCTCGCCGGCACCGCATACGGCGCGCTCCGCCGGTCCCGCTACCTGTCCACCGCGGCCACGGCCACGGCCACGCTCCTCGTTGTCGACGCGTGGTTCGACGTCATGACCACTCCGCCGGGCGGACGGCTCGAATCGATCGTCCTGGCCGTGGCTGTCGAGGTGCCGCTGGCCGCCGTCTGCATGTGGCTCAGTTATCACGCCCAGCAGCTGGCCGAGCGCAGGATCGTCCTGCTGCTCCGACGCCAGCGACGCTCGAGCAGAAGGTGAACCAGCCCTGGCCCGCTGAGGTGCCCGATTTCACCGGCCGCTGAGCCGGTCGTAGACGACCTTTCCGGCCGCGAACGTCAGGTCTACCTGAGCGAGCGCGATCTCGCCGGGCGGCTGGGCGAACAGGTCACGGTCCAGCACCACGAGGTCGGCCTGCTTGCCCGGCTCGATCGAGCCTGCGGCCGACTCCGCGTGGTTCACGTAGGCGGAGCCGATGGTGAACGCCGTGATCGCGTCGGCCAGGCCGATCCGCTCATCCGGCAGGAACACCTCCCCCTCGCCGGGATCGGCGTACGGATAGCCGGGCGGCACCGTCCTGTTCACCGCCGTGTGCATCTCCCACAGCGGATTCGGGCTGGACACCGGCCAGTCGCTGCCGAAGCAGAGCTGCGCGCCGGACCGCAGCAGGCTGCCGAACGGGTACTGCCAGCCCGCACGGACCGGGCCGAGGAATGGCAGCGTGAGGTCCGTCATCTGCGGCTCGTTGCAGGCCCACAGGGGCTGGCAGTTCGCCAGCACCGACAGCCCGCGGAAACGGGGCAGGTCGTCGGGGTGCACCACCTGGATATGCGAGATGTGGTGCCGGCCGTGCCTGGGCCCGTTCGCGCGGCGAGCGGCGGCGACCGCGTCCAGCGCCTCCCTGACCGCCCGGTCCCCGATGGCATGGAAATGCACCTGGAAGCCACGCGCGTCGATCGCGGTGACGGCCTGCATCAGCTCCGCGGCATCGAAGAAGCTCGTGCCGCTGCCGCTGCCGCCATCCCCGTGACCGCCCGGGTCCAGATAGGGCAAGAGCATCGACGCGGTGAAGTTCTCGCACACGCCGTCCTGCATGATCTTCACGCTGGTCGCGCGGAACCGGCCGGCGGACTCCGCCCGGCTGCGCCGCTCGGCCAGGCCGTCGAGCTGGGCGATCCCCGCGCCGCGCTGCCACCAGAGCGCACCGACGACGCTGGCAGTGAGCAGGCCGGCCCGGTCCGCCTCCAGGTACGCGTCATAGCAGTCAGGGATCACGGCGTAGTCGCCGACGATCGCCTCCTGCCAGCCGGTGATGCCGAGCGAGTGCAGGTA
>DATKQH010000188.1:0-5475 GCA_035532775.1 Streptosporangiaceae bacterium
GTTATGTGGAATCAGCGGGCCGCTGTCAAGCGTTTCCGGCCAAGCCCTTCCGCGCTCTGATGGCCAGCACGACGGGGGTTGGCTCGCCGCTTTCGGAGAACCGCTCGAGTGTCAGTCCCGCGGCGAGGAAGGCGTGCATCAGCTCGGGCAGCGGGCGGTGCGTGGCACCGACTTTGGCACGGACCCCTTGATCGGTCCAGGACGTCTTGGTCCAGTGGCCGTCGAGGTAGCCGGGGCGGATTACCACCGCGTCGAGATCGCTGCGGTCGGCGAACCCGCCGCAGAAGCAGGGGTGGACACCGACGTGCACGAAGATCCCGCCGGGGCGCAGTGCTCTGGCCGCCTCGCGCAGCACCGCCGGGTAGGCCGGCATGTCGGTATGGGCCATCATGGCGATGACAGCGGGAAGCGAGTCGTCGCGGATCGGCAGCCGTCCGGCGTCGGCCTGCACGACGGGAAGCCGGCCGCGGGCGTGCCGCAGCATCCCGGCGGAAAGGTCGGCGCCGACGGGGATCCAGCCAAGCTCGCGGACCTGCGCGGCGTGGACGCCGGTGCCGCACCCGATCTCCAGGCAGCTCCCGCTGCCCTTTTCGAGGAGGTCACGCAGGACGCTGCCGAGGTCGAGGGGGTTGCCGTCGCGTGTCCTGGCCCCTGTGCCCTGCCCGCCGAGGAACTCCTGTTCGTACCAGTCCGCGATCTCGTCGTATGCCGCAGCCGGTGCCATCACCCGCTCCTTCGTGACAGTGCGCCAGCCCGTCGGAGATGTCTCCTGGAGTTTCGACCCTAGCTTCCGATGTGGTCGCAGCCCGCCGGGTCAGCTATCGGCAGATTCAGGGAGCGGCGCAGCCAGGCGGGCCCTCGCGGACGTCGATGATCGGCAGGAATGTCGCGGTAGCCGGGGCGCTGATCTGGAGAGGGGTCAGGCCTGCCGGGGTGGGGACGTCGGCCAGGCGCTCGATCAGCTTATCCATGGCGGCCTGGCCGTCATGGACGGCGGCGCGCTCGTCGTCGGTAAGCGGGATGGCGACGAGCATCCGCTGCAGGTTGGCCCTGGCTTCCAGGAGCTGGGTCCTGGAAGAGTCCTTCGGCGTGTAGAAGTCGCACTTGGCGCAGGCCATGCGGTGCTGGCACTGCTCGAAGAACGTGTAGGAGCACAGTCCGTGCCCGAGGTCGTAGTACTGCCACGGTTCGCCGGCGGCGGCTCCGGCGGTGACGGCGTCGCGGTCGATGAGGACTTCGATGGTGCGGACGTTGCGCTCGAAGTAGCCGGCGTCCTGGTAGGCACGGGTCAGCGTGTTCGGCGTGATCTTCGCGTAGTGCTGGGTGGTCTCCGGGGACGCGTGCCCGAGCCAGGCCTGGAGCTCGAACAGCGTCATCGGCTCTTTGGCGTTGTAGAGCTGCGACGCGATCGTGGACCGGGCCCGGCGGCTGGTGATGCGGCCGCGGACATCAGCATCCGGCACGCCTGCTTTCGTGCAGAGCATCGGGATGACCGCGTTGTTGATGTAGTGCTTGGCGACGCGGCGGGCGCGGAACGCGAACAGGAAGTCGGCCTGCTCGGCGGTCTTGCGGTCTCTCATCCTGGGCTGGGCGGGGCGGATCTTCTGCCAGGACTCGATGGCCTCGCCCATGAGCGGGTCGACGGGCTTGGTGAACGAGCTGCCGGTCTTGTGCACGGGGACATCCAGCAGGCAGACCGCGTCGCGGGCGAGCACGCGGTGATCGTCGCCGCGGATGCCGGCGCCGTCGTGCTGCCAGCGGATGCAGCCGAGGCGGAGGCGTGCGATCTCGTCGCTGCGCTGGCCGCTGAACAGCCAGGTCAGCGTGATCGCGCGGACCAGCTCGAGCGGGTAGGACTGCCCGCCGGGCGCGGGCAGGTCCTCCGGGTTCAGGTTCAGGCCGGCCCACAGCAGCCTGGCCCAGATGTCGTCGGCGATCACGCGCGGGTCCGGGCCGGTGAGCGCCTTGACCGAGCGCGGGGTGGCCAGGGCGGTGCCCGGGTCGAACCGGCGGGCGATCCACTCCCATTCCTGCAGGTCGCGGAAGAAGCTGCGGGTCATCCGCAGGTAGCTGGCCTTGGTCTTCGGCTTCAGCGGCTCCCCGGCCGCGCTGCCCGTGGTCACGGTGCGCTGCACGTAATCCCCGACGCTCATCCGGTCGACCGCCGCAACCCGGGATGCGCAGGCCTGCCGGGTCCAGTCCGGCGGGCCGGCGATGCCTGGCTGCTCAGCGGCCATCCACCGCCCGGCCTTGGCCAGCACCGTGCGGATCGTCGCGCGGACCTTCGGCGTCAGGGCCGAAGTGGCGTGCCAGCGTTCGACCAGCTCAGCCCATTCCGCCGGGACCCCGTTGATCTCGGCGGGACCCGCGGTGAACGCCGGGGCCGGCGGCGGCGTCACGTAGCCGATCTCGGCGAGCGCCCGGTGGATCCCGTGAACGGTCCCGTCAAGCCTTGCCCCGGCGAGCCCGCCGGCACGGACCTTTAGCAGGAACTCGCTGGTCAGGTCGTGCAGGAACGGGCTTCGGTTGACCAGCAGGAAATGGCAGACGGCCGATTCCCACTGGGCCTCGGTGCCGTGATAGCCCCACGTGGCCAGGACCTTGCTCACCTGGCCAGCCGAGTCCTCGACGGCATCGCGGCCGAACACCCGCCAGGCGAGGGCGGGCCGGTGGAACCGCCCGACCTGGTGCAGTGAGGTGAACCCGCCAACGAGGCAGGCGAAGGCCAGGACGTAGGGGCGGACCCCGCTGTCCAGCGGGCCGGGCCACGGCTGGAGGAACCCGGCGCTGCTCCTGCCGATCAGGTCGGCCCAGTCAGCCTCAGCCCACTGCCAGTAAGCCGTCCCCAGCTGCCCGCTGCGGGCCAGCACCAGCCCGACGGCATCGACGGCGAACCGCTCATGCTGGCGCAGGGCAGACGGCTGCCACTGCAGCGCGGCCCGTGCGTCGTCCAGCGGCTGCAGCAGCCTCCGCGCCGGCTCCCAGAGCTGCGCGTCGTCCCGGTGACCGTGGCGGCGCAGCAGGTTCATGCCCAGTTCACGCAGGGCATCCCGCTCAACGGCGGTCATCTCGCGGCGGTCGTAGTGGCCGGCGCCGCGCGGCCAGCGCCACGAGCCGGCACCGTCACCGGCCGCCGCAGGGGCGAGTGCGGTCATCCGTCCGCCCGGCCTGCTGCTTCCATGCGGGCCAGTGCCTCGACCCGCCAGGCATGGATGTGGTCCATGGACCTGTTGAGCTTGTCCGCGAGGTCCCGGCCGGACAGGTGAATATAGCGGAGCGTCGACTCGCTCGACCGGTGCCCGGCGAACGCCGGGATGGCATGCAGCTCCCAGCCCATCCGCGCCAGGTCGGTCAGGCACAGGTGCCTGGTGGTATGCGTGGAGAACCGCGGCACCCCGGCATCGACGGCGATCCGCCGCACCACCTTCGACCAGGTCCAC
This sequence comes from Streptosporangiaceae bacterium, assembly GCA_035532775.1. Classification (GTDB taxonomy): domain Bacteria; phylum Actinomycetota; class Actinomycetes; order Streptosporangiales; family Streptosporangiaceae; genus Chersky-822. The sequence goes on from DATKQH010000188.1 coordinate 3,441, forward strand.
AAGGTAACCGGCTGCCCGTAATTGCGGCGCGACTCCGACAGGAACAGCGGCCCCCTCGCCCGGCTGATCTTCGCGCGATAGGCAAGATAGGCCGACAGCAGCACGCCGGTCGCCGCCGAGTACGGGACCACCCGTTCCATCCGGTTCTTCGTGTTCTCCGCCTTGACCCGCAGCGTGCGCCGGCCCGGATCGATGTCCTCGGTGCCGAGCAGGCACAGTTCCTCGCGTCGCAGTGCGGCGTCATAGGCGAGCGCGAGCATTACCCGGTTGCGGACGGACTCGTCCGCCGCAGTCTGCAGGATCTGCAGCCACTGCTGCTCGTCGGGGATCCACGGCAGCTTGACCAGCCGCGGGACCAGTCCCCGCTCGTGGCCGCCGAACCGGCGCCCCGGTGTGTACTTTCCCCGCCCGACGGGATTGGAGTCCCGCAGTCCTTCCTCGATGAGGTGGTCATAGAACAGCCGCACCGGGACCAGCCGCTGCTGGATCGTGGCATTCGACAGCCCGGCGCCGGAGTCGATCGACACCACGTTGGGTCCGCGCTTGCTCGGCCGGCTGGTCAGCTCGCGGACGAACACCGCGACGTGCGCCCGGTTCGCCGTCGCCGGGTCGACGCCCTCCCGCTCGCAGACCTCCAGGTACTCAGCCAGCCCGCGGGCATACGCGTCGATCGTCCGGGGCGCGCGTCCGAGATCCGTCCAGATCCGCAGCCACCCGGCCGCCTGGCCATGCCGCCCCAGAACGGGCCACTTCTCCTCCAGCACGACGATGCCCACCGGCTCTCTCCTCAGTTACTGGCGAGACCGTAGCGGACCCTCTCGCCGCCCGGCCCGCTGATTCCACGTAACTGATAGGTAGTCGGCCAGGTCGGTCTGCTTGCCGCGCGGCGTCCGGACGTGAGTCTTGATCAGTTCCCCGCCGGCGAACAGCTGCACCATCGTGGCGGTCGAGCGGGCATCGAGGGTCTGGCCGATGTGCTTCCACGGCACCGAGTACAGGCTGCGGCCGACCTTGGCGTGGATGTCGGGGCCGACCTTGGCCCGCGACCACTCCGACAGCACGTACGGCGTCCCGGGCAGCGGCGCCAGGGTGTCTTTCTCCACCGCGGCGAACACCGCGGCCGGGGCGGCGCCGTCCAGCGGCCGGCACGCCCGCCGCCCGGCCACCTCCAGCGACCACCGCCCGGCCTCGGCCTGCATCTGCTCCAGCGACGACCATTCCCGCCCGCGCCAGAAACTGTCCCGGATATACGGCATCGGCCTCTCCACCTGCGCCTTATCCCGTGGCTTGCGGGACCGGGCCGGGTCGACCAGGCAGCCGTAATGGGCGGCCAGCTCGGCATAGGACCGGTTGATCTTCGGGTCATACAGGCCCGGCCGGTCCACCCCGGTCTTCAGGTTGTCCGGCACCAGCCGGGCCGGCACCCCGCCGAAGAACCCGAACGCCGCCACATGACACTCCGTCCACGCCCGCTGATCCATCACGATCACCGGCCGGACGAACAGCATCCGCGAGCAGCACAGCACCATCGCGAACGCCTGCACCGTATGCCGCCGCCCCGACCTCGGATCGGTCCACCGGCCGAGCTGGCCGTAATCGATCTGCGCTTCCTGCCCCGGCTCAGCCGGCACCAGCCGCAGCACCGTGACCTGGGACCGGCGCGCCTCCTCCGGCAGGTTCGCCGCCACATACCGGCGCAGCGACGCCACCGACGCCGCCAGGCCACGCTCATCACGCAGCCGCTGATAGATCGTGGCCATCGTCACCCCGGCCGCCAGCTGCGCCACGATGTAATCCCGGTGCACCTCGATCGCCGGCCACGTCACCTGCCGCAACCGTGTGTCCGCCAGTTCCGGGAACCACTCCCGCGCCAGCTCAGCCCACCGCTCCTGGCTCACAGGCGGGCCGCCCGGCACCATCCCCGCCGCCTCGGCCGCAGCCACGTACTTACGGACCGTGTTCCGCGCCAGCCCCAGGCTCCCGGCCACCTCGTTCTTCGACCGGCCCGCATGCCAGTGCGTGAAAATCTCGCAGA
>DATKQH010000189.1:0-15066 GCA_035532775.1 Streptosporangiaceae bacterium
TCTCGCGCGTTGTCGAAGATGAGCAGCCAGCCGGTGGCCTGGGCCGCGAGAGCGGCGTGGACTGAGGCAACTGGATCGCCGCCAAGAACCCGATCCAGAACGCCAAGCTGAGCGGCGAGTTCCCGGAACTCCGCCGCTAGCACGGTCGAGTCCTCGGCGTGGAACAGCCAGGCGATGCCCGGCTGGTCGCGATGGCGATGCGCGTACTCGACGGCGAGAGTGGTCTTCCCGATTCCGCCCATGCCATTCAGCGCGACCATGGCGGGATGACGCGGATGCCCGGCGGTGAGGCGATCGTGCATGACGGCGAGCATCGCGTCGGGATCAGCCAGCGTCGCCTGCCTGGGCGGCAGCGAAACCGGCGTCGCCCTGGGGCCGGGCTGGTGGAAGATGATGGCGCCGATGGCAGTCCCGCCGTTTTCGGCTATGACGGAACCTGGCCCGTGAGAGCGGGCTGGCCATGGCCCGCCGGGCCGCTCGCCGGACCCGGCGGCGGAAGAGGGCGGTGGCGCCACCACGTCACCTTGGATCACGCCTGCGGCGACGCTCCCGCGGTTGGCGCTGATCGTAACGCCGCCAGCCGCCGTGTCGCTGGCCGCCGGGATCGGGCCAGGCAGCGTGAGACCGATCTTCCCGATCAGGGATGTCAGTTCGGACTCGGCGTCCGGATGCCCGGTCAGGAATTGTGCCAGCCGGGCTGTCCACGCCGCCGCCAGTTCGGCCTTCACACGATCGGCGTCCGCGCCGCCGGCCCCCGCCACGGCGGCGGGTAGCTGGTCGAGCATCTCACCGGTGGTTCTTACTTGTTCCGGGTCATCCCGGCCGAGCAGCCGGGCGAAGCCCTCGCGGGTCCGCTCCCAGGAGCCGGTAGTAGCGGCGGTCACCAGGGCGTTCCCGGCCCTTGCCGCCAGTGCGGTATCCAAGCCAGCCTCCCTCGCGCCGATAACCCGATCGTCGCAGAGTGACAGCGGCTGGTTCCACTGCGATCACCCCGGTTTCGCCGATGTGTTCCTGCTCCGTGCGGCCGGTCGTGCCGTTTCCGCCCAGGACGCCAGATCGCCACGGGTGGCGCGGGAATCCGGGTGGTCGGGTCCCAGTATCCGCTCGTAGTCCCGCAACAGGCTGGTGAGCATTTCGCGGGCGGCCACCGGGTGGCCGACTTCCCCGGTCCACCGGGCGAGGCCGCGGCGGGTGGCGAGGGTTTCCGGGTGATCGGGGCCGGAGACCTGTTCGCGGGCGGGAAGCAGGGCGGCGTACATGTCGCGGGCCGCCGCTGCGTCCCCGGCCTCGCCGGTCCAGCGGCCCAGGTTGGCGCGGTCGGTCAGGACGTAGGGGTGCTCGGGGCCGAGGAGCCCTTCGCGGGCGGCGAGCAGGGCGGCGTACATGTCCCGCGCGGCGGCCGCGTCGCCCGCTTCCCCGGTCGTGTAGGCGAGGTTGGCCTGGTCGGTCAGGGTGTCGGGGTGTTCCGGCCCCCGGAGTCGCTCGTCGGCGGCTACGAGATGGGTGAGCATGACGCGGGCGGCTTCGGCGTCACCGGCCTGCCCGGTCCACCGGGCGAGGTTGCCGCGCGTGGTCAGGGTCGCTGGGTGCTCTGGCCCGGAGACCCGTTCGCGGATCGGGAGCAGTTCGGCGTACATGTCGCGGGCGGCGGCCGGGTCCCCGGCGATTCCGGTGAAGTAGGCGAGGTTGGCGCGGGCGATCAGGGTGCCCGGATGCTCGCGGCCGAGCAGGCGCTCTCGGGCCAGGACCAGCCGCGCGTACATGTCGCGGGCGGCGGTGACATCACCGCCTTCTCCCGCCCATCGGGCGAGGTTGCTGACGGCGGCCAGGGTGTCCGGGTGCTCCGGCCCGAGCAGCCGTTCGCGCGCCGGGAGGAGTTCCGCGTACATGTCGCGGGCGGCGGCCGGGTCACCGGCCATGCCGGTCCACATTGCCAGGTCGGCGCGGGCGGTCAAGGTGTCCGGGTGCTCCGCGCCGACGACGCGCTCTCGCGCGCAGGCTATCTTCTCCTGCAGGTCGCGGGCGGCTTTCGGGTCGCCGGCGTGGCCCAGGTAGCTGGCCATCAGGGCCATGCTCTCGCTTTCGACAGCGAACAGGACAGTGACGTGGGGCAGCAGTGCCGCGAAGGCTGGCCAGGATTCCGGCCGGGAGGTGTCTTCCGGGATCGCGGCCTCGGTCAGGGACGCCGCCGCGTGCCACCACTAAACGGCCGCATCGCCGGCGGTGTTCTGGCGGGTGACGGCCAGCACCAGCCGGTGAACTAGGACCACGCCGTCTTCTAGCGCGGTGACCAGGGAGTACCGGCGCAGCGCCGCTATCGCGTCGCCGATCGCGAGCCGGTCCCCGGACATGGTTCCCAGCACGGCGAGCGTGCCGGTACCGATGTCAGGCGGCGGGTCCTGGCGCCGGAGCAGCAGCCGCAGGGGGACCGGCTCCGGGGCGAAGTACGCGAGCAGGCGGAGCAGCCCGGACGCGGCCGGCGTGTCCTGTTCCAGGCGCTTGAACGCCAGGTCCCAGGTCGTGGCGACGGTCTTGATATACCCGGCGGGCTCGCCCCTGGCCAGCAGATCCGCGCTCCGCCGCTGGTAGAGGCCGAGGTATCCGGCGATGGTGCCGCCGGTGGCGGCGATGTACGCGGCGGCCTGCTCCAGAGCCAGCGGCAGGCCGCCCAGTTCCCCGGCGAGTTCCCGTGCCGCTGCCTCATCCCTGTCACCGGTACGGCCCGTCAGGAACTCCGCCGCCGTTTCCCGGCCGAGCACGGGCACGTCCAGCGTCTGATCGCCGGGCCAGTGCTGGTTCTGGCTGGTGATCACGACCCGGCCCCTTCCCGCCGGGGGCAGGAATCTCCGGACCGACGCGGCGCCCGGGGCGTTGTCGAACACGAGCAGCCACCGCTCCGGATACGCAGCGAGCACCGCATGCAGCGATGCCACCGGATCATGCTGACCGGTCCCAGGCACGGCACCGAGCTGCGCCGCCAGCTCGGCCAGGCCGGCCGCTAGCAATGCCGGGTTCTCGGCCTGGACCTGCCACGCCACGCCCAGTTCGGCAAGGTGCTGATGCGCGTATCCGGCGGCGAGGCTGGTCTTGCCGACCCCGCCCATACCGCGCAGCACCACGACCGGCGGCTGCTCCCCGCTGGTCAGCAGGTCATGCAGCCGCGCCAGAAGCTCTTCCCGACCCGCCAGAACCGGCGGGCGGGGCAGCCGGACCGGCCGCCGCGGAACGTCAGGCTTCGGCATGAGCACGATCTGCCCGGCGGCGATCGCGCCCCGGTCGGCGACTACGGCCCCCGGCCCCGCCAAACCGGGCGTACCGGACCCGGCTAGCCGCCAGCCTGGCCCGGCTGCGCGGGGCCCGGCATTGTCACATCCCCGTGAATGACTCCGGCCGCGACGCTGCCGTTATCAGCGGTAATCACCATGTCTCCGGCCACGCCGACGGAATGATCCCCGGCGATCACCGGTGTCACGGCCCGGATCTCCCCGACCAGGGCATCCAGCTCCCCGGCGGCGTCAGGGTAGTCCGACAGCAGGTCCGCGAACCGCGTCCGCCAGGAACCCGCCTCATCAGCCCGCGCCCGCTCCAGATCCCCCGGCGCAGCGGCGGAAAGGCGCTCCCGTGTCGCTTCCAGCCGCCGCTCGATCGCCGGATCAGACCGGCCACGGCCGAACCAGCGGGCTACCTTGCCCCGCACGTCCTCCCACGCGTCGGTCACAGCAGCCGCTACCAGCGCGTTACCCGCCAATGCCGCCAGAGCCGCGAAGTCCATTTGCCATCCTTCCTGCGGACGGTTCCACAATGCCACCCGTGCCCGGCCTTGCACCACCGCCCCGTCCGGCCAATCGCCGACCGAGAGGACGCTCCGCGCCGCCAGAACGATGGTGACGCTGCACGGCCAGCGCCGATCGGCCATGCTGCCCGCCCTCAAGGCGACGGCCCAGGCAAGCCAATGCGGCGGCCCTGTGCCGCGAATGTCATGACCCGCCGGCAAAGTGCCACCCCAGGGGTGCCGCGCTTGCCCGAGCCCAGATTGCTGCACTGGTATGGGCCGCTGGCAGCCGGCCAATTGCTCCTGTAGCACACCGCCGACGCTAGGCGCTCAACACGGTCCCTCGGCACCGCGTTTCATGACCATGCCCGCACCTGGAATCCCGCCCTGGACACGGCGTGGAACTCCCAATTCCCGGGCATCAGCCAACCGCGTCAGCCGATAGGTCACCTCGCGCCCGCCGACACCGTAGGGCAAGCGTCCCGGTTACCAAGAGCACCCGCCCGAGCGTCTCCCAGGTCGAAACGAGGTCGCGGTACCCGATCATGTGTGTCATCGTCAGGCGGGTGAGCGGAAGCAACCAGCACTACCTGCCCGCTTCCCTGATCGGCGGCTTCGGGCTGCCGGCGGCGAGCGGCAAGCTCCGGCACGCGACGGTCGCGGTACGCCGGAAAGCGACCGGCGCGGTGGACGCCCGATTCCCGAAGGCGGAGGAACTCGCCTTCCGGCGCCGGATGTACCGCCTCACGTCACCGCCAGCCGGTATCGACCCCGATATCGTGGACAAGCTGTGGAACCCGGTCGAGAACAGCCTCCGCGACCTGATCAGCCGGCTCAACAGCCGACGTCTGCAGCCCGGTGACGACCAACTGCTGTTCGCCTACGCGGCGACCGCCGGCATACGCCCTCCTGCGTTCGAGGCCGTGGCCGCCGACCACTACACGCGGCGGGGCCAGGCCGCCCCGCAGGGCGACGATGTGCAGTACGAGCGCGTGCTCGCCCTCCGCAACCAGCTCCCGGTACTGCCGACATGGCGCTGGCGGGTGCTGCACAGCCCGGCGGACGCACCCAGGTTCATGATCACCGACCGGGGCTGGGTATACGTCGGGCAGGAAGACTGGCCCACCCACGGGCTGCTCCTCCCGATGGGACCGCGGGTCGCGATCCTCGGCTACCTCGATGACCCCGGCCTCCCGCCCAGGCGGCCCGCGTTCGATGAGCACCTCGACCTGTGCCAGAGCATGCTCGACTGGCTCAACGCCGCTGCCTGGGACGACCCCTACATCGACCTCCTGATCGCCCACCCTGACGACCAGAAGCGACTCGCTAACCTCCCAGATCACCAGAATCTCCGCATTAACTCACTTGGCCCCTACCGCAATCGTGAATCCGCCGGCTTGTTCGACTAAAGGACCTCGGCTGGCGCTCCGCTCGGACGCCTCCAGGTCAGATCACTCTCCCGGCCCGGATTTCGTTTCCAGCTTGGGCCAGGCCCGCGGCCGCTATCGTGGCGACCTCGGCGTAGGTGAGCGCTCTTGAGCTGAACACCATCTCCCAGGCGACCGCGTCTCAGCAGGCCATGCCATTCGCGCGGGTCGCCAGGGGCCGCCAGGTGCTCAGGGTTTGCTCGGGATGCCCTGATCCTGCCCCAGCCGCATCGGCGCGGCGGTAGCTTCGACGAACGTGAGGGCCAGATCGGCGTCCTCCTGGGCTGACCGCAGCGGCACCCGTCTTGGGAATCGTTCTGTGCCCGCACAGGACCACTCGGCAGTAGAGATCCCTGCTCGGCTTCACCGCTGGTGGAATCAGCCGAACCCAAGATGCGCCCAATGTCAGCCCGTCTGGCGGCAGCGATGGGCCTCGCTAGCGCCGCGCTTGCGACATGCATGTCAGGCGTAGCGCATGGCCCTGAGGTCCGATTCGAGGAGTAGGCGAGGACGTGTACCTGAGTCGGCTGGTGGTCAGTGGTTTGCGTGCGAGTGCTGACCATGCGATCGATGTGTCCTTGCCCGCGCGGTTCGCCGTGATGGTCGGCGCGAACTCGGCGGGCAAGACAACGGTCGCCGATGCCGCTTACCTGGCGCATACGAAGACGTTCCCGCGGCTGCCGCGTCCATCGGCGGCAGGGCTCGGGGACGGTGACCGTTTCGTCGATGTTGAGTACCGGTTCGCCGATGACGCGGCTGAGGAGGGACCCCTGGGGCTGCAGATCCAGGCACAGAGCGGCCGGAACGCGCCCGGAACTGTGGCGGCGGCGTGGACGAGGAGCCTGTCCCGGGATCTTGGCAAGATCTCGGCGAAGACGACCGCCGCCAACGAGCACAGCGACTCGTTCCGGCTCGTTTACCTGCCCGCCTGGCGCAATCCGGTCGATGAGCTCGCGCGGAGAGAGGCCAGGATCCTTGTTGAACTGCTGCGGGCGCAGCAGCAGAATCTCGGCCGGGGCCGGAATCTGTCCAGCCTGCGAGCACGCGCGTCAGCGCTGCTCGAATCGCTAGCTGGCGACGAACTGATCGTCGCGCTCGAAAGCCGAATCGGTGAGCATCTTCGTGCACTGTCGGCTGGTGTAACCCGAACCTGGCCGTACGTCCGCGGCCAGGTAATCGATGATGCCTACCTGGCGCGCGTGCTTGAGCTGATGCTCGCTGTCCTTGAGGGCCGGGAGAACGCGCGGCCACTTGAGGTATCCGGTCTCGGTTACGTCAATCTGCTGCACATCGCGGTGACGCTCGCCGCGATTCCGGACTCCCCCGGACCGGGTACAAGCACACCCCCGGCATCCGGCGCGGCGACTGAGCAAACCTCCCCCGCGGAACCGGGAGGGCCATCTGACCCGGGTCAAGGCCAGGAACCTGGGGACAGCGTGGGGAAACTCGCCGATGCGAGCAGCCTCATCAGGCAGGCACGGGCGGAGCGCGACAGCGAAGAGGACTCTTTCTTCCCGTCCGCGCCCTTCCACGTCACGGTGCTCATCGAGGAACCGGAAGCGCACCTGCACCCGCAGTTGCAGCATTCCCTGGTGCGGTATCTCCGCCGCACTGTCCGGGATCGCCGGGAACTGCAGGTCGTCCTTTCTACCCACGCGACTGACGTGATCACGTCCTGCGAGCCCGCAGACCTCGTGGTGCTGCGCCGGGGCCGCGATGGCCACCGTGTTTCCCGCGCCATCGCGAAAATCCCATTCGACGGCCCGAATGAGGTGCTGCGTATGACCCGCCTGCACCTGGACGGGAGCCGTTCGGCAGCGCTGTTCGCCGAACGGCTGCTGCTGGTCGAGGGCGTGACCGACGCTGTCCTCGCGCGGGAGTTCGGCTGGGTGTGGGCCGGTCAGGACCCCGACCGGCAGGCGTTCATCGACGCTCTGAGCATCGTCGCGGTCGGCACCAAGGTCGGATCCTGGCCTGTCCGGCTGCTAGCCACCCAGGGACATGAGCTTTGCACGCGGCTGGCGGTGCTCCGAGACAGTGATCTGGAATTCGCAGAGCGTCCCGCCCAGCCGCGCTGGTCCGCGGCGCACGATCCGGACGTCGTCCTTGTCGAGCACAGCCACCCCACTCTCGAACCTGAGGTAACCAGGGGCAACGAGGCACTAGCACGAAACGCGATCGCCGATACCGGCCTGGATGTCCCGGCTTCGGTCACGCCGGAGTCGGTGCACGAACTATTCCGCAGCGCACGCAAGGCAACTGCTAGCCAGCCGGCGATCCCGCAAGGGCCTGGTGCGCGCCGCAAGGGCGAGTTCGCGCTGGCACTCGCCGCGCGAATCTCCGAAGCCCGCGGCGGGCAAGCGGCTCCCGCGACGGTCCCGGCGCCCCTCGAGCGCATCTTCGAATTCCTGTACACGTCACTGGCTCCGGCCCCACCCGGTTCGCTGCCCCAATCGCCGGACCCGACGACAGCGCCGGAAGCTGCCACGGCATCCGTTACCGGGAATGTCGCGCCGCTCGCTGGCACCGCGACCGGCAGCACGTGACTGACCGTGGCGCAGGAGCGCCCCCGCAGGCGGCGATTACCGGAGGAGGCCAAGACTCCACGGTTGAAGATCTCACCGCAGAGCAGCGCCTCGCCGCAGGCACGAGCGCGGGGAACGTGTACATAGAGGCAGGACCCGGCACCGGCAAGACCACGGTGTCCGCGCACCGCTTCGCGGTCCAGCGATTCCAGCCATCGGCGCGCCGCGACGACCGGGCTGTTGTTGCCGTCAGCTTCACCCGCTCGGCAACCTGGAGTCTCTGGCGCCGGGTGCAGCGGATCTGGGGACCGTCCGCCGTGGTCTGGCCGCACCGCATCGTCACCCTGGACACGATCATGAGCGATCTGCTCCACGACCTGCTCGGCTGCGGCCTGCTCAAGTGGCCCGGTGGCCATACGACCCTCAGCGTTCACGACAGCTGGACCTCGTTCAGCAGCACGTTCCGGACGCGGACCGCCTACGGCCTGCGGATCAGCAACGGCCATGTCGAGATCGCCACTGGCTTCACATCGCAGGTCGGCTATAGAGTCCCCACCACGATCGTCGTGCCTCTGCTGGAGGCGGGCACCTGCACCCACGAGGACATCCGCTCGGTCCTTGAGCAAGCGCTGGCCGACAAGCACTGCACTGATCGCGTCCGGACGCGGCTCGCCGGAACGATGCGCGCACTGATCGTCGACGAAGTCTTCGACGCCAATGACCTCGACATCGCCATCATCGAAATGGCCACCAAGGCCGGTGTCGCGGTGACCCTGGTCGGCGACCCCTGGCAGGCCTTGTATGTGTTCCGGGGCGCCCGCCCCGAGGCAGTGCCCGACCTGCTGCGCAGAACCGGGATGCGCACCCTTCCGCTCACCCAGTCCTTCCGCTGGCAAAACGACGCTCAGCGAGACCTAGCAGACCGCCTGCGGAAAGGAGCGCCGGTCACGCTGCCCCCCGGCTGCGCAGAAGGAGCGGACGCGGACTCCAGCGCCGACGTCGTGCTCGGTTTGTTCTGGAAGACCTTGTGGGAGGCTGGCGACCACGTGCTGCCGCTGGCCTTCCACGCGTTCAAGGGCGGCAGCGAGGAGGCCGCGGCCACGCTGCTCCTCAACCACGTCACCCGGAATATCTTCAGTGAAGATGCCACCTACCTGCGCGACGCGCTGACGGCCCTGGCGATCGAAGACTCCGACGTTCCCCGGAAGCTAGAGCCAGAACTTCAGGAAGTCGCGGAACTCCTGCGGGTCCCGGGCAGAGCCGCGCTCAACACCGCATATGCCAGGCTGGCCGAAGTCGTAGGGACAGTCTCTCCGCGCGAGATGCGGCGCGCCCACGCCGCGCATACGAACCGGCTCGCGGCCATCGCACAGCGGATCACATATCCAGGCCGACCAATCCCAGGGCTGACGGCTCACCAAGCCAAAGGGCGCGAGTGGGCCACCGTGGGAGTCCGCCTGGCTCCAAGCGAACGCAAGGCACTGGCCGACGGCCTGAGGGTACACGAGGACACCCACCGCAAGCTGTACGTCGCCTGCACGCGCGCCCGGCGTGCCACTGTGGAGGTTTAACCGGATACCGACTGTGAACCTCGCCAACCCGCGCGGATAGACGGCGCTTGCAGATCACGTCCGTCGATCGGCGCACATCTGCTGTGCGCCAAACAACGGCGATCAGGGATACCGCAGCCTAGAAGGACTGCTCCGTGGCTGCTCATCTGCCGCGAAAACGCGGCCCCCGCGTGCGGCTGATGGCTGACGGTTCGCGCGGTCATGGTCTTTGCGGAGCATGATGATGATTGACCTCTGCCAGGATCTCGGTATGAGGCTGAACCCAGGGATTACCCTCGCCTACGCCGACGACGTGCTCCGCCGGGCGGAAACGACGTGGGGCAACGCGCGCGGCGCGCAGGACTACTACCGCACCTACACCGACGCGGTCCATGACACCTATCCCACGCTCAGACAGGCTTTCGCCGCGCCGGACCTTAGCGCCAGCCTGCACTCCACGGCCTACTGGAACTTGCTGCTGATCGGTGGTGCGCGCCCGGATTCCGGCGTCATGACGGACCCCGACGTAGCAGCCAACAGAATGCGATCCCTGCACGCGGAGAACCAGGCGCTCTCCACCGAGATCGAGAACCAGGTAAAGGCCCTGGAACAGGCCCGCGCCGAGCTTGAGGAGCTGAAGAAGTTGGCCGCCCGGCCCGGTCTGCCCGTCGTGTACGACACCAACATGCTCAACCACTGGCGGCAGCCCGGCGACGTCCTGTGGCGCGATGTCCTCAAGGCCCAAGGCGAGGACGTCCCGCTTACCCGGCTCGTGATACCGCTGCGCGTGATCGATGAACTCGACCGGCAGAAGTACGGCCAAGGCGACCTCGCCAAGAAGGCCGCCACCGCCATCCGCTACCTTGAGCGCGTTCTCAAGGACAGCCCGCCCGGTCAGCCGGTCCAGCTACGCCAGGGCGCCACTTTGGAGGTATGGGTCGACACCGACGACCGGGGCGGCGACGCTGACCTATCGATCCTGCGCTGCGCCGCCGACCTGGACAACCTCCACCAGGACACCGGCGCCCGGGTGCTGACCGACGATGTCGGGTTCGCCCTGGAGAAGCCGACCGGCTGTGTGGCGGCCGTGGAGGTGGAGGGTACCAGTCTCGCGAAGATGGCGGACCGGGCCAGGGACTGCTTGCGCTTCCTCCTCCGGGCAGTGCGCATCGCTGAGTCCGGGCACGTGCAAGACTTCCAACTCCGCTTCCGCATCGGAATCGGCTACGCGTTCGACGACAGGCTGCACGGGTGGAACCGGCGCAGTGACGACGCCTGCGAGCTGGCACTGACCGAGCAGGGCGTCAAGGAACTCTTCGGCCACCCAGCCTTGTCCGTTCCGATGTCAGGGCGCAGCGACATCGAGGAGAAGGCCGCGCTCGCGATGGGCTGGATGGAGCGGGCCTGCCTGACCGGTGACAACCTGGTCGCGATGCTGTACAGGTTCTTCGCCCTCGAAGCGCTCCTTGGCGACAAGGCCGAGGGCCTAAAGGCCCACGGCCTCGCGTTCCGCGAGATGATGCTGAGCCACGTCGTCGAGGGCGGGTTCCGCCATCCCAATGCGACCTTCTCCTACTACGACCAGATCAGGTCGGTGGCCGTGCACGGCGGCCAAGCACCGGATGTCTCGAAAAATGCTGCAGATCAATTTGAGTGGGCTGTCCGGGACGCGCTCGGCAACTACCTTGCCTTGGCGCGCGAGCAGGGCCTTGCCAAGGGGGGAAAGCTGCTCACGTTCCTCGACCAGCACCCGGATAAGCCGAAGCTGCTGGCGTGGATCCGGGATTACGGCGGCTCGGACTGGAACAAGTTCCTGGAGAAGGAGATGTCCGCCGCCGCTGTGGACGGAGCATCACCAGAAGCGGCCAGCGATGGTGGGCCTGCCTGAAGATGAAACGTGGACCCGGGACTGCCTGCGCGCGGCACTGCCGGGCTGCGCGGTCGATCAGGATGACGACAACTCCGTGGCCGGCATGTATGACCTCGCGATCACCTACCAGACGGTGCTGTCGGCGCCGTCAAAGTAAGGGTGGTCCCGATCAGGATCGCCGGGCTCGCGGACGTACTGAACGACCCTGGGGTCGCACCGGGACCTGCGCGTTGAATTGGCGATCTTCTCGGTGGTGGAGGCAGCGCATAACGACGACCAAGAGAGCGAGAACTGGGGTCGTAACCGATCGGCATTGCCGGGACCAGGATGCCCAAGCGAGGGGTATCTGCTGAGGCTCGGACCGGGCGGTATCGGCAGCTACCGGTCGCTGGCCAAGGGGTAGGGGTTGGCTGACGCGGCACTACAGTTGGTGGATACCGGACGGACAAATGCGTGCGGGGACGGCGGCGGGGGCCTCGTGACGATTGGCGATCGACGGCGTGGGAGCGGCTGGCTGGGCGAGATGATAGGTCGATGAAGGTCCCGAAGGCTCAGGTCGGCGTGCTGCGGCGTGATCGTCGTCCCGGAAGCCGATGAACGCGGCCGAGCACGCCGGATGGTCGCAGGACTGGGAGGCGTTGGCCCGCCGGCACGTGGGCGACGGTCTCTTCGACGGTCTCGTCCAAGCGATGCTCGATTCGGCGACGGCTCCGATCGACTTGGCCCATGCCACGGGACCGACGCTCGTTGCCCTCCGGGACGAGGCGACCAAGCGGCTGCGGGAAGGGGTTGAGTCCGAATCCGACCAGGTGCTCGCCGAGCTTGAGGCCACCCTTCCCTGGTACCTGGAGGGGGCGCCGCTTCCGGTCGCCGCGCTCCAACTCGGCACCCATCGGGCCTACTTCAACCTGCCCGACGCCATTTATGACGCCCGGCCGCCAGGGAGTCGGGTACTGGAACGCGTCCCCGACCTCGCACACGCCCTCGACGATGACGGCCTGGTCGACGTCGCGGGGCTCGACGCCCAGGACCAAGGTCTCTTCACCGGCCCCTGGGCCGTCCACTACCACCAGCTCCTCCGCCGAGGGTTTGCCTCGAACGTCAACGACGCCCTCCTGCGAACCCTCATCGGCATCGCTCGCGACACCGGGAGCCGACTGCGCCTCGGCATCGACCACCGTCGAATCTGCCCCCGGGACGAGTTCGTCCACTGGATCGAAGAGGACTACTGGTACGGCCCCCACCTCACCGAGGAGTGGCTCGACGACCCCGGCAAGGTCGGCCGGACCGTTCACGAAGACCCCGAGGGTGACGAGGCGCCTGGCGGATACCGGGCTTTCTTCGCCTATTGGCGAATGGCGGGCGACACCGAGAAGGTCGTCCAGATGGAGGAATTGCCAGCGCCCGACTCCGCAATGGATGGGAGGTACCTCTGTCGATACCTCCATGCCATCCGAGACATCCACCAGGGTGTCTTCATTCACTGCGATGGCGCGGTGCGCATGTACGAGGCGGCGACCTTCGATGACCGCGTGTCCGACAGCATGCCTTCTGGCACACGTGCGGACCGCTACTGCAAGGTGTTCCGCACTGATGGCTCCATCCCGACGCAGCAATGGAGCCAGATCGTCGCCAAGTGGTTCCGCCACAACCAGCTGTCCGGCGAGTACCTCTCAACGCTCACTCCAGATTGACCGGCGGGCGGGACGCTGGCCGGGCTTCCCGAGCGCGGCGAGGATGCCTTCATCGTGCCTTGACTGGTGGGTCCGGCCAAGGCATCGAAGGTGTCAGAACTCGTCAACGCGAACAGCTTCCGGACAGCCGTAGGCAGGGTAGTCGTAGAACGCAAGCAGCTAGTCCTGATCGCCGGTGATCTTCGCGGTGACCTTGGGAACTTCGCGCCGCGGCGACGGCGTGGTCCTTGTCCTCGGCATTCCAGATCTCAGCCAGGGCCTTGCGAGCGCCCTGTGCGCGGACTTCGGCAGTGCTCCGAGCACGTTCCGGTACGCCTCCCGCAAGGACTGGGCGACCCTGGCCCGCGACCTGCGGCCAGCCAGCCTACAGCGCCGCCACCACCACCGACTCGCCTGAGGCGCGACATTCCAATGCGTGGTTGCGCGAGCCGAGGCTGGAGGCTTCTCGGTGATGCCCGACACGAGCAACACGCAGCGTCTGCGGCTGCCCGAGGCGGTTCATCTGACGTACACGGGATATGGCGGATCACGGGCGAGACGAACTAAGCCCCAATCCACCGGCTAAATGGCGGTCTTATGGGGCGTGTCGACGCGAAAGGTACCCTCTGAACTGGGACAATGGGAGTTGCTGAAGCTTCCACGTTCCAAGCTGAAAGGACACCTCGCAAGTGCGATTGTTGCACAGCCTGGCGAAGATCCAGGCAACCTTTGATGACCCCAATCTCGTGTCGCGGGCGGGCCTGGTGCCGGTGATGGCCTTGGCCCAGCGCGCGGGCCTGGCCGGCCTGGCAGATGCGCACGTGCGGATCGGCCGTCGGTGCGGGGCCGTCGGTGCGGGGTGAACGCGGCGGTGAAGGTGGGCTGCCTGGTGGCCGGGATGATCGGCGGCGCCGACAGCATCGATGACCTGGACCTGCTGCGGCACGGGGCGATGCCGGCGCTGTTCGGCGGGATCCGCGCCCCGTCCACGCTGGGGTCGTTCCTGCGTTCGTTCACCTGGGGAAATGTGCTGCAGCTGGGGAAGGTGAACCGGCTGCTGCTGGCGGAGCTGGCCCACCGGGCCCCGCTGCTGCCCGGCAAGGACGTGCTGGCGTTCATCGACATCGACTCCCAGCAAAAACGCGTCTACGGCCACAAGAAGCAGGGCGCCGCGTTCGGCCACACCAAGATTCAGGGCAAAAGCCTGCTGGTACGCGGGCTAAACGCGCTGGCCGCCACCATCACCACACCGCTGGGCGCGCCGGTGATCGCCGCCACCCGGCTGCGCGGCGGCAACGCCGGCTCGGCCCGCGGCGCGGCGTCCTTCGCCACCGAAGCGGTGGCCACCGCCCGCGCCACCGGGTGCACCGGGACGCTGGTGGTCCGGGCCGACTCGGCGTTCTACTCCGCCGCGTTCACCGGCGCCATCCGCCGCGCGAGGGCGTTCTTCTCGGTCACCGTGCAGATGAACCCGCACGTCGCCGCGGCGATCACCTCGATCGGCGAGGACGCGTGGAGGCCCATCAACTACCCCCGGGCCATCTGGGATGACCAGCTGGCCTGCTGGGTCAGCGACGCCGAGGTCGCCGAGGTGCCCTACACCGCGTTCACCTCCAAGAAGAACAAGGCCATCACCGCCCGGCTGATCGTCCGCCGGGTCAAAGACCTCAACCGCATGGCCGCCTGCGGCCAGGACGAGCTGTTCACCGTCTGGCGCTACCACGCCGTGTTCACCGACTCCCCGTTCGTGACGCTCCAGGCCGAGGAACAGCACCGCGACCACGCCCAGGTAGAACAGGTGCTCGCGGACTGGACCAGCGGGCCCATGGCCCACCTGCCCTCAGTTATCTTTAGCCATCCTCCGCCTGTCTTTGACGTGCACGACGCGACTGCTATCCGCCGTGTCGCTCGTGGTGGACGTGGTTATCTTGCCCCGTCCATCACGCAGATGACAGGGGGATTCGGTGCGCGTGCAGCGTGTGGTGATGCCGTGGGATGCGGTGTCATGGACGGTTCTGGAAGATAACGGGAACCCGGTCGGAGCGGTGGACCGGTTCCTGGGATTCCTTAGCTCGTCGGAGAAATCACCGAACACGGTGAAGTCGTATGCCCACGACCTGAAGGACTGGTTCAGCTATCTGTCTGGCCGTGGCCTGGCCTGGGACGAGGTGACGCTGGAGGACGTCGCCTCGTTCGTCGCGTGGCTGCGGCTGCCGCCGCAGGGCCGGGACGGGACGGTCGCCGTGCTG
>DATKQH010000190.1:0-4874 GCA_035532775.1 Streptosporangiaceae bacterium
CGCGGCGAGGCCAACAAGACCATCTCCACCGTCCGGATGACCATGAGCCGCAGCCTCGCGTTCCTCGCCGACCCCGCCCTCGCCGCCGCCGTGCTGCCCGGCCCCGGCCAGTCCCTCGACATCCCCGGGTTCCTGCGCGACACCGGGACGCTGTACCTCATCGCCGAGACGCGCGGCCAGGACGCGCCCGTCGCGCCGCTGTTCGCCTGCCTGGCCACCGAGATCCACCACACCGCCGCCCTCGCCGGCAGCCACCTGCCGAACGGGCGCCTCGACCCGCCGCTGCTCATGGCCCTGGACGAGGTCACCCAGATCTGCCCCGTGCCCGTCCCCTCCTGGCTCGCCGACTCCGGCGGGAAGGGCATCCAGATCATCACCGTCGCCCACGGCGAGGCCCAGCTCCGCGGCCGGTGGGGCACCGACGGCGCCCGCATGATCCTCGACACCTCCGGCGCCAAGCTCTGGCTCCCCGGCATCTCCGACACCGCTACCCTCGACGCGGCCTCCGCGCTGTGCGGCACCACGGCCATGAAGGAAAGCCGCACCCTCCTCGGCGGCCATCGCGACCAGCACGATCCGTACATGCGGCACGCGGTCATGACCGCCGACATAATCCGCCAGCTGCCCGGCCAGCGCGCCCTGGTCATCCGGGGCGGCATGTCCCCGGTCATCGCCCGGCTGCCGATGGCCTGGAAGGACCCCGCCTACTCGCGCGCCCGCCGCGCCGGCCACGCCACCGCGCTGCTGCATGTCGCCGACGGGGCGGACCCGGCGGGCTCGGGGGTCCCGCAGCCTCGCCAGGAATGGCCCGCCTGGGACGACACCTATGAGGACCCGATCCCCGCCGGTGCAGGGTCCGACGACGACGGCCGTTATCCCTGGCAATGACCACGACCGGACACGACCCGGCGGGCAGCGCGGTCACCGCCGTGCTGCTCCAGATCACCCAGCACGCCGAGCGCCTCGCCGCCCTCGACCAGCGCGAGGCTGGCCGCTACCAGCACATCACCGCGCAACTCGGCGAGCTCGCCGCGCAGCTCGCCCAGGCCCGCGACCGGCTCGACGCTGTGCAGTCCACGTCCGCCCGGCAGGCCGCGATCCTCGACGCGCTCGACGGCCTCGACCAGCACGTCGCAGCCCTCGCCGTCCGCGTCACCCAGCTCGCGGCTGACGGCCATGCCGGCGACGATGCGGGCTACCAGGCTGTTCCGGCTCCGCGGTGGTGGGCGCTGGACGGGACAGAACGCGAGGACGCCCTGGCGCGGCTCCGCGCCTGGGTCGGCCAGGTCTACCGGACCGGCTACGGCCACCTCGCCGCCGGCCTCGGCGCCTGCTGGGAACAGCATCCGCTGTGCCTGTACGGCCTGGACTGGCTCATGGAACTGTGGTCCGCGCTCTACCTCGCCGACGAGCGCGATCCGGGCATCCTCGCCAGCCAGGCCGAATGGCAATCGCGGCTCCTGCCCGCTCTCGCGGCCCAGATGCACGCCGAGACCAGCCACTGCCAGCACACCGCCCGCCGCGACCGCTGATGGCGGAGTCCAGGACCGGGTATGTCGACGAATCGCTGCGCGTCGGCAGCGGCCTGTACGTCCTCGCGGCCGTTATCGTCGCCGACCTGGACGCGGACCGGCACCGGGAAGCGCTGCGGGCGCTGCTGTACCGCGGGCAGGAACGGCTGCACTGGCGAGACGAGAGCCACCGGCGCCGTGGTCAGCTCATTGAGGCGGTGTGCGGTCTGGGGAACACCGGCGCGGTGGTCATCGCGACCGGGATGGCACCCAACCGGCAGGAACGAGCCCGCCGCAAGTGCATCGAGCGGCTCCTCGCCGAACTGGCCGGCCGCGAGATTGCCAGTGTCGTTTTCGAGCGGCGGCATCATGCGCTCGACGCGCGTGACCGTGCCATGATCGCTGCCCTGCGGCGCCAGCAGGCTCTTCCTGCCACGTTCCGGGCGGCGTGGCAGCCTCCGGCCGGGGAGCCGTTGCTGTGGCTGCCCGATATCGCGGCAGGGGCGGCGTCGCTCGCCGAGACCGGCGACGACAGCTACTGGAACGAACTGGCCGCCGCGTTCACCACTGACCGGATCGCGCTCACCTGACCCCGGACAGCGCAAAGCCCGGGCTCCCGTCGTCCGGCGGTCCACCCGGGCCCACTTCCAGTTCTCCAGGGAGAACCAGCAACGCTGCCAATTATACTCGGCGCGGCTGGTCGCGGCCAGCCCTTACCGCCGACCTCACATACAGCGAAGATAGTGGTCGGACGGATGCTCAGCGGGTAGGTCACACCCGGAAGTCAGGAGTCTCTCTCACCCGGCTGCTCTTACCCGGCATGCTCACGTGGTGCATCGCCACATGTCCCCGCTAGCTGCGGCGGACCGGCCGCCTGGGCCGGGGCGGCAGTCCATCGTGGCCGAGGAGCCTGGATCGGCTAGTACTTTTGCCGCAGAATCCTGGACCGATATTACCAGACGGTCATAGGGGAACATTCCTGCACCAATAAGGCGCTACGTTCCCCGGCGGCGGTAATAGCATGCTGGAATGGCCAATCCAGGTGCTGAGTGGAGCGACGCCGAGGTCCGCGCGACTGTCGGAGATTACCTGGCGATGCTAGCTGCGGAGGCCGCAGGTGAGCCGTATTCCAAGACTGAGCACCGCCGGGTGCTGTTGACGAAGCTGGATCCGAGGCGGACTCGTCAGGCCGTGGAGTTCAAGCACGCGAACGTCAGCGCCGCGATGATCGAACTTGGACTGCCGTACATCCGCGGGTACAAGCCTCGCGGGAATTATCAGGCGGCCCTCGCGACGGAAATCCGGCGGCGTCTAAGAGACCCCGGGATGCTAACGGCGCTCCGTTTCACGGCGCCCGCCCTGCCAGCGGGCGACCTGCAGCGTTCGACTGAACTGCCTCCTCCGCCGCCCCGCAAGCGCAGCGGCACGCACATCGATTACGGCGCCATACAAGAGGAGAACCGCCGGCTGGGTGCACTCGGCGAGGAACTGGTCGTAGCGTTTGAGCAACGGCAACTCCGCGAAGCTGGCCGCCTGGACCTTGCCGACCGTGTCCAGTGGGTGGCCAGGGACGATGGCGACGGACTAGGCCATGACGTCCTGTCCTTCGACCCGGCCGGTTGTGAGCGACATATCGAGGTCAAGACCACCCGACTCGGCGCGCAGACACCGTTCTACATCTCCTCAGCAGAACTGGAATTCGCGCGGTGCCACCCGCAGTCCTTCGAGCTCTACCGTGTCTACGACGTCCTGGACAAGCCGCGGTTCTATGTCCTGGAGGGTGACATCGGCCCGGCGGTCCAACTGGTCGCTACGACTTATCGCGCGTACGTCAAAAGCGACCGGCCCGAGTTGGCTCGCGACCAGAAGCACTTGTCAGCACACCGACTTACGGCAGACTCCCACCCTGATCTCCCGAACGGGGCAACTTAAATGTACCGGATCTACGCGTTTCCTCCGTTAGCGATCGAACAAGTAGCCGGTCACCTGCGATCGCTGCTATGTCATCACAATCATTTGCCAGCTGGGAGAGTGGCGGCGCACGATAAGGAAATCCATGCCCGTGCCAGACTTGATCTACTGGCTGGCGCGTAGCTGATAGAAGTCGTCGCGCAGCCTGGAGAACTCGCTCTCGAATTCGGCAAGATGCTTTTCTGTGCGCCGCAGCTTGGTCCACGACGCTCGGCGCAATGTCATGCCCGTTGTCTTCCCCCGGCCCGTCGGCATGGGTTGGGCACCACGCAGGGCCCGGGTGGGCGCGACACCTTTGCGTCGCGCCGGTCACTCGCGGGGATCGGCGTGCCAAAGCCGGTCTAGCTCACCGTTGATGATCACGAGCGAGACTCGATGTCTCGGAGATGCGGCATCGGCGGACGACTCCTGACTCCGGGCCTATGCAACTAGCCGGGCCACCGGAGGGTAGACGCAGCCCGCTACATTCGCCGCTCATTGGGCGCACCCAGTGGATAGGCGCCATCCCAGATGCGCTCGAAGCTGCCGAGATAGGCCCGG
Organism: Streptosporangiaceae bacterium; assembly: GCA_035532775.1. Lineage (GTDB taxonomy): Bacteria > Actinomycetota > Actinomycetes > Streptosporangiales > Streptosporangiaceae > Chersky-822. The sequence continues at coordinate 4,023 of DATKQH010000190.1, forward strand.
ACCATCTCCCCGCCGACAGCACGGCGCAGCCGAAGCACCGGAGCCTCCCCAGCTGGTACCCCGTAGACCTGCTGGACGACCATGAGGTCATCGTCGGCGAAGCAGATCGTGTTGTAGTTGCCGACCCGGTGGAGACGGAACTCTGCCGGCCCCAGCGCCTCCCGGATCCCCGCGACCAGTGAGTCAGCGACTGCTCCATCGAGATCCCGTGCCGAGCGCTCGGACATGAATGGATCGGCGAGGCAGACCCGCGCACGGACCCCGGCTCTAGCGCGCTCCGCCAGCACGTCGAGCAGACCGGAATCCTCAGCGAGCACGAACGCGCTGTCAGCCAGGACCCCCACTTCCCGCCCGGCCGAGCCGAACAGCCGAATCCAGGTCTCGGCCGTCACCGAATCCCGCCGCGGGTAGATGGCCACGACCTCGCCCGGCCGCGACCGCACCCCCCGCAGCTGCGGCCACAACTCGGACTCGTCCATCCCCACCAGCAGAGCGATGGCCCACCGGTGCCGTAAGTAGGGCACCCGGCCGTCGAGCCAGCGCCGGACCGTCTTGGGATCGACCTCCAGCCGTGCGGCGACATCCTCGTCGCTGAGCCGCGCCCGGAGCAGCGCGCGGCAGAGGATCTCGTTCACGGCCTGGTGCCTCCCAACCCCGATGGCCCTCCCGACTCTAGCCAAAGACGTCCCTAGTCGTCCCTCGGTGGGGTAACGAAGTTCCCCGGTCTCCGCGAGCCTGATCCTGCGAGTTTCGATAACCGGCCCGGACCACGGGCCCGACCCGAGGAGCCAGAATTGAGCAGCGAGCCGGCAGACATACTGGACGAGCTGGACGGCCTGGACGCGCTGCGGG
>DATKQH010000191.1:0-41957 GCA_035532775.1 Streptosporangiaceae bacterium
CCGCCCGATGACCGGGGTCTGGACCACGACCAGCCGGGAATGGTGTTCCAGCCGCTCCTCGTCGTGCGCAGCCCGCTTGCCGTCCTCGAGCGAGAGCCAGTCCTGTTCGGGGAGCAGGTGCGGGATCGACGGCACGGCCGCGACGAACTGACGCCATCCGGGCAGCGTGGTCAGCTGGGTCGCGGGATCGGCACTGCCCGCGGCGGGCGGGGTCACCGCCATTTCCCCGCCTCGCGGAACGGGTCGAAGATCGGCATCGGCACGACGGCGGCATCACTGGCCGCCTGGTCATCAGGCTCGCCGCCGGCCGGCATCTCCTGCGGTTCCGGCTCTGGTCCTGCCCGCTGCTGTCCCCGGGTCCCTGGCCGGCGCGAGTGAGAAGGTCGTCGACGGCGTCGGCGAGCTCGGCCTCGGTCGCGCCGGGCAGCAGCTTGCGGGCGTGGTCCCAGGCCAGTTCCCCGAACGGTGCCGCGACCCGGTGCAGCCGGGTCCAGAACACGGTGATCCAGCCGCCGTCCCGGTGGTCGCGGACCCAGATCCGGGAGATGTCGTATGGGTCGCAGTGGATCTCCCGCAGGCCTTTGCGGGAGGTGATGCCGGAGTGCTGCATCCGCAGCGGGTTCAGCTCCGCGCCGTCGTAGATGCGGCGGCTGATCTTGATGCCGTATGCGTTGACGCCCCGCCAGGCCGCGGGCAGCAGCTCGATGTGGTCATCGGGCGACAGGGCCAGCGGCACGTAGCCGGCGGTCTCGGTCAGCGCGGCGTACTTCTGGTTCGGGGTGAACGCCCGCCCCGGGTGCAGCGGGTCACGCAGCCCGTCGTGCGGCCGGTTCTGCCATTCCGCGATGATCCACTGGCCGAGCAGGTCCTGCAGCTCGGGCAGTGACCACACGGCCTTGTCCTCGGTGCCGCGGCCGCGCTATTCCGGGCTCCGCCCGGTATAGCCGGACACGTACTGGGCGAACATCGTCGCGACCGACCCCGGCGTCCGCTCGATGTGCGGCTTGTCGGTCCCGGTGGCCTTGCGGGCCGGCTGGAAGCTGATCCCCAGGAACGCGCACGACGCCTTGAAGGACTCCGAGACGAACACCTTGCCGTGGTCGACGACGATCACCTGGGGGATGATGACCGGGCGGGCCGCCGCGTGCTCCAGCCGCTCGTCGATGCTCAGCATCCGCCGGAACGGCAGCGCGGACTCCGACATCTTCATCGCCTCGGGCCAGCCGGGCCGCATCGGCTCCGGGGTGACGGTCCGGGCCGGCAGCACGCTGGCATCCACCGACCTGGTCGCGGGTCGCAGCACCGCCGCGGTCACGGTCCTGGTCGCGACGTCGATGATCCCGGTCAGGTCCACCCGGCCGGTCACGCCGTCGTCCAGGCGGACCAGGACGTCCGGCGGCGTCGAGTCGATCTGCATCAGGTCACCGGGCGCGGCTACTGCCACCTGCCCGAACGGCCCCCCAGGGCGGACGGCCAGCGACCGGCGGGTCTTCGCTGACCCGGTCGTGTGACGGCCGGCCTGGAGCCGGCCGAACAGGCGGTAAAGCGTCCGCCTCGACGGCATCGAAGGTGCCCCGCCGGACTCGGCCAGGATCTGCCTCGTCCGCCGGAAGACGAACACCGCAGTCCGGGCCGACTCGTCCGTCGCCTCGCTGATGGCCTGCTGCATGGCCTCGACCACCGCGGCATCGGCCCTGCCGTGCGGAGGCATCCGCTTCCCGGCCCGGTGATCGACCATGCCCAGCAAGCCCTGCTCCTGGTAACGTCTGCGCCGCTTGGCGATCGCGCTTGCGGTCACCGGGTGCCCGGCGGCTGTCAGTTCCGCGGCCTTGGCCGGCTCCCGGCGGGTCAGCGAGAACACCGCCGGGTCGTACTCCGGCAACGGGACCGTGCCTTCCCCCGCGTCCGGAGGCACCCCGCGCAGCACCTCGACGATGTGCCGCTGCCACCACCGAGCCTGCTGCACTTCCTCCCGAGGCAGCTCGTCGAGCAGCGACACAGCCGGCATCCGCGGGCGAGACCGCGTATCCGGCACGGCGAAGTCCTCCGCCGTCAGCAGCCCGGACATGCTCACACTGACAACCTGGCCTGCAGTATCAGCCAGGCGGATGGCCGGGCCGGAAACCCCGATCACTGTCAGGTCCCGGCCACCGAACCGGACCTGGTCCCCGACGCCGAGCTCGCCCGGCCGGTCACCGGCGGTCATCCGGCGCCGCCAGACGGCCTGCCGCTCACAGTGACCATGGTCCCCGCAGTCAGCCGGACATCCAGGTCCGTGACCAGCACATGCCGCCACATCAGGTGGAACAGCGCCGGCAAGACTGCCAGCGGGTCACCAGCGGCAGCAGCCCCGGCCATCAGAGGGACCGGGTCGGCGAAGACCTTCAGCAGCAGCCGCTCCGCATCTGGTGAGCCGCACCGCTGGTACCGGTACCGGGCCAGCCACGTGATATTCGCCGTCCGCACCCGATCCGGGACACCCACCCGCATGAACCGCCATCCGGCCAGCCACTCGTACCCGACATGGTCCCCGGTCGTCACCGACCACCACCAGCCCGGCATATGCCTCTGCCCCCGGGACCAGCGGAAACCACGTACCGGGCAGAAACCCTCCGGGCGCAGCCCGGGCCACGCAGCCGGGCGCTCACTGCGCTCGGCACCGGGCGCCTCCAGGTACCGCAAGACGAACTCACCCGCGCCCACCGCAGACAAGCTCACATGCCGCCCTCCAGGTCAGATCATCACCAACCAGGCGAACAGTAGCGGGACACCCCAGCAAACTTTGATGACACGCCGTGCCAGACGAGCACGATTCAACGACACAGAGGAAAGTTCACTGACACCGGACAGCCGTAGCCAAGAGAAGCCGCTCTATGCGGCTCTCCCGGCTGGCCCGTCTCACTGAATCTGGTCCCAAGACGGCCCCCGCTGACCTGGGACGGACCAGATTGAGTGAGACAACCGGTCAAGGCGTTGCCTCAGTCAATCTGGTTCATGAGCGCGTTTTCTCCACGCTCGTCTCACTCAATCTGGTTCGCCGGAGCCGTTAGCTTGCCGGTCTCGCTCGTCGTGGCAGCGCCGATCGGGAGGTCAGTGGTCAGTCGACGCCCGTCCGGCCGAACGAAACGATGCTAACGGCCATCGCCGGAAACAGGCTTCGTCGAGCGCATGACGCCAGCGACACGTCTGCATCGCGGCCGGGCTCCCGGCTCAGCTCACCAGCTTGACGTGTATGGCAACAACGCCGAGGGCTTCTTTTTCAGGCGGGTAGATCAGCCTGATGCTGGCAAGCTGCTCCGCTCGGCTGGCGGTGGGATTGACGGCCGGGACGTCTTCGTGGTCGAACATCTCCTCGAATGTGCCGTAGTGCGCGACGCGAGTGATCCGGGTTAGGCATACCTCGCCGCGGCATGTGAATTTGAGCAGCTGACCTGCCGCGAGGCGCTTGTTGGATGGGTAAGCGACGCGGACCTCGATGGTTTTGCGGCCTGATGCGAGGAGGTCGAAGTAGCGCTTATAGATAGGCATTTCCCTGGACCGCTCACGCTGCGCGAGGTCGGCGGGCCGCTGGGCCATGCGAGCTCCTAACTCGGTGGTGGTGAAGGACCGGAAGAAGTGCTTCGGGTCGGCGAGCAATCCGGTCACGAGCCATATCAGCGAGTCGGCGTAGTTATCGGCCGTGCCGACCCATTTAGAGGTCGCGAGCATCCAGTCTTCGATGCCGACGTGGGCAGGGCTCTCGGGCGCGGCTCGCAAGAGGCTTTTGGAGAGTTTGGCTCCCGATCCGGTCTGGACCATAGGAGTGAAGATCCGGACGGGCATTTCAGCGGCCGGGGTTCCCAACGCCAGGAGCGCGCCGTCGACGAGCTGGCATCCGAAGGCCCAGTCGCCGCCCTTGACCATGACGTAGAGCGTGCCGTGCTCGCGGACTAGCGCCCGCTCCTTGACGAGGTTCCGGTAGAGGGTGGCAAGGTCCAGGTAGCCGCCGTTGACGGGATCGATGCACAGTTCGTAGTCGCCATGCTCGTAGCAGCACGCGTTGAAGATCGCACCGTCTCCGTCGACGCGGATGAGGCGGGTTTGCTCCGCGCGTTTTTCGGCCCAGCCGCAAGCAGGACATGGAAGCCGCGTGTGGACCGTGCCGGTAGACGGGCTGAGCCACCAGCGGATGGCCTCAAAGTGTTCGAGGGAGCGCAGGAACTCGGTGCGGTAGGCGGGTGTCGCCTGCTGCTGGGTGTAGGTGTCCAGCTCGTATTCGGTGTCGGTGGCGTCGGCAAGGGAATCGAACAGCCCTTGGTAGTAACTGGCGATGAGATCGGCGACGCCGGCTTTGCCGAGTGCGTGGTAGTACGTGATCTGGTAGGCGCGGTGTGTCTCCGGGTCGAGCGTTACTAGATGCGGAGCACCGTTGATCTGCGTCCCAACGACGAAGACGATCCGCTGTGGCCGGCTGGTGACGACCTTGGGGCGGATCATGTCGATGGTCCGCAGCAGGGCGTTGGCCAGGACGCTGTTAGGGGACAGGACCTGGGGCGGTGCGTCAGGGCTGGCTGGCATCGGCTATTCCTCCCGGAGCGGGCGGGGTAGGCGGAGGTTCGCGCAGATCAGGTCGAGGCGCTCTGCGGGCGCGTCGGCAGGGATGTAGATCGGTGAGTAGCCGGCGTCGTAGTAGCCCTGAACGATCAGCTCGTGCACGCGGCGGATCTCCCGGTCCTGCGCCCAGACCACGTCGTATTCGTCTTCGAACGTGTCGAGCGGGTCGAGGACCAGCACGGCGTCGTAGCGGTAGAGCTTGTTGGCGTCCTCGAGCTCGGCGTAGGGCTCGAGGCCGAAGAAGCGATCCCATCCGTAGCCGTCTGGGATGCCGCGGTTGTAGAAGCGGATGCCGTCGGTGTGGCCTAGGTACTCGGCAACGAAGGCAGCCAGTACCGCGCGGGAATACTCACGCCGGTCCTCGCGGTGCAGGTGGCGGCCCAGCCTGGCCCGATGGCGGCGGTAGATCTCGCGGGCGGCCTCCTCGCCCGAGCACGGAAGCTGTGCCCTGGCGATCTCGTCGAGGACAGCCTCCTTGCCAGCCGAGGGCCCGCCGGTGATGACGAAGCGCCGTGGGGGGCCGGCAGTGATGCCCTTACCTATGCCGGTCACGCGGAGCTCCTATTAGCGGCGGCATGAGCCTCTGGGGGTCTGACCAGCTCGGATACCCATCGGTGGCGAACGCCTTGACCGCCGTGGATCGCGGCGAGGCGGTCGACGAACGTGCTCAGTGGCTGGCTGTCGGGTTGAAGATGGCATACCGTGTCGACGTCCGCCGCGCTAAGGTTAGGGCTCCACCCGGCGAGGCCGAGCAGTACGTCAGGGGAGATGTTGCCGTGCAGCAACCTGGACCCGTACGCACGCCGATACCTGCGGATTACGATATGCAGCTGCCCAGCTCGCCACAGGGCCGCATCCGCGCAATCGGTGACCTCCGGACCGGCGGGATCCATGCTGGCCAGCCGCGCGCACGCCAGGAGCTCGGCTCGCAATGCGAATACCGCAGCCCACAGACGGCTCATGTGCTCGTCGTGCTCTACGGCCTCCCAGGCGAACATGTCCTCGGGCAGCGGCTGCGGCTGGGCGATGACCGGGATCAGCCGTGGCGGCGTGGCGCGCGGCGCAACCATCCGCTCGCTGTCCGCGGCTAGCGCCGCGGCGACGATCTCCAGCAGGCGCGGCTCGATGTGCTTGCGGAAGTGGTCGGGGTCACGGTCCAGCGATCGTGCGGCTGCCGCCCTGCGCGCGGTCATCGTCTTGCCAGCTGCTGCCCGGACATCCCCGAACAAGGTGGCGGCTGCCGCCGCCAGGCGCCGGTCCTCCATCCGAGCCAGCAGCTGCGGCAGCAACGCGTTGAACGCCGCGACGCGACTGGCGCGATTGCTTCCTGAGGCTCGTGCCGTCACTCCGGGCATGTCGAGTAGCACATCGCCGACCACGCTGTCCCTGGCAGGAAGGCCATGCTTGAGCACCGTGCGCAGCGCTTGCTGGGCCATGTTCGCGTGTTGGTCCACGGCGCCAAGGATACCCAATAAGTACCCAGCAGGATACCCAGAAACCAACCAGTAACGTATCCCGGCCCGTTCCGATATTCGCCCTCAGGACACCGGCACTCCAGCCCGCTGTTTGACGGTTGGCCAATCCAGCTAGTCATGTTGGTGATGTACAATCTCTTGTATGTTACAAACATTCAAGGGAGGCATCCGATGGCTGTGACCCAGATTGACATCGACCAGGACGCGCTTGACCGTGCCATGGCCCTGTCCAAGGCCAAGACCAAGAAGGAAGCGGTCAATCTCGCCCTGCACTACTACGCCGAGAAGCAGGAGCGAGCTGCACGCATTGGCCGGCACTTCGAGCGCGCGCGCCGCTGGGGCGCCATTGAGGATGCCGAGCGGCTGCAGCAGGCCGAGAAGGAACTCCGGTGATCTACCTGCTTGACACCTCTGGCCTCGTCCGGATACTCGGCAATCCCGGCTTGCAGAACGCCTGGTACGAGGCAATCGACGCAGAGGCGATCGGCTCCTGCTACCCGCAGCGAACCGAGTTCCTCTACTCCGCAAGAAACGCTCGTGAATATGCTGAGATTGCCGAAATGTTCGGTGATCTGTATCCAGATGTGTCCGTGCCAAAGAACGCGGGACGCTGGATCGCCGCAGTACAGCACCAGATGGTCAGGGCCGGTGAACACCGCAGCGCATCAGCGGTGGACCTCATTATTGCCGCCACCGCAGCGCATCACGGTCTCGCGGTCGTCCATGACGACGCCGACTATCGCATGGTCGCGCGGCACGCACCCGACCTGACCGAGCACAGCGTCCATGACGTCAGCTAGCTGACTACCATAAGCCGGGGGAAATGGCCCGACAGCGGACCGACGCGACCCGGCCACGATGCCGTCTGGATTGATCGTCAGGTACCGCGACCGGTCGATGCCAGCGCGCTCGTCCAGCACGGTCGACTTGCCGGCGCCTCCGAGCCCGCCCGCCATGATCGCCTTGCGCTCGCAGGGAACCTCAGCAGCTGCCCCATAGAGATAGCCGACGATCGCGTCATGCGCGTCACGGCGGTCCCGGGACCAGATTCCGCGCTTCCGGTCCACGAGGTGCCGCTGATCGGTCGTCAGCCTCTGATCGCGTGCCCAGCCAAGCTGGTCGCGGATGTTCCGCACGCGGTCAGCGTGCTCGGCGTGCGACAGCGGCTCCGGGCGCCCTCGCCGCACGTCCACCCGGCCGAGCTGCCTCGGCTGATCCCCGAGCGCTCTGGTCCGGTGAACTGGGATGCCACGCGGGCAGCCTCTGATCGCATGTCCGGTCAAGCTGGTCGCGCATGAACCGCACCCGGTCAGCGTGCTCGACGTCGGAGAACGGCTCCGGACGCCCTCGCGACATGTCCGCGCGGCCGAGCTGGCCCGGCGGGACCCACGGGCCTGGCTAGATGTCCCACGCCGATCTATGAGTGGTACGCTTACCGCGTGAGTGGGACGTATCAAGTCGTCATGGGCGACCGGGGGCGGCTGGTCATCCCGGCCGACCTGAGGAAGCGGACAGGGCTAGCGGAGGGCACAGCGCTTATCCTGCTGGAGACCCCTACGGGGCTCGTGCTACTGACCCGACCGCAACTCCAGGAACTGGTGCGCGCAGACCTCGCTGGCCTGGATCTGGTAGGCGAACTTCTCGCTGAGCGCCGCGCTGAAGCCGCTGCCGAGGACGCTGCGTGATCGTTTTCGATGCATCGGCCCTGCTGGCTTTCTTGCAGGGTGAGCTGGGCGCCAGTCAGGTCGAAGAGGGGCTCAGGGACGGCGGCGCGTGTGGCGCCGCCAACTGGTCAGAGGTCGCGCAGAAGATCCGAGCGCATGGCCGCAACTGGGATCTTTCCCGGTCACTGCTTGCCAGCTACGGTGTCACGGTCGAGGCCGTAACGGCCACCGACGCCGAATGGGCGGCCCGCAGATGGACACGGGGTGAAGGGCTATCCCTCGCCGACCGACTGTGCCTGGCGCTCGGCGACAGGCTAGAAGCCGACATCTGGACCGCTGACCAAGCCTGGGGAACCGGCGGGCAGGTACACCAGATCCGCTGAGCCCGCGCCTCGCCACATGACGGCTTTGCGGAAGCGGTCAGCGGCTCGGGACGCTGTCGCGGCACATCTACCCCGCCGAGCTGCTTTCGCTGATCACGCGCATCCCCTTCCGGTGAACTCGGATACCACACGGGCAGCCGCTCCAAGCGCTGCCTCAGGCCTTCGCGTGACCATCGCGCGGGGCGGTCAGCTAACGCCGACTGGTCCGCGGCCGACCGGCGATCCGCCTCAGACCGGTATCCCAACGCAGCCCAGTGACCGCCCGTATCGTCGGGCGGTTGCGGCTGATCCGGCCTTCTCGGCACGACGCGTCCCGTCTCGTCTCGTGATAGGTCAGGCAGTCCAGGGATCTGCCGTGCTGGTCATATCTTGCCGCCAGAAGTAATCCGCCGGAACCCAGCAGGCAATCCGAGCCGGCAGCGCGACTGTGGCTGCGGCCAAAGGACCGCGCCCGCGCCCCGGCCAGGTGAGCTGCTTTGCCGCATTCGTCCCGGCGCTGCCGGCCGCACCGGGATCATCGTCGGCGCGGCCGGCCACGGCGTAGGAGGCAAGGCCGGCAGCCAGCAGGTCCATCGCCGCTCACGTCGCTCTCGGGCCTCATGCTGACTGGGGTACGTCGGGAGCCAGAGTGACGGTGAGCCGGAGCCCTAGCGCGGATGCGATGCGGTCAAGCATCGGGAGCGTGGGCGTCGTACCGCCGCCCTCGAACCGCGCGATGCCTGGCTGGGACATACCTGCGCGTTCCGCCAGCTGGCGCTGTGACCAGCCGAGCTCCTCCCGACGAGCGCGGACCGCTTCTGCCAGCTCGAAGCGCAGTCGGGTTCGAGCGTAGGCCTCAGCGACCTCAGGCTTGTTCATCCGCGTCTCTCGGACGTCAGCGAGCCTCATCCGCTGTACTCCGGGATCGCTCATCGCTGGTTCCTCTCGTCCTCATCGTCGTCGGGCGTATGACCTTCGCGCTGGCACCGGGCAAGCGCTCGCTCGGCGCGGCCGATCTCGGCGGACTCCCGCATCCTGGTCTTGGTGAAAACCGTCAGGGCAATGATCCGGCGACCAGTAGCAATCCAGTGGGTAACGCGGATCCGTTCGCCACCGCAGTAGAAGCGCAGCTCCCGCAGCTTGCCGACTAGTTGCCTGGTATACGGCTCGCCGAGGTGCACGCCGCGGCACTCCAGCAAGTCCAGGTGAAATAGCGCCTGCGCCCACCGATCGTCGTCCAGACTGTCGAGCCATGCAGATACCTCGGGTTCAAGCTCCATCTCTCCCCAAGATATACCAGCGATGTTATCGGAGCGCATCCCCGTGCCCTGTGCGGCAAAGCCTGAACCTAACCAGTCCTCGTCCGGTGACGACCTTGGCTGGCGCGATTTCTTGACCATGCCAGCCAGCATGCCGACGGACTCCGACAATCAGGATCGCCAAGCCTTCGGTCAGCTACGGCGGTTTCCCACCGCGTGCCTGCTGGTGACGGGCGGGGCCATCGCGGAGGCGAACCCGGGCTTGATCACGGTGTTGATCAGCTCGAGCCGCTCATCGAACGGCGCGAACGCGCTCTTCATCGCGTTGATGGTCAGCCACTGCACGTCGGACCAGCCGTAGCCGAACGCCTCGCACAGCGCGGCGAACTCCGACGACAAGGTCACGCCGCTCATCAGCCGGTTGTCGGTATTCACGGTGACGCGGAACGACAGCTGCCGCAGCAGCCCGATCGGATGCTCCTTGATCGACGGGGCGGCACCGGTGTGCACGTTCGAGGTCGGGCACATCTCCAGCGGGATCCGCCGGTCCCGCACGAAGCTGGCCAGGCGGCCGAGCTGGGCCGTCCCGTCCGGCAGCACCGTGATGTCGTCGATGATCCGCACGCCGTGCCCGAGCCGCTCGGCGCCGCACCACTGCACGGCCTCCCAGATCGACGGCAGCCCGAATCCCTCACCAGCGTGGATGGTGATATGGAAGTTCTCCCGCTCGACGTACTGGAACGCATCGAGGTGGCGGCTGGGCCGGCTGCCTGCCTCGGCGCCCGCGATGTCGAACCCGACCACGCCGTCGTCTCGGTACGTGACGGCAAGCTCGGCGATCTCCAGCGACCTGGCCGCCGTCCGCATCGCGGTCAGTAGCGCGTAAACCCTGATCCCCCGTCCGGCACCGCCAGCAGCGAACCCTTCGAGGACGGCCTCGACCACCTCGTCCAGGCTCAGCCCAGCGGTGACATGCAGCTCGGGGGCGAACCTCACCTCCGCGTACACGACTCCGTCGGCGGCGAGGTCCTCGGCGCACTCGGCGGCGACCCTGACGAGCGCGTCGCGGGTCTGCATCACCCCGACGGTGTACTTGAACGTCTCGAGGTAGAGCTCCAGGCTGCCGTGCTCGGCGGCGGCCGCGCTGATCAGCCCGCCGAGTTCGGCCGGGTCGGTCGTCGGCAAGCCCTGGTAGCCAGTAGCGTCGGCGAGCTCGACGATGGTCGCCGGGCGGAGCCCGCCGTCCAGGTGATCGTGCAGCAGGACCTTGGGTACCCGCCGGATCTGGTCAAGGGTCGGGGCCATGCCGACCATTGTCGGCTATGCGATGCGCTCGAGAACAGGCGGCCCGATCACCGGCTGCTCAGGCCCGATCTCGATCCCGCCCTCCAGCGCGTCCATCGCCCGGCCGAAACGGGCCGCGTCATCGGTCCGCAGTTCCAGCAGCGGCTGGCCGCGCTCGACCCGCTCCCCGGGCTTGGCCAGGCAGATGATCCCGGCCCCGGCGCTGACCGGGTCCTCTTTCCGCGCCCGCCCGGCGCCCAGCCGCCACGCGGCCGTCCCGACCGCCAGCGCGTCCAGGTCACGCAGCCAGCCTGAGTCCGCCGCCGGCACGGTCCGCACGTGCCCGGCAGCCGGCAGTACCGCGTCCGGGTCGCCGCCCTGCCCGGCGATCATCCTGCGGTAGGTGGTGAGAGCCCGGCCGTCGGCCAGCGCAGCGGCCGGATCCGCCTCGATCCCGGCCAGCGCGAGCATCTCGCGCGCGAGCGCCAGGGTTACGGTGACCAGGTCGCCGGGGCCTTCGCCGCGCAGTGCCAGGACCGATTCCTCCACCTCGACGGCGTTGCCGACCGCCCGGCCGAGCGGCACGTCCATCGCCGTCAGCAGGGCGACCGTCCGCACGCCCGACTCGGTGCCGAGCCGCACCATGGTCTGGGCGAGCTCGCGCGCCGCGCCAAGCTCCCGCATGAACGCGCCCCGGCCGACCTTGACGTCGAGCACCAGCGACTGCGTGCCCTCCGCGATCTTCTTGGACATGATCGAGCTGGCAATCAGCGGAATGGACTCGACCGTCCCCGTGACGTCGCGAAGGGCATAGAGCTTCCGGTCGGCGGGCGCCAGATCCTCACCGGCAGCGCAGATGACGCAGCCGACCGTCGAGAGGAGTTCAACGAATTCGCGCGCCGACAGCCCGGCCCGCCAGCCGGGTATGGCCTCCAGCTTGTCCAGGGTTCCCCCGGTGTGACCGAGCCCGCGGCCGGAGAGCTGGGGCACGGCGGCACCGCAACTGGCGACCAGCGGAGCCAGGATCAGTGACACCTTGTCGCCCACTCCGCCGGTGGAGTGCTTGTCGACCGTCGGGGCCGGCACCGCGCTCAGGTCCAGCCGCTGCCCTGAGGCGATCATCGCGTCGGTCCAGGCCCGCAGCTCAGCGGGCGCCAGGCCGCGGAAGAAGACAGCCATCGCCATCGCCGACATCTGCTCGTCGGCGACGACGCCCGTGGTATAGGCACCGATCAGCCAGCGGATATCGGCGTCGGCGATCACCTGCCCGTCCCGCTTGGCCCGGATCAGGTCGACCGCGTCAGGCACGGGTATCGCGCCGCTCGGCCAGGTCGGTACCGGTAAAGGCGTCGGGCAGCAGGGTGCCGAGCGGGCGCGGCCCCTCGTCGGAGTCGATCAGGAGCCCCGCTCCGCCCGCTTCGAGCAGCAGCTGCCTGCACCGGCCGCACGGAACCAGCGGAGCCCCGTCGACAGCGACCACGCTGACCCCGACCAGCCGGCCCGCACCGGCGGCGTGCAGCGCGCTGACCAGACCGCATTCAGCGCACAGTGTCAGCCCGAACGATGCGTTCTCCACGTTGCAGCCGGTCACCACGGCGCCGTTGGCCGCCTGCCCGGCCGCACCGACCCGCAGCCGCGAGTAGGGCGCGTAGGCGTTGCCCGCCGCCGCGGTGGCGGCCGCCCGCAGTGCGGGCCAGTCGATCGTCAGCATACGGCTCCGGTTGTTATGGTAGAACTCACCGATTTGCAGCTGATTGTCAGCGTATCGATTTCACAACAGCACCGTAGCGCCATGATTACCCGCTACCGCAACACTCGTGACGGTAATAGATTCCTGATCATCCCGGGGGGGACTCCGGGGTTCTCTTTATGCCCACGCCGGCCGGGCCGGGTCAGTAGGCCGGTGATGCCTGGCGGCAGCAAGGCCGCCCCCCGCAGAGGAGGTACCGTGAGAGGGACATTTAGGGCCGTCACCGCGCTGAGCGTGCTGGCGCTGCTCACCGCCGCGTGTGGCAGCGGCGGCTCGGGCAGTTCGGGCGGCGGCTCGGCGAGCTCGTCAGCGGCCGCCAGCCCGTCGTTCACCGCGTGCATGGTCACCGACACCGGCGGCCTCGACGACAAGTCGTTCAACCAGTCTTCCTGGGCGGGCTTCCAGGCTGCTGAGGCTGCCAATCCCGGCATCCAGATCAAGAACCTGCCCTCCACCTCGACGGCCGACTACGCCAAGAACATCTCCACCTTCGAGGGCGAGCACTGCGGCATCATCATCACCGTCGGCTTCCTGATGGCCAGCGCCACGCAGACGGCCGCGGCTGCCGACCCGAGCCAGAAGTTCGCGATCGTCGACTGCTCGTACGCCTCCTTCTGCCTGCCGCTGAAGAAGGGCGCGAAGCCGCTCACTAACATCGACCAGCTGGTGTACAACACCGTCCAGGACGGCTTCCTCGGCGGCTACCTGGCCGCCGGCATGACCAAGACCGGCAAGGTCGCGACCTATGGCGGCATGCAGTTCGGCACGGTCACCATCTACGAAGACGGCTTCTGGGACGGCGTGCAGTACTACAACGCCAAGCACCACAAGCACGTCGTGGTGCTCGGCTGGGACGAGAAGACCCAGAAGGGCACCATGGCCGGCAGCTTCACCAACCTGGGGGCGGGCCAGCAGATCGCCAACACCTTCATCAACGAGGGCGCTGACATCATCTTCCCGGTCGCAGGCGGGGTAGGCCTCGGCTCGGCGAAGGCCGTCCAGACAGCCAACAACGCCGGCCACAACGTCAGCATGATGTGGGTCGACACCGACGGCTGCGTCAGCGCGGCCGCCTACTGCAAATACTTCATCACCAGCGTGGAGAAGGGCATCACCTCGTCGGTCAAGACCGCGATCCTGTCGGCCGTCAATGGCAGCTTCAAGGGCGGCACCTATGTGGGGACGCTGCAGAACGGCGGCGCTGTCCTGGCTCCGTACCACGACTTCGCGAGCAAGGTTCCTGCCTCCCTGCAGGCCGAGATCAAGACGCTCACCCAGCAGATCGAGAGCGGCGCGATCAAGCCAGCCACCAAGAGCCCGGTGTAACACCGGACTGGCGAATAAGTACCGTCTGAGCCGGTCAGCTGCCCAGGTTCCGTGGGCAGCTGACCGGAGCCATCTGGAGGGGAGGGCGGCCGGATGAAGCTGGAGCTTCGGGGCATCACCAAGCGCTTCGGCGGGCTCGTGGCCAACGACCACATCGACCTTGTCGTGCACCCCGGCGAGATCAGGGCGCTGCTCGGCGAGAACGGCGCCGGCAAGACCACCCTGATGAACGTGCTGTACGGGCTAGTCCAGCCCGATGAGGGCGAGATCCTCGTCGACGACCGGCCGGTGCGGATCCATTCTCCCAAAAACGCGATCAGTGCCGGAGTCGGCATGGTGCACCAGCACTTCATGCTCGTCCCCGTCTTCACCGTCGCCGAGAATGTCATGCTGGGTACGGAGCGGCTGCGGCAGGTGCGAACCCCCGCGCTGCACCTGGGCCCGTTGTCCGTCCCGGCGCTGAGCATTCCGACCTTCGGCCTGCTCGACCGGCGGCGGGCCCGCCGTGACGTGCTCGAACTATCAGAGCGCTACGGCCTCAAGGTCAATCCGGACGCCTACGTCGAGGATCTGCCGGTCGGCGTCCAGCAGCGAGTCGAGATCATCAAGGTCCTGCTGCGCAACGCCAGCGTTCTCGTTCTCGACGAGCCGACCGCGGTGCTGACCCCGAATGAGACCGAGGACCTGTTCCGGATCATGCGGGAGCTGCGTGAGGGCGGCCAGTCCATCATCTTCATCTCGCACAAGCTCAAGGAAGTCCAGGCGATCGCCGACAACATCACCATCATCCGGCGCGGCAAGGTAGTGGGCGAGCGCCCGCCGACCACGAGCGACTCCGAGCTGGCGGCACTGATGGTCGGCCGGTCGGTCCAGCTGCGGGTGAGCAAGGACGAGGCGCGGCCCGCCGAGGTCAGGCTCGATGTCCGGGATCTCACCGTTCCAGGCGAGCACGGCGGGACGGCCGTGCAGGACGTCGCGTTCGAGGTGCGGGGCGGTGAAATCCTCGGCATCGCCGGCGTCCAGGGCAACGGCCAGACCGAGCTCTGCGAGGCGCTGATCGGACTGCGACCGTCGACCGGCTCGCTGTGGCTCGACGGGACGGACATGAGCCACAAGTCCACCAGGGATCGGCTGCGGGCCGGCATCGGCTACATTCCCGAGGATCGGCAGGAAGACGGCCTCGTCGGCGATTTCTCCGTGGCCGAGAACCTGATCCTTGATGTCTTCGACCGGCCGCCGTACGCCTCCCGCATCGCCATGGACCTGACCGCGATCCGCACGTCCGCCGAGCGTCGCGTCGCCGACTATGACGTCCGGACGACCTCGGTGCTTACTCACGCGGGCACGCTGTCCGGCGGCAACCAGCAGAAAGTGATCGTCGCCAGGGAGATGAGCCGGGAAAGCAAGGTACTGCTGGCCAGCCAGCCGACCCGGGGCCTGGATGTGGGCTCGATCGAGTTCGTGCATAAGCAGATCGTCGCAGCGCGCGACAGCGGCGTGGCGGTCGTGATCGTCTCCTCTGAGCTCGACGAGATCTACGCACTCTCCGACCGGATCGCGGTCATGTACGAGGGCCAGATCGTCGGGTTCTGCCCGCCCGACACACCAGAGACGGAGCTCGGCCTGATGATGGCGGGCGGCGCGGCAGGGCTGAAGCCGGCCGGACCCGGGCAAGCCGGACCCGGGCAAGCCGGCCATGAGCAAATCGAGCCGGAGCAAGCCGTGCAGGCTAGCGACCCCGAGGAGCCTGAGCAGCCGTGACCGATGAGTTGCTACCGGCCGCCCCTGAGCCGGCCCCCGCTCCGGACGACTCCGCGCCAGCCGGCCATGGCGCCAGCCGCGGCCGGCTGACCGGCGCGGCCATCATCCAGGCCATCACGGAGGGCAGCCCCGCCGTGATCACGATCCTGGCCATCTTCCTGGCGCTGGTGATCAGCGCCCTGCTGATCGTGTTCAGCGATCCCAGCGTCCTGCACGCCTGGGGCTCTTTCTTCGCCGCCCCGGGCACGGCGCTGTCCATGACCTGGACGTCGGTCGCGACTGCGTACTCCGCGCTGTTCGAGGGCTCGATCTTCAGCCCGGCCACCATATCCGCGGCCTTCCACGGCGGCTCGATTGCGGCCATCTTCTACCCGCTGTCACTGACGGCGTTCGAGGCGACACCACTGATCCTGACCGGCCTGTCCGTGGCGATCGCCTTCCGCGCTGGCTTGTTCAACATCGGTGCCGCCGGCCAGTTCGTCGGCGGCGCGATCGTGGCCGCCTGGCTCGGCTTCGCCGTTCATCTCCCGGCCGGGATCCACATCCTGGTATGCGTGGTCGGCGCGTTCATCGGCGGAGCCGTGATCGGCTGGATCGTCGGCGAACTGAAGGCACGTACCGGAGCGCATGAGGTCATCCTGACGATCATGCTCAACTACGTGATGTACAACCTGCTCAACTACCTGCTGTCGAGCCCCAATTTGATCCAGCAGCCCCACCAGTCCAACCAGGTCGCCCCTGGCATCGACGCCAACGCCGCGTTCCCGCATGTAGGGGGCCCGCCGCCGCAGGCGAACGTCGGATTCCTGGTCGCGCTCGCCGCCGGCGGGTTGGTCTGGTGGCTGCTATCTCGCAGCACCATCGGCTTCCAGTTCCGCACCGTCGGCGCGAATCCGCGGGCGGCACGCAGCGCCGGGATGAGCGTCGAGCGCAACTGGTCACTCGTCATGCTGATCGCGGGCGGACTGGCCGGCCTGGCGGCGGCCACGGTCATCCAGGGTGGCGCGCCCCCGCCGCCGCTGACGACCAACACATACGGCACCTACGGGTTCGACGGCATCACGGTCGCGCTGCTCGGCCGGGCCAGGCCGCTCGGCGTGATCCTGGCTGGCCTGCTCTTCGGTGCTCTTCAGGCCGGCGGCACCGTCATGCAGGCGGCGACGAATCCGCAGGTTCCCGTCGACATCGTCGAGGTCATCCAGGGCCTGATCGTGCTGTTCGTCGCGGCTCCGCCGCTGATCAGGGCCATCTTCCGGCTGCGCGCAGCCAGGGATACCGGCATGGAGGCGGTGGCGAAGGGGTGGAACGGGTGACGACCTTGACAGCCAGCCTGCGGCTGCCAACGACGGTGAGCCGCCGATACCTCGCCCCGGCGGCCTTCATCTTCCTCGGTGCGATCGACATCGTCTTGTTCGGGTTCTTCGCGCACTCCGGTCACGCGACCTTCGACCTGTCGATCTCCGGCGCCGGGATGCAGGTGCCGAGCATTCACGCGCCAGCCGCCCTGGTCTGCTACATCGTCGGCGCGATCTCGATCGCGATCGGCATCTGGCGGACCGTGACCGAACCTGCACGCCTGGCCAGGCGGTTCAGCATCGCGGGCGCTCTGGTGTGCTTCCTGATCGCCTTGCTGTGCTGGGCCGACGCAGGCAACGCCACGTCGGTCAACCTGATCAGCCTGTTTCAGCAGACCTTCGCGGCGTCCCTGCCGCTTGTCTTCGGAGCCCTGGCCGGCTGCATGTGCGAGCGGTCGGGGGTGATCAACATCGCAATCGAGGGGCAGCTGCTGGTCGGCGCGTTCGCGGGCGCTGCGATCGCGAGCGCTGTCGGCTCGCTTACGCTCGGCCTGATCTCAGGCTCGCTGGCAGGCGGCCTGCTCGGCCTGCTTCTCGCGGTCTTCGCGATCACGTTCCTGGTGGATCAGATCATCCTGGGCGTGGTGCTGAACGTGCTGGCACTCGGGCTCACCGGATTCCTGTACGACCGGCTGATGGTACCCAATCCCAACCTGAATACGGGTAACACCTTCAACGCGGTCAAGATCCCGCTGCTCGGTGACATCCCGATCATCGGGCCGATCTTCTTCGACTCGACGATCTTCCTCTACATTGCCTACGCGCTGATCATCTTGATCCAGGTCGGGCTGTTCCGCACCCGCTGGGGCCTGCGGGTCAGAGCCGTGGGCGAGCACCCGACCGCCGCTGACACGGTGGGCATCCGGGTGCTGTGGGTCCGCTACCGGAATGTCGTGCTCGGCGGCATGGTGGCCGGTATCGGCGGTGCGTTCCTCACCATCGGCTCGGTTGGCTTCTTCAACAAGGACATCAGCTCGGGCTTGGGCTTCATCGCTCTGGCTGCCATGATCTTCGGACGTTGGACGCCGCTCGGCTCGGTCGCGGCTGCGCTGCTGTTCGGATTCGCTACCACGCTGGCCCTGGTGCTCTCCACGCTGAACATCCCGATACCGTCCTACTTCCTCTTGATGACGCCGTACGTGGCGACGATCGTCGCCGTCGCTGGCCTGGTCGGAAAGGTGCGAGCCCCGGCCGCCGACGGAAAACCCTACGTGAAGGCATGATCGCCATCACCTGTCGTTACGCTGCTGCGGTGGTGACACGTGACTGACGACGCTTACGCCGCCGCGCAGGCCAGCGCCGCGAAGCTGGCCCTGGTTTCCGGCCAGCCCGCCCATGATGTCGCGGTCGTGCTCGGCTCTGGCTGGCTGCCCGCCGCCGACGCGCTCGGCGCTCCGGCCGCGGAGTTCCCGCTGGCCGAACTCGGCGGCTTCGCGCAGCCAGCCGTCGCTGGCCACATGCCGGTCGCCAGGTCGGCGCTGCTCGGCCCGCTGCGGGTCCTCGTCTATCTGGGCCGCACGCATCTGTACGAGGGCCATCCGGTGGACGCCGTCGTGCACGGGGTCAGGACGGCCGTCGCGGCAGGCTGCCGGGTGATCGTGCTGACCAACGCCTCGGGCGGCATCAACGAGGGCTACCGGGTCGGCCAGCCGGTGCTGCTGAGCGATCACCTGAACCTGACCGGGCGGTCACCGCTGACCGGGCCAGAGCCGCCGGCCGGCTATGCCTCCCGGTTCGTCGACCTGACGACTCTGTACTCGCCGCGGCTGCGGGCACTGGCCAGGCGGGCCGAGCCCGGGCTGGCCGAGGGCGTCTACGCGGCCCTGCACGGGCCGCACTACGAGACTCCGGCCGAGATCAGGATGCTCCGCGGCGCGGGCGCCGACATGGTCGGCATGTCCACCGCGCTCGAGGCCATCGCGGCCAGGCACCTCGGCGCCGAGGTGCTCGGGATCTCGCTGATCACCAATCCGGCGGCCGGGCTGTCGGCATCCGGGCTCAACCACGCGGAGGTGATCGCCGCGGGCCGGGAGTCCGCCGCCCAGGTCGGTGCCCTGCTCGCCCGGATCCTGCCAGGAGTCGCGGCTGACGCCGACGCCGATCCTGGCTGCGGTCCCGATCACTCAGGCGGTCCGGCGTGATCAGTGACGACCTGCGCCGCGAGGTTCTGGCCTGGCTCGCCGACGACCCCGACGAACGCGACCGCGCCGAACTGTCCGCCCTGCTCCGGTCCGCCACCGGGCCCGACTCCGACGAAGCGGAGCGAGCGGCGGCCGAGCTTGACGACCGGTTCTCCGGGCGGCTTGAATTCGGCACCGCCGGTCTGCGCGGCGCCGTCGCCGCGGGCCCGAACCGGATGAACCGCGCCGTGGTGCGCGGCACCACGGCCGCCCTGGCCGGCTGGCTGCTCTACATCGACCCGGCTGCCGCCGAGACCGGCGTCGTGATCGGCTGCGACGCCAGGCACAGGTCCGAGGAGTTCGCGCAGGAAGCGGCCCGGGTGCTGGCAGGAGCGGGCATCGCCGTTCATCTGCTGCCGCCGCGCCAGCCGACGCCGCTGCTCGCGTTCGCCGTCCGGCATCTGGCCGCCGCGGCCGGCATCATGATCACGGCCAGCCACAATCCGCCCGCGGACAACGGCTACAAGCTCTACCTCGGCGACGGCGCCCAGATCGTGCCGCCGGCCGACCTGGAGATCGAGGCGGCGTCCAGGGCGCTCGGCCCGCTCTCGCAGGTGCCTGTCGCCCCGCTCGACGACCCGCTGATCGTCACGCACGGCGACGAGGTCGCGGCCGCCTACCTGGACGCGATCTGCGCGACGTCGCGCGCGCCGAAGGGGTCGGCCTGGCTGAGGTTCACCTATACCCCGCTGCACGGCGTCGCAGGCGACCTGGCGCTGCGCGCGTTCGAGCAGGCCGGCTTCCCGGCGCCCGACATCGTCGAGACCCAGTTCGAGCCCGACCCGGACTTCCGCACCGTGGCCTTCCCCAATCCCGAGGAACCCGGCGCCCTCGACCTCGCCCTGGCCCAGGCCAGGCGGTCCGGGGCGGAACTGGTGATCGCCAACGATCCGGACGGCGACCGGCTGGCCGTGGCCGTCCCCGACGACCAGGCAGCAGGCGGCTGGCGGACGCTGACCGGCGACCAGGTGGGCGCGCTGCTCGGCGCGTACCTGCTGGGCAGGGACGCCGCCGCCGCGGACCCCTCCGTCGCCGGCCCCCCGCTGGTCGCCACCACGATCGTGTCGGCCACCATGCTGGCCAGCATCGCCTCGGCGGCCGGCGCCAAGTGCGCCGAGACACTGACGGGATTCAAGTGGATCGCCAGGGCAGGAGATCTACGCCCCGGGGTCCGTTTCATCTATGGCTATGAAGAGGCCCTGGGATACACCGTCGGCACGACCGTCCGGGATAAGGACGGGATCGGTGCGGCACTCGCCGTGCTCGCGCTGGCCGCGAAGGCGAGATCAGGCGGTGACTCGCTGCTCGAGGCCTACGACGCGCTGGAGATCGCCCACGGGGTGCACCTGACCGACCAGATCACGGTTCCGACCCAGGAGCCGGTGCAGGTCATGTCCCGGCTGCGGATCGCCGCGCCGGACGAGCTCGCCGGCCAGCCCCTCACCGCCGCCTCGGACCTGACCGGCGGCACCGACCAGCTGCCGTCCGCCGACGTGCTCAGGTACAAGCTGCGCGGCGCGAGAGTGGTGATCAGGCCAAGCGGCACGGAGCCGAAGATCAAGGCCTATCTCGAGGTCGTCGAGCCGGTGATCGCTGGCCGGCTGACCGAGGCCCGCAGGGCCGCGCGGGCCCGGATGGATCCGCTCCGCGAAGCGGTCAGCGAGCTGCTGGACAGCTGACCGAACCTCGCATGGCGCGGGCGGCTAGCGCATGGCAAGCTCGGTGCTATGACCAGCGAACATGATCACGGGCACCAGCATGAGCAGGAGCACCACGAGCACCACGAGCACCACGGGCACGATCACGTGCACGACGCGGCCTGCGAGGTAGCGCACGGCACCGTGCCCGCGGCCACGGACGGCCGGATGCTGGTTGCCGTCTTCGCGACGCCGGTCGCGCGGTACCTGCTGCGTTATGCGGCCGACGCCGGTTACCAGCCGGTGCTCGTCGAGCCCGACTCCGAGCTGGCCAAGGAGGCGGGCGCGGCCGGGTTCGACGTGCGGCCCGACATCGGCTCGGTGCCCGATGCCGGAGCCGATGTGGTCGTGACCGACCACCACCGGGAGGAACTCGGCATCATGCTGCGGGACGCGCTCGCCACTCCCGCGCGCTGGGTCGGGATCATGGGCAGTCCCCGGGCCGAGCCGCCGCACCTGCAGGCGCTGGCCATGCTCGGCGTTCAGCCCGATGAGGTCGCCAGGGTGCAGCGGCCGATCGGCCTGAACATCGGCTCGAAGACCCCGCCGGAGATCGCGATCGCCACCCTCGCTGGCCTGATCGCCGACCGGAACGAGCGCCCAGGCGGCTTCCACTTCGACTAACCCGCTGCGTGCGGGCCCGGCGCTAGCCTCCGCCCGGCGGGCAGCACCTGCTGGGAGCTTCATCCCTACTTATCCGTTTTATTATCGCGTCGCCTGCCGCCTGGCATGGATGAATGTCACATTCATCACTGAATTCAAGGATGGATGCGCACATTCATCCGAGAGGTGAGAGTGCTCGCGCGGCGATCACCTGATCGAGAACGGCGTTATGCTGCCAATCTGACGGTCCGGCGCGGTCCGGCGTCTGGGAAAGGACATGCCGACTCGATGGCCGAGCAAGCGGGTTACCCGGGCACGCCGCTGGCGCGCAAGCTCGGCATCGGCGAGGACGACGAGGTCGTGGTCGTCGGTGCGCCCAATGGCTTTGCCGACAGGCTCGCTGCCCAGGTCGGCGACAAGGCCGTCATCCACACCGACCTGACCGACGCGGCCCTGTTCGACGTCGTCGTCGCCTTCGTCACCTGGCGGGTCGAGCTGGAAGGCCAGCTTGACCTGCTTCGCGCTCGGATGGCGCCGGCCTGCGGCCTGTGGATCGCGTGGCCGAAGCGGGCCTCCACGGTGCCGACCGACATGACCGACAACGTGATCAGGGAGATCGCGCTGCCGACCGGCCTGGTGGACAACAAGGTGTGCGCGATCGACGAGATCTGGTCCGGGCTGCGCCTGGTCATCCGGCGCGAGCTGCGCTAGGCCAGCCCCGCGTCGTGCACCAGGCAGGCCGCCTTTGCGCAACGCTAGGCCAGCCGGGCTCCGCCTCGCCGGGGCCCGGCAAGCCCCGCAAGCCGGGCCAGGACCTAGTCGAGCAGCGGCTCGCCGTTGAAGATGCCGAGTTCCTCGCGGTACAGCTCCAGCCCGACACCGTTAGGGTCGCGGAAGTACATGCTCTCCTCGACCCCCCGGTCCGGGCCGAGATAGTCCACGCCGGACTCGTCGAGCTTCTTCTTGGCCGCGTCGAACTGGGCGGGCGAGACCGAGATCGCGAGGTGCTGAACTCCCCCGATGGTCTCCATCCACGCCGGGTGCTCGTGCCCGGGGAAGTCGAAGAACCCGAGCAGGTTGCTGTTGCCGATGTCGAAGAAGAAGTGGTTCGAGCCCTTGTAGTCGCGGTTCTCCACCAGCTCGACCAGCGGGAAGCCGAGGAACTCCTGGTAGAACTTGATCGTCTCCTCGGTGTCGCGGCAGATCAGGGCTAGGTGGTGCACGCCCTGAACGGTCGTCGGCGGACGGCTCCCCTTCGGTCTGAGGTACTTCTCGCGCAGCTCTTCCCTGCGCGCGCGGACCTGCTCGAGTTCCTTGCCCTCTGGCTGTGGCATGACTATCTCCTGGCTCTGCCATGGTCGGCCCTGGGATAGGCCCGCCGCCTTGTGCCGACTGTCCCATCCCGCACGACACCAGTGTCCCCCACCCTGTCAACGCCATGCGGTCCGCGGCTGAACCTTCGCGCTACCCGCTGGCGAGCGCGGTCCGCCGCCGCATCGCCACCGGCCGGCGACTCCTCAATCCGAGCTGCCGAACTAATTGACAGTCACTGTCATAAACAACTAACATGCTTTTGAATCTAACTAGTGCAAGAAGGTGACTGCCATGACCGCAGCCGTGACCTCGACGGGCTCGCGCCGGTGGTGGGCCCTTGGCGCGCTGGCCCTCAGCGTCCTTGTCGTCGCACTCGACCTGTTCGTGCTGACGCTCGCGCTGCCCACCGTCTCCGCCGACCTGCACGCCTCGTCCGGGGACCTGCAGTGGTTCGTTGACGCTTACAGTCTCGTGCTCGCGGCGGCGCTGCTCCCGGCCGGGCTGCTCGGCGACCGGATCGGCCGGAAGCGGCTGCTCGTCGGCGCGCTTGCCCTGTTCGGCATCGCCTCGCTCGCCTGCGCCTACTCGACCTCCGCGGGCGAACTGATCGCGTCCAGGGCCGTGCTCGGGCTCGCCGCCGCCGTGATCCTGCCGATGTCGCTGGCGATACTGCCGGTCCTCTTCACGCCGGCCGAGCGGCCGAGGGCCATCGCGGCGGTCGGCGGCGCGACGTTCCTCGGCTACCCGATCGGCCCGATACTCGGCGGCTGGCTCCTTGACCACTTCTGGTGGGGAGCGGTCTTCCTGATCAACCTCCCGGTCGTGGTGATCGCCATCGTCGCCGTGGCCTTCCTGATGCCCGAGTCTCGCGGCGAGCGCCGCCGGCGCGTCGACCTGACCGGCATCGTGGTGTCGAGCGCCGGGCTGACGGCACTGACGTACGGACTGATCAAGGCTGGCGATAACGGATGGACCGACCCGACTGCCGTCGCCACCATGCTGGCCGGCGTCGTCGCGCTCGCCGCTTTCGCCGTCTGGGAGCGCATGGTCAGCAGGTCGCGCGGCGAGGCGCTGCCGCTGGTCGAGCTCGGGCTCTTCAGCTCGGCCGGGTTCACCTGGGGCACCGTTCTGTCGACGCTGGTGTCGTTCGCCCTCTTCGGGCTGGTCTTCGCGATGCCGCAGTACTTCCTCGACGTGCGCGGCCTCGACTCGCTCGGCGCGGGCCTGCGGATGCTGCCGATGATCGGCGGGCTCGCGCTCGGCCTCGGCGTCGGCCAGCGGCTCCAGACGCCGCGCACGGCTGGCCGGAGCGCGTCAGGCCCGGCCGCGAACGTTCCGGTCAGCCCGAAGATCCTGGTCGCGATCGGATTCGCGATCATGGCGGCGGCGCTCGCGGCCGGCACCGGCACCACCGTCGGCAGCGGCACCGGGTTCGCCGCGACCTGGTTCGCCATCACCGGGTTCGGCCTGGGCATCGCCATGCCCACCGCGCTGAACGCGGCGCTCGGTGCTCTCTCACCGGCCCGGAGCGGATCGGGCTCGGCGCTGATCACCGCGATGCGCCAGGTCGGCGGCACGATCGGGGTGGCCGTGCTGGGCACTGTCCTGGCCACCGTGTACCGGAGCCAGCTGCACCTGACCGGGCTGCCGGCCGCGGCGGAGAACGCCATCCGCGGCAGTGTCGCGGGCGGCATCGCGACGGCACGGGCGAGCGGCTCCGGTGTGCTGCTCGAGACGGTTCGCCATGCCTATGTGCACGGCATGGACGTGATGCTCTGGGTGTGCAGCGGGATCGCGATCGCTTCGGCGCTGCTGGCGCTCGCGTTCCTGCCTGGCCGGCCCGAGGTCGATGCTCCGGGCGCCGACACGCCCGGTGCCGCGGACGGGCCAGCGACATCACCCCCCGACAAGAGCAGAATGACCACATGAAAGAGGCGCCCGCCGTGCAGCGGCCAGGGCTGCGGGAGCGGAAGAAGGCCAGGACGCGCGCTGCCATCAGGGAGCACGCGCTCCGGCTCTTCCGCGAGCAGGGCTACGACGCGACCACGGTCGACCAGATTGCCGAGGCGGCCGACGTCTCGCCGAGCACGTTCTTCCGGTATTTCCCGACCAAGGAAGACGTCGTGCTCCTAGACGAATTCGACGTCCTGGCGGTGGGCGCGTTCGAGGCGCAGTCCGCCGACCTCTCGCCGGTCGCCGCCTTCCGCGCCGCGGCCAGGGCGGCGTTCAGTTCGCTCGGCGAGGACGAGCTGGCCAGGCTGCGGGAGACTGCCGAGCTGACGCTGACCGTCCCCGAGATCAGGGCCAGGGCGATGGACGAGTTCGCCCGCACGATCGGCGTCATCGCGCAGGCCGCGGCGAGGCGGTCGGGCCGCGACCCGAACGACTTCGCCGTACGGAACGTCGCCGGAGCCATCGTCGGCGTCATCATGGCCGCGACCATGCCCTGGAGCGACTGGGCGGAGGAAGCGGCGGGCTCGGACATGCTCGACCGGATCGATGCCGCGCTGGCCCACCTGGAGGCCGGCCTCCCGCTCTGAGGTCCGGCCGCCGGGCGGCTGCCGTCCCGCGCTTTCCGTCCCGCCGCTCTCCGCCCGGGGAATGTTGCGCGTTCAATTAAAGTTGTCGCGGGCACGAACTTGACGGCGGAGGTGCCCGGGCTGGGCGCTGGTCCGCCCTGGTGGGAGGATCGCATCATGCCAGCTGTGACCGTCGAAGACATCTTGCTTCTGCCGCGGATAGCCGAGCCCGACCAGGCCGTCGCGCAGGACCGGCCGGTCCTCGCGGTGACCACCGCGCCGTCGGCATTCGAGGGCGAGGGTTTCCCGGTCCGCCGTGCGTTCGCCGGAGTTGACCTGCGCGCGCTCGACCCGTTCATCCACATGGACCAGATGGGCGAGGTCGATTATGCGCCGGGCGAGCCGAAGGGCACGGCCTGGCACCCGCACCGCGGCTTCGAGACCGTCACCTACATCATCGACGGCACGTTCCGGCACCAGGACTCCAACGGCGGCGGCGGCCTGATCACCAACGGGGACACCCAGTGGATGACCGCAGGCGGTGGCATCCTGCATATCGAGGAGCCACCCGAGGAACTGGTGGTGAGCGGCGGGCTGTTCCACGGATTCCAGCTCTGGGTGAACCTGCCCGGCGCGATGAAGATGACCGCGCCGCGCTACCAGGACATCAGGGCGGGTCAGGTCGCGCTGCTCAGCTCCCCCGATGGCGGCACCCTGATCCGGGTCATCGCCGGAGACGTCGCCGGTCACGCCGGCCCCGGCGTCACGCACACCCCGATCAGCCTGCTGCACGCGACGCTGCAGCCTGGCGCGCAGCTGCGGCTGCCGTGGCGAGCGGACTTCAACGCGCTCGGCTACGTGATGGCGGGCTCGGGCACCGTGGGCGTCGCCAAGCGCCCGGTGCGCACCGGGCAGCTGGCCGTGTTCGGACCCGGAGACGTGCTCACCTTCAGCGCTAGCCAGCGGGCCGACGGTCCGAGCGAGAGCATGGAGCTGCTGGTCCTCGGCGGCCAGCCGATCAGGGAACCGGTCGCCGCCTACGGCCCGTTCGTGATGAACACCCGGGCCGAGCTGGTGCAGGCATTCGAGGACTACCAGGCAGGCCGTCTCGGCACGATCCCGGCCAGGCGGACCGAGGTCCCGGCTGAGCCGCATCCCGGTCATGACGTCCTGTAGTACGAATCGGCTGGATCGACCGAATTGCCTGTCGTAGTCGAATAGTCGGTTAAGTCCGACTGCGCTGACCGCCTGCCGGGCGTAGGATGGCACTCCAAGCAGGAGGTCGCGTTGTCGGTTGCCACTTACACCCCGGACGGAGCAGGGCCGAACTGGCGCGACCAGGCTGGCACCGGGCTGAAGCCCGGCTGGGGTGTCAGCCCGGAGCGCCAGCAGGCGATCGTCGACACGCTCCAGGGCCTGGTGCAGGACACCGGGCGCCTCTCGCCGACCCAGCTGCGCGGCATCACGCTGGCGATCGCGTCGCGGCCGGATCTCTGGGCTGACCTGGTCGTCCGCGACGCCGACGTCCGCTGGTACCTGCCGCTGCACCGGTCCAACGCCTGCGACGTCTGGCTACTTGCCTGGGAACGGGGCCAGGACACCGACTGGCACGACCACGGCGGGTCGTCGGGCTCATTCGCGGTCGCCGAGGGCAGCCTGGTGGAGCGGTATCGGATCGGGAGCGGCCGCGGGCTGGGTCACCGGCGGATGCTGGTCGGCGACGCGGTGGCCTTCGGTCCCGCGCACGTTCATGACGTGGCCCACGGCGGCGACAGCTCGGCAACGAGCATCCACGCCTACTCACCGCCGCTGATGGCCATGACCTACTACAGCCAGTCGGATTTCGGCCTGATCGCGCGGGAGACCGTGGCCATCGACGGCCCGGAGGGCGCCCGCGGCCGCGGCGGAGTCCAGACCGCGCTGGCCGGAGCGACGGCGTCGGCCGCCGAGCTGACCTCCGAGGCCCTTCCTGACGGGGCGCCGAGCATCGACGAACTGCTGGCCGAGGCCCGCAGCGGCATGCGCCGGCTCCGGGCCGAAGCCGCCCTGGCCGCGGTCACCGACGGCGCCGTGATCGTCGACATCAGGCCGCTGGAAACGCGGATCGTCGAGGGTGAGGTACCTGGCGCGATCATCATCGGCCGCAACGTGCTCGAGTGGCGATTCGACCCGCGCAGCGAGGCCAGGATTCCCGCCCTGGCCCGGCCCGACGCCCGGCTGATCGTGATGTGCTCGGAAGGCTATGCCTCCACGCTGGCGGCGGCGAGCCTGGGCCGGCTCGGCCTGCTCGAGGCGACCTACCTCGAGGGTGGCTTCCAGGCCTGGAAGGCCGCCGACCTGCCGACGCGTCCCGCTCAGTCCCTTGGCTGAATCGGGACGCGTCCGCTGACCCAAACGTTTGAGAGCGGGTCTGTGCGCCAGATCTCGAACGTGAAGCAGCCGAACTCGACCGCACGGGCGTGGACCAGCGCGACCTGCGGATCAGCGAAGACCTCGGCGAGCACCGAGCCGGCCGCCGCAGGATCGCGAACCTCGCCCGGCCCGACCAGCCGGCCGCCGAGGATCCGCCCGGCCGCCGAGTAGCTGCGCAGGACCCGGCGCGACCCGGTGAACGCAGCCGGATAGCCCGTCCCGTCCGGACCTCCGCACGCGCCGGGATGAATGAAGACCGGCCCGACCTCGTCGTACGGACCAGGATCGGCACCCGTCCGCGCCGCCCACCGGCGCAGCGGCGCATAGGAGACCAGCGCCAGCGTCTCGCCCGGCCGGCCGGCCCGCAGGCCATGGACTATTCCAGCTCGTCGAATGTATACTAATCATCAAGTCCGATGGACAAAATGAGAGGTGATTATGTCCACCACTCAGATCGAGCTCGATCAGGATCTGCTCGACAAGGCGGCCGGCATACTCGGCACGAAGACCAAGAAGGCCACGGTCAACGAGGCGCTTCGGCGCGTCATTCATGCCGAGGCCAGGCGTCGTCACCTCGATGAACTTGCTGCGGGTGCACTTCCTGACCTCAGCAATCCCGAGATCATGCAGGCGGCATGGCGGTAGCCAGTTATCTCGCCGATAAGAGCGTCTGGGCGAGGGTGCGTCAGCCAGCCGTCAGATCGGTCATGGAAAGGTACGTGGAACGCGGGCTGATCGGTACCTGTCCGATCGTCGACCTGGAGATCTTGTTCAGCGCCCGAACAGATGCCGAACACGCGCACTTTCGTAGCCAGCGTGAGGCATTTGAGTACTTCCCCCTGACCGACGAAATCGCCCGGCGGGCCGTCGAGGTTCAGGGACTGCTCGCCCAGCGGGCCCAGCATCGGTCGGTGTCCATACCCGACCTGCTGGTCGCAGCAACTGCCGAGCGCTTCTCCCTGACTGTCCTGCACTACGACCGCGACTACGAGCGGATCGCGGAGATCACCGGCCAGCGGACCGAGTGGGTCGTCCCGGCGGGGACTGCTGATCAGGATTAGCCCGGATCCCGGCACGAGCTGGCCGAGCGCGACCTGATCGAACCTGCCTGCGGCGAAGGGCAGGCGGCGGGACGGCGGGACCGCTAGCCCCCCCCAATACGGACGACAAGGTCGATTCTTCAACACGTTCGGCAACAGGAAATGGACGCGCATGAAGGCTGCTCATTTTGGCCGGCTGGTCACATTTCTCGCCGCGTGCCTCGCCGCGATGAGCGTGGCGGTTCCGGCTGGTGCCAGCACGCAGCGAACCTCGGTCAGCAGCCATCCGGCCCGGCCGGCCGCCGGGTCCGCCGTCGCCGCCGCCTATGATCGTGACCCACCCGGTGGCGCCGCCGCACGGTACCTTCGACTACGCCTTCGTCTACCAGAGGTCCGG
Organism: Streptosporangiaceae bacterium; assembly: GCA_035532775.1. GTDB lineage: Bacteria > Actinomycetota > Actinomycetes > Streptosporangiales > Streptosporangiaceae > Chersky-822. Next base: position 28,992 of record DATKQH010000191.1, read on the forward strand.
CCAGCTGACCAGCACCTACCAGTGCGACTCGGCGCACAAGAACATCACCGTCGCGAGCCCGCATACCGGCCAGTACGTGGTCACCTTCGGCGGCCCCCGGTCGTCCGGCAGCTCAGGTCACTTCGCCGACGCGCACTTCGCGGTCGACTGGGTGGTCGCCTGACCTGCGGTCGCTGACAGGCGGCGGAGCGCGCTGCGGACGACCTGAGGATCGGTCGTCGTCCAGAACGGCGGCAGCGAGGCGCGCAGGAACCCGGAGTACCGGGCCGTGCTCAGCCGCGGGTCGAGCACGGCCACCACGCCCCGGTCGGTCATCGTCCGCAGCAGCCGGCCCGATCCCTGGGCCAGCAGCAGGGCAGCCTGGGTCGCGGCGACGGACATGAACCCGTTGCCGCCGTGAGCCGCCACGGCCCGCTGCCGCGCCGAGGCCAGCGGGTCGTCCGGCCGCGGGAACGGGATCCGGTCGATCACCACGAGCGTCAGGGACGGCCCGGGCACGTCCACGCCCTGCCACAGTGACAGCGTGCCGAACAGGCACGTCGCCTCGTCGGCGGCGAACTGGCCGACCAGCTGGGACGTCTGGTCGTCGCCCTGGCAGAGCAGCGGGTAGCCGATCCGCCCGCGCAGCTCGTCGGCCGCCTGGCGGGCAGCCCGCATCGAGGAGAACAAGCCCAGCGTCCGGCCGCCAGCGGCCTCGACGAGCTCGGCGAGCTCGGTCAGGTAGGACTCGGCGAGCCCGTCCCGGCCCGGGGTCGGCAGGTGCCTGGCGATGTACAGGATCCCGCTGCGCGGATGGTCAAACGGGGAGCCCACGTCCATCCCCGACCAGGCCAGTGCGTGCTGCCCGGCCTCCTGTCCGGGCGCCTCCCCACGCGACTCGCCCGGCGAGGCGCCCGGTGACTCGTCCGGCGAGTCATGCGGCGATTCGCCGGCTGACCCGGCCAGGCCCCACTGCCGGGCGAGCGGCTCGAAGGATCCGCCGAGCGCGAGCGTCGCCGAGGTCAGCACCACCGTCCGGCGGCCGAACAGCCGGCTGGCGAGCAGGCCGCCGACCCGCAGCGGCGCGACCCGCAGCGCCGGCGGCCTGGCCGACTCCTCGGCTACCGGGCGCTCCATCCACACCACGTCGGTCCGGTTGGCGATGCCGGCGCCGAACGCTCCCAGGATCCGCTCGGCTGCGTCGCCCACCTCGCCGATGGCGGCCAGGGCCGACCGCCGGGCGGCGAGCCGGTCGGGCTCCTCCTCGTTGTTCCTGGCGGTCGTGCGGAACTCGGCGGCGCAGCCAGCCGCCGCGTCCCTGACCGACTCGAGTGCCATCGCCAGTGCCTCGTCGAGGACGTCCATCCGGCCCGCCGGGATCTCGGTGAGCACGTGCTCGGCTCCCGCGCCGGCGTCGCGCAGCCTGGCGACCGCCTTCTCCTCGATCATGCGCCCGCAGCGGCGGGCGGCCGCTTCTACGGCGGCGGCCGACAGCTCGTCCGAGGCCACCGAGGTGACCCGGTCGACCAGGTCGTGTGCCTCGTCGATGATCACGACGTCGTGATCGGGAAAGATGTCGAACTCCTCCAGCGCATCGATCGCCAGCAGCGCATGGTTGGTCACCACGATGTCGGCCTGGCCGGCCTCGTCCCTGGCATGCTCGGCGAAGCACTGCGTACCGAACGGGCAGCGCTGCACCCCGAGGCACTCGCGGGCGCTGACCGACACCTGGCGCCAGGCCTGGTCCCCGACTCCCGGCACCAGCTCGTCGCGATCGCCGGTCTTCGTCGTGGCTGCCCAGTCGTGCAGCCGCTGCACCTGCCGTCCGACCGCCGAGACCGTTCCAGGGTCGAACAGCGCCTCCTCCGCATCGTCCGCCGGCCCGCCCCGCAGCCGCTGCAGGCACAGGTAGTTCCGGCGGCCCTTGAGGATCGCGAAGACCGGCTCCCGGCCCAGCGCGGGCGTGATCGCGGCGGCCAGCCTGGGCAGGTCCCTGTCGATGAGCTGGCGCTGCAGCGCGATCGTCGCCGTCGAGACGACGACGGTCCCGCTCTCGGCGACGGCATGCCGCGCGGCCGGCACGAGGTACGCCAGCGACTTGCCGGTTCCCGTTCCCGCCTGGACAGCCAGGTGCTCGCCGGTCTCGATCGCGTGCTGCACGGCGCGGGCCATCGTGACCTGGCCTGGCCGCTCCGCTCCGCCGATCCCGGCCACTGCCAGGGCGAGCAGGCCAGCCACGTCGGCGCTCTGGTCGGGGGGCATGGCTCAGAACGCTATCGCGGCTTAGCAGGTGATGTTGGCCCGCCGCATCCGTGCCCAGGCGACGGCACCGAAGATAACCGCGTAGGCCGCGAACGACGCGAGCCCGTGCAGCACGCCGGACCAGGCGATCGGCGTGCGCAGCAGCGCGTCGAAGGAGAACCAGAAGTGGCTCGGCAGGTACGGGTGGATAGCCGCCACCTGCGACACGGCGTCGAGTATCTCGCTGACGATCACGACGACCAGCATCGTGGCCATCACCGCGATCGCGTGCTGGGTGAACGTCGACAGCGCGATGCCGATCGCGCCGAGCGCCGACAGCGCGGCGGCCACGTAGCAGACGATCAGCGCCAGCCGCGCCAGCCCGTCCGCCAGCGGAACCGTGTCACCGGACAGCAGCGTGACCGGACCCACCGGGAAGAAGATCGCGCCCATCAGCAGCCCGAGGCCGGCGACGATCAGGGTCGCGGCGAAGCAGAACACGACGATCGTCGCGTACTTGGTCGCGAGCAGCCTGGCCCGCCCGGCCGGCACGGTCAGCAGCGTCCTGAGCGTGCCGAGCCCGGCCTCGCCCGCCACGGAGTCCCCGGACACCACCGAGACGGCCAGCGGCAGCAGCACGGTCAGCAGCACGTAGATGGCGAAGAGCGACAGGAAGACCCCGTTCTCGGCGATCTGCCCGACGAAGACCCCGGCGCCCGGGCCGCCGGATCCCGGTGCCGGAGTGTTGATCCAGAGCACCACGCCGAGAAAGACCGGCGCTCCGGCCAGCACCGCCAGCATGGCGAGGTTCCGCGGCCTCAGGAAGACATTTCTTAGCTCGGAACGAAAAAACCGTAGCCAGTGCCGGACCGGAGCGGCACCGTGCCCGGGCGCGATCTGCGGGACCTCGGTGACACTAGCCGTTGACATCGAAGCCTTCTCCGGTCAGCTCGACGAACAGGTCCTCCAGGCTGGGCCGCACGGTCTCGAGTCCGGCCACCGGTACTCCGGCGTGGACCAGCTCCGCGTTGATCCGTTCCGGAGCGTGCTCGCCCAGGGCGGCGCTCACCTGCCCGTCCGAGACGGTGACGGAGGCCAGCTCGAGCTTGCCGAGCACCTCGGCGCCGGTCGGCGGATCGGACGTGCGGATCAGGATCCGCGGCTCGCCCCGGCTGCGAAGCTCGGTCAGGGTGCCCTGGAAGACCAGCCGCCCCGTGCTCATGACCCCGACGTGCGAGCAGACCTGCTCGACCTCGGCCAGCAGGTGGGAGGAGACGAAGACCGTGGTACCGTCCGCGGCGATCTGCTTGACCAGCGACCTGACCTCGCGCGTGCCCTGCGGGTCGAGGCCGTTGGTGGGCTCGTCGAGGATCATCAGGTCCCGCGGCCTCAGCAGCCCGGCCGCGATGCCGAGCCGCTGCTTCATGCCCAGCGAGTAGACGCGGTACCGCTTGTCGGCGGCGGCGAGCAGGCCGACCTGATCGAGCGCGTGATCGATCCTGGCCCGTGCGGTCGAGAGGTCAGCCGAGGGATCGGCGGCATCGCACCTGGCCAGGTTCTGCCGGCCTGACAGGAACGGGTAGAACGCCGGTCCCTCGACCAGGGCGCCGACCCTCGGCAGGACCGAGTCGAGGTCACGCAGGTCCGTGCCGAGCATCGCGAACGTCCCGGCGGTCGGGTGCACGAGGCCGAGCAGCATCCTGATCGTGGTGGTCTTGCCCGACCCGTTCGGCCCGAGGAACCCGTAGACGCTGCCGTGCGGTACGGCGAGGCCGATGTGATCGACGGCAAGCTGACCGCCGCGGAACCGCATGGCCAGACCGCTGGTCGTGACCGCGAGGTCAGCACCGTCGGCCGCGGCCTCGGTCAGCCCCGGATCGGCTAGGACACGCCCTGTCGTCACTTTACCTTCGCCGCGTCGGCGTAGAGCACTGCCGGGGTCACCGCGCCGACGAGCACCTGGCCCTTACTGGTGAGCAGAACGGAGAACAGGGTGGTGCGCAGCAGCCGCCCCGAACCCCACGCGCCGTGCACCGGCTTCATTGCCTTCATCAGCACGGTCAGCCCGAGTCCCTGCCCAGCCCGTGGCATGGCCTGGCCCGCCGGGAACGCAGCGACCGTCAGCCAGCCCTTGCCGAACGTCTGGCCGCCCGCGAATGGGCCGTGACCATGCGGGACGGCGTGCGGGGCCGCGCCAGGCATGCCGCCGGCTCCTGGCATGAAGCCAGCCACGGGCAGCTTCGCGGTCTTCACCTTGGCCCCGGGCGGTGGCGTGAACGTGAAGTTGGACATCGCTGGCCGGGCAAGGTCCAGCGAGGTGAACCCGACCTGGAAGGCCGGGCTGGACGAGCCGCGCGCGAAGACCTGGACGCTCAGCGGCAGATGGGTCTTGGCGTCGACCGCGATAACGACGTGCCCGACCAGCGACTGGCTCGCCCGCGGTGCGATCGCGAGCTCGTAGGCGGCCCGGCCGGCGACCTCGATGGTGCCGGGAACGGTCACCTTCGTCGTCGGACCGACCATCGCGAGCACGCGCTCAGCGGCCTGGAGCGGGCTCAGCCCGGCGAACGGGTCGGCCTCATGGGTGCCCGGTACCGGCTTCAGGCGGCGCGGCATCGGCTGGCTGGACGACGGCGCGACGTAGTGGGTCGCGGTCTGGCCGTGGCTGTCCCAGAGCCACACCTGGCTGCCGTTGACCCGCAGATCGGTCTCGCCGAACGAGACCGGGAGCGCGACCCTGAGGTGCCGTGGCCCGGCGTACCAGACCTGGACCGTGTGCGTGCCGGAGACCAGCGACGCGGCCGACATCGGGGACGAGGACATCCCGCCGATGTCGGGCAGGGCGGGGAAGCCGAGGTTCGCGCTCTCCGAGATCGTCGCCGTCATGGCCGGGGGCACGGTTGCGTGCCGCATGGCAGCGAGCAGCTGCGCCGGCGCCTGGCGTGGCAGCACCGGGGCTGCCGCGCTGGCGAGCACGGTCCCGCCCAGGACCGCTCCGGCGACTACGACTGACCCGGCGGGCAGGGCCCACCGGGTCCTGATGCTGAGCCGGCCTGGATGTCTCATCGCGCTACCTCCTCGGGCAGCCGAGCGAAGAGACGGGCTGCCCTGCTCGAAGCATACCCAGCGCTGACTAACCAGCACCGGGCGGTGAATGGCGCGGGCCGGAACGCACGCCCGCGTCACGATACGACTGGCGGCCACAGATTGTGATGCGCGGCGATCGGGTCACCTGGCCACTCGCGCATCGCCGCCAGGTTGTCCCGCGCCGGGTATCTTGCCGCGGCCGGACCGCCGGCGAAGGCGGTCAGCACGTTCGCTGTCACCTTTCTGGTGAAACGACCATCGTCAGGAGCGAGTTCCCGCCTGTAGGGCGGAGCGAGCGACTGTACCCAGCGCATCGTTCCGGTATTGAATACGCCGGCCCCGCCGGAATGGGTGTAATAAGCCGAATCCGAATAGCTATGTACGCCGCGGCAGGTGAGCGGCGAGTGGGCCACTATCTCGATCGGCCTCGGCACCGGGTAGACGGGATTCACCCGGTCGTACTCGTCCCCCACCAGGCCGCGGAACCTGGTGCCCACCCGCGCTCCGGTGCCGCGGAACATCCACGCGCCGGGACTCACCACGACGTAGCCGGCCATCACCGGGTTCGACTCGTACAAGGTCCCGGTCAGCGACGACTCGGGCTCAGGATCCGGCGGCTCGCGCCAGTCGCTGGTGACCAGGGAGTTGTGCTTGCCGTACATCGGGTCCCGGAGGTAGCTGGTCTTGTAGCAGATGACGAGCCGGCGGGCGCCCAGCTTGGTCGGTGCCAGCCTGGTCCGCCTGAACATCGCGTTGGCGCCGAAGAACGCGATGTTCGTCCCGGCGTTCCTGGCCCTGGTCACCTGCTCGCGCTCCCGCGGCGACCAGTACTCGTCGTGACCCATCGAGATCAGCCCGCCTGCATCGTCGAGCAGGTGCGGGTCGCGGTCGAGGTCCATGCTGGTGGTGTAGGCGAGCGGGAGCCCGAGGCGCTCCGCGAGGTTGATCAGCTTCCGCTCGAAGACCAGGAACTCGTCGGCGCCCTTGCCGTCGTACGGCCGGTCCAGGCTGACCGCGAGCGAGCGGTCGTTGTAGCCGCCCGGCCCGGTGTACAGGTCGTAGCCGCCCCAGGCGTTGTACGCCTGCCAGGTGGCGACCGCGTTCTTGATCACGATCTTGCCGGCCGTGCTGAAGGACCGCACCGTCAGCGGGACGTACCGCTGAGCGCCCGACGAGGCGTCCAGCCGCAGCAGGTAGGTGCCCTCCGGCCAGTCGGCGGTCTGCATCGTGAGGGACGGCTGCCAGTCGCAGCTGACGGTCCTGGTCCCGGCGGAGAGCGAATGCCGCCGCTGCACGTGCCCGCGGATCCAGCCCGAGTGCCAGACCCGCCGGGCGAGCAGGCCGCCGTACCAGCCCATCCGCAGCGCGGTGACCCGGAACTCGCGTGCGGTCGTCGAGACGAACAGCGTGACCGGGTCACCCTGCAGCACGCTGGCCTGGCCGGTGAAGCCCTGGACCGCATCGGGCGCCCCGACCTGCCTGATCCACCAGTGACGCTCCCCCGGCAGCGAGTTCTCCGCCTTCGAGCTCCGCAGCCGTATCCGGGTAGTCCCAGGGGCCGGGTGGCCGCCGGCCGAGCCGGTGCAGCCGGACACCGCGGCTGCCATGACACCGCCGCCCACGGCACTAGCCGTGACAGCGCCTGCGGCCCCCGCCGCCTGGCCCAGGAACACCCGCCTCGTCGGATCCTGACTCCACCTCATACCCCAAGAATGGCGCAGGCGGCCGCAGGGTTCCCGGCCACCGGCGACTTGCCCGAATAACGAGGCCCGGCTACAACTGGCCGGAACTGGCTAGATCAGAACTAGCTAGAACTGACCCCATGGCACGATCGCAGTGACGGCGACGGCCGTGAAGAGCAGCGTCAGGTAGGCGATCGAGGCGTGGAAGAGCCGCATCGGCGCGGCGGCCGCTCCGGCGGCGAGCTGGCCGCGCAGCCGGCCGGCCCCGGTCAGGAACCAGCCGCCGAGCGCGAGCGCGCACGCCCGTACAGCCACCCCGCCCACCAGGTCAGAACCAGTGAGGTGGCCACCATCGCCCAGCTGTATGCCGTGCCGCGCCAGCAGCATGACCGGCAGGGTCGTCACGAGCAGCAGCTCGATGATGCGCGGCTTGGTCAGCGCGAAGAGCGAGCTAAGGATGAGCGGCGCCGAACGTCGCGCACCGTCGCGCAGGCCGGGCGTGACCGCCGCCTGCCCCGCCAGGACGGGCTCGTGCTCTGGCGGCTGCCCAGGCAGCGCCGACGTCACCTGGGTCACTCTCGTCCGCCTCCGTGCTCTGCTAGCTCCGTGCTCTGCTAGCTCACTGCTCTGCTAGCTCACTGCTCCGCTGACTCGCTGCGGGCACACTCATTAGGTTGCCCGCAGTCCGGAGCCAGCCAGCAGCCATCCCCCCACCGGGCGAGCCGCAGCTCAGGGCAGGATCGTCTCCAGGGCGATGCGGAACCTGTCCTCCCAGGCCGCCAGGGACCTGGTCGGCCCGGCTGGAGCGGGCTTGATCCGCTCCAGGCAGGCGAGCGTGGACCTGACCACGTCCACGGGACGCCTGGAACTCACGGACGCGTCGCCAAGCTCGAGCTCGTACAGCAGGTCGTCCCGGCCGTGTCCCTGGACGAGGTCGAGCAGCAGGAGCGGCCGGCCGATGGTACGTGCTTCCATGCAGGTGCCGCCGGGTATGGTGATCACCAGGTCGGCAGCCGCCATCAGTTCAGGCATCCGGTCGGTGAATCCGAAGACGAGCAGGTTGGGCCGGCGCTCGGCGACATGGCACAGCCTGTGCTCGAGCCGGGCGCTGTAACCCGCGACGGCCAGGACGTTCAGTCCGGCGCCTGCCAGCGCGTCCGCGATATCCGCGAGCGACGCCTCGCCTCGGCTGCCTGCGACGAGCAGGACGCACCGGCCCTCCTCGCGCACGCCGAGGCCGATCCTTGCGGTGCGCTGAGCAGGCGGCCGGTAGAACTCAGGCCGGACCGCCGGCGGGATGACGAGCACGCGCGCGTCAGGGCTGAACCGGCGCACGGCGGGCTCAGCCGCCGAGGACCTGACCAGGTAGAGATCGACGTTCGGATGGATCCACAGGCGGTGCGGCGAGGCTTCGGTGCAGAACACGACATGGCACATGAACGGGTATCTCGTGGCAATCGTGCTCACTGCCGAGGCTGCTGCCGGGCTGAGCGACACGACCAGTTCGACGGGATGACGATCGAGGTAATCGCGCAGATGGGGCACGAGCCTGAACCGCGTGACAGCGTCGGCGCGCAGCGCCAGATTGTTGCCGGTGCGCAGCGCCGCATAGTGAAATGCATCGTGCAGGCCGGGGATGGTCAGGATCCTGCGGATTCCGGCCTCGACGGCCGATCCCCAGCCATGCCTGTCCCTGCCCAGCCACGTCGCATCCATGGTCTGTGCCGTCCAGCCAAGCGCCTCGAGCGTTGTCGCGCATGCGATCGCCGCCGCCTGGCGGCCAGTGCTGCTCGAGCCCGGCACGAGCAGTACCCGGCGTCGCGGCCAGCCCAACGAGCCTTCCCCTCTCCTGATGCGCCGGTCAGGCGGACCCGGTAATCACCTTGTACGCATCCTGGTGCACGCTGCGCTAATGCACCATAGCGAATCATGACGCAATTTCACTGAACGAGATTGGTGTCAGATCAACTATCGATCTAGTTCCGAATATAATTGTCATAAAGGGTGCATTTTGTATCGGCCGAAGCTTGAATCTGGCTCATCGCGGGGACTATGGAGGCACTGCCCGCCGGCGACAACGAGCGCGGCGTCACGAGGGGCGGGTACTAGTCCGGGAGTGCACCAACAACAGAGGATCCTCAGCGAGCCTTCAGCTAGCTTCCAGGCTGCTGGTGCTTACTTGTCCGTAGCGGGGTCCGGGCGGAATCGGGCCCAGCACGCAGCGCCGCCCGCAGCTGTCCGGCTTGCCGCGGCCGGACAGCTCGGGCGCGCTGGCAAGTCAGACCAGACACGTGAGCAGACCGGTCGGACCGGTTCAGGGCCGGATCGGATCAGGTAGGGCCGGCCAGTACGCTGGCACGGGCGAAGGTGGTGGAGATGCAGGACGATCAGGGCAGCAGCGAGGGCCAGATGCCTGAAGAATCTGGTTCCGCGCCTGGTGGCGCAGGCCGCGATGATGGCCAGCCCGGCCAGGCCGCGGGGCATGCCCAGCCGGACCTGTCCGCTGATCAAGCCGCTCCGGGCGACGCTGGCGCCGGTCAGCCCGGCCCTGGATACGGCGCTCCAGGGGCTGGCCCCGACTATGGGAGCCTGCCCGGCCCGGGATACAGCGCTCCAGAGCCCGGATACGGCCAGCCCGGTCCCGGATACAGAACTCCTGGACCCGGATACGGCGCCTCCGGCGCGGCACCGGATGACAGCCAGCCCGGGTACGGCTACACGACTCCGCTTGGCTATCCGGGCGGCTACGGCCAGGCAGGCGGCTACTACCCGCCGCCAGGAACGCGGACGCGACGCAGAAGGACCCTGCTGACCTACCTCACGGTCGCCGTTGTCGCTGCCGCGGCCGGCGCCGGGGTCACGGCGTACGCCGTCAGCGGCAGCCAGAACGCGACTCCGTCCGCCAACGGCGCGCCCGCTGGAGGCGGAACCGGCAACTCAGGCATCCCGGGTGGCGGCTTCTCCGGCGGCGGCACCTCAAGCGGCGGGGTCAGCGCGTCGACCAAGCAGGCCGTCGTGAGTGCCGTCCGGCCTGGCCTGGTAGACATCTCGAGCAACCTCGGATACCAGGGCAGCCAGGCAGCGGCCACCGGCATGGTGATCAGCCCAGACGGACTCGTACTGACCAACAACCACGTCATTACCGACACCACCCAGCTGTACGCCAGGGTTCTGACCACCGGCAAGCAGTACCGGGCCAAATGGCTCGGCTACGACTCGGCTGACGATGTGGCCGTCATCAAGCTGACCGGCGCGCACAACCTGCAGACCGTCCCGCTCGGCAACTCATCCGGCGTCAAGCTCGGCGACAAGGTGATCGCCATCGGCAACGCCTACGGTGCCGGGCGCTTCCCCGCCGTCGTCGGCTCGATCACGGGCACGAACAGGACCATCACGGCCAGTGACAGCGGAGCGGCCACCAAGGAGACGCTGCACGGCATGCTGCAGACCAATGCCGGCATCGTGCAGGGTGACTCGGGCGGTCCGCTGGCGAGCACCGCGGGCAAGGTCATCGGGATGGACACGGCCGCCGCCACGGGCAGCTTCGACGGCACGAGCCAGAGTGTCGGCTTCGCGATCCCGATCGACAAGGCGCTGCGGATCGCCAGGCAGATCATCAACGGCCGGTCGAGTCCCTCGGTCAAGATCGGCTCGACCGGCTTCCTCGGCGTGCTCGTCCCGGCCGGCCAGGCGAGCCGGGCCAGCAGTCCCCAGCAGCAGCGGGACCTGCAGCTCAAGCAGGACCAGGGGTCCTCTGGATTCCCGGTCCAGCCGTCGGCGCCGATCTGCCTGCAGAACCAGGAGGGCGCCGGCGTCCCGGCCCACGTGGCCCCGGTCGCCAGCGGAGCGCTCATCATCGGCGAGCTCTGCAAGACTCCGGCGGACACGGCCGGAATCGTCGCCGGGGACGTGATTACCTCGGTCGGCGGGCACCGGATCTCCTCGCCTGTCCAGCTGACCGGCGTCATGCAGGGCTTCAGGCCAGGCATGTCGGTGAAGGTCACCTGGGTCGACGTTAACGGCAACACGCACAACGGCAACCTGGTCCTCAAGCAGGCGCCCCCCCACTAGGTGGCTGGTGTTTTTCGCGCGTGGCGGTCCATCAGGCCTGGTGATCATTCCGGGAGAATTGCCGTACTGGCGGGACTTCTCCCCGGGAGTGGCTGATGACGCTGGGCCTGGCGCCGAGGCAGGCTGACCTGTTCCGCTCGACGGCGGCTTACTGCGAGGGGCGGGTGGCGCCGGACTCGATCTACGGGGTTTTGCACCGGGAGTGCTTCACCTTGTTCCCGGATGAGATGTTCGCTGACCTGTTTGACGACGTGGGCCGCCGGTCGGTGCCGCCGATGATCGTGGCGGTGGTGATGGTGCTGCAGCGGATCGGGGGGTGCAGCGACCGGGAGGCGGCGGACCGGTTCGCCTTCGATGCCCGGTGGAAGTACGCGGCCGGGGGGCTGGACTTCGGTTACCCGGGTTTTGCGCATACGGTGCTGGTGGATATGCGGGCCCGGCTGGCCCGGTCGGCGCGGCCGGACCGGATCTTCGAGGTGACGGTGGAGGCGGCGCGGGCGGCCGGGCTGGCGGGCCGGCGGCGGGTGCCGGATTCCGCTCCGCTGTATGACGCGGTGGCCACGATGGACACCCTCACGCTGGTCCGCTCGGCGATCCGCGGGGTGCTGAAGGCCGCTGGCAGCGAGCTGGCCGGGCAGCTGCGGGGCATGCTGGCCCGCGACGATGACTATGCAGCCGCGGGAAAGCCGGGCTGTGATTACGACGACGCGGCGGCCCGGGAGGAACTGGTCGATGCGCTGGCCCGCGATGCCCGGGCGCTGCTGGCGGCCCTGGACGGGCAGGAACTGAGCCCGGCGCTGGCGCAGGCGGCGGCGCTGCTGGCCACCGTGACCGGCCAGGACCTGGAGCAGGACGCGGCCGGGGTGTTCCGGATCGCCCGGCGGGTCGCCCCGGACCGGGTGATCTCCGCCGTCGACCCGCAGGCCCGGCACGGGCATAAGACCTCCGCGCGGGGGTTCGACGGCTACAAGGGGCACATCGCGATCGACCCGGACTCGGAGATCATCACCGCCACCGGGGCCACGCCGGGAAACAGCGGGGACGCCGAGGCCGCTGAGAGCCTGCTCGCTGACATGCTCCCCGCTGATCAGGACAGCGCCACGGCCCGGGATGGCGGGCAGGCCGCGGCCCCCGCCGCGGGCGAGGGCCAGCCGGCGGCCTACGGCGATGCCGCCTACGGCTCCGGCGAGCTCATCGGACGGCTGGACGGCGCCGGCATCTATAACGGCATCAAATGCCAGCCGCCGGCCGCGGTGAAAGGCTGCTTCCCCAAGGACCGCTTCGCCATCGACCTCGACGGCAAGACCGTCACCTGCCCGGCCGGCGTCACCGTGCCCATCCGGGCTGCCGCCGGGCGGCACGCCGGGGCCGCCAGGTTCGGCAAGGCCTGCCGGGCCTGCCCGCTGGCAGCCCAGTGCACCACCGCCAGAGAAGGCCGCACGATCACCATCGGCCCGCACGAGGCCCGCCTGGCCGCCGCCAGGCAGGCACAGGCTGACCCGGCCTGGCGGGCTGACTACCGGGCAACCCGGCCCAAGGTCGAGCGCAAGATCGGCCACCTGATGCGCCGCCGCCACGGCGGCCGCCGCGCCCGCGTCCGCGGTCTGGGCAGGGTCGCCGCCGACTTCGCCCTGCTCGCCGCCGCAGTCAACCTGGCCCGCCTCGGCGTGCTCGGGGTTTCCTGCCGGAACGGCGCCTGGGCGGCCATCAGCGGCTGATGAACCGGGAACGGCCGGCCAGCAAGCCTCACCAGCACCGGTCACAGCCCTCCAGCGGCCAGCCTTGGCCCGCACCGGGCCCAGGCGGAGCGCCTGCGGGCAGCGATCCGCAGCGCTCCCGGTGACATAACGCCGCGCAGCGCGCGAGGCCAGCACAGAAAGCCGCTGATTAACACCAGCCACCTAGG
>DATKQH010000192.1:0-30746 GCA_035532775.1 Streptosporangiaceae bacterium
CTACGCGGACCTGCACCAGGCGCACGCCTGGAACCAGGACTTCGTCGCCGACAGCCCGGCCGGGCAGCGTTACGAGCGGCTGGCCGGCGAGATCGACCGGGCGCTCAGCTTCATGCGGGCCTGCGGCGCCGAGCCGGCCGAACTGCGGACCGTCGAGCTGTACTCCAGCCACGAAGCCCTGCTGCTGGACTACGAGCAGGCGCTGACCAGGGTGGACTCACGGACCGGCCGGGCGTATGACACCTCGGCGCACTTCCTGTGGGTCGGCGAGCGGACCAGGGCGCTGGACGGCGCGCACATCGAGTTCGCGCGCTCCCTCAGCAACCCGATCGGCCTCAAGGTCGGCCCGGGCGCCACGCCCGCCGATCTGCTCGCGCTGATCGCAGCCCTGAACCCCGGCGGTCAGCCCGGCCGCCTGACCCTGATCACCAGGATGGGCGCCGGCCGGATCCGCGACGTGCTGCCCGGCCTGGTCCGCGCGGTGGCCGACGCGGGCCCGCCGGTGGCCTGGGTCTGCGATCCGATGCACGGCAACACCTTCGAGGCGCCGAGCGGCCACAAGACCAGGAACTTCGACGACGTGCTCACCGAGCTGCGCGGCTTCTTCGACGTGCACCGCGCCGAGGGCACGCATCCCGGCGGCATCCATATCGAGTTCACCGGCGACAACGTCACCGAGTGCGTTGGCGGCAGCCACGAGATCGTCGCCGACGACCTGTACCAGCGGTACGAGACCGCGTGCGATCCCCGGCTCAACCGGAGTCAGGCACTCGATCTCGCCTTCACGGTCGCCGAGAGCTACCGCCGCCCGTCACCCATCGGGCCCGGGCTGGCGGGGGGCTTACGCGGCTAGCCGGGGCTGGCTCAGCTGGCCGGCGGCTCCCAGTCGGGGCGCAGCGGCATGCCAGACTCGCCGTGCGGGCCTAGCTTGACGCCGAGCACCTGATGCAGCTGGATCTGGTTCCGCTCGAAGCCGAGCCGCGATCCTGCCATGTACAGCCGCCAGACCCTGGCCGTTGCCTCCCCGACCTCGGTCACCGCCTCGTCCCAGTGCTCGTCAAGGTTATCGCACCAGCCCGCGAGCGTCTTCGCGTAGTGCTCCCGCAGGTTCTCCTCGTGCCGGACCTCGAACCCGGCGTCATGCATGTGCGAGACCAGGAACCCGGGACCTTCGAGCTCGCCGTCGGGGAACACGTAGCGGTAGATGAACCCGTCGGTGACGCGGGCGGGCCCGTGGTTATCCGGCCTGGTGATGCAGTGGTTCAGAATCCGGCCGCCCGGGTTGAGCTTGCCGTACAGGAAGCAGAAGTAGTCGGGCAGCTGCGCCTTGCCGATGTGCTCGGTCAGCCCGATCGAGCTGACCGCATCGAAGCCGGTCTCGCTGACCTCGCGGTAGTCCAGGTGCCTGACCTCGGCGAGGTCTTCAAGGCCCGCTTCCTTGATCGCATGCTGCGCCCAGGCCGCCTGCTGCTCGGACAGGGTGACCCCCAGCGCCCGGACCCGGTACTTGCGGGCCGCGTGCAGCACCATGCCGCCCCAGCCGCAGCCGACGTCGAGCAGGCGCATGCCGGGCGCCAGCCCGATCTTCCTGGCGACGACGTCGAACTTGTGCTCCTGCGCCTGCTCCAAGGTGGCGTCGGCGCGCGGATAGCACGCGCAGGTGTAGGCCATCGACGGGCCGAGCACCCACTCGTAGAAGGTGTTGGATACGTCGTAGTGGTGCGAGATCGCGGTGGCGTCGCGGTTCTTCGAGTGCCGGCGCCCCGACATCCACCTGCGGTTGACCCGGATCTCCTGCGGCGGCGGCGCGACCCGGCGAGCAAGCAGCCTCGGGCCGCCGAGCTGGGACAGCACGGCGAGCCGCTCGGGCATCGACATGCCGATCCGCTGCGCTCTGGCCAGCCTGGACAGCGCCGTGTACATGTCGCCATCGACATCGAGGTGGCCTGACACGTACGCCCTGGCCAGGCCGAGGGCTCCCGGTGCCTGCGCCAGGTAGGACACCGCGACCGGGGACTTGACCAAGATCGTGACTTCCGGCGATCCCGGGCTTCCCGCCGTGCTGCCGTCGAATGCCGTGAACCTGACATCGGCATCGGGGCCACCGACTCGTTCGAACACCTCAGCTAGCGGCATACCCGCTCTCCTTCCTTACTTTCCGCCAACACACTTCTCGTAGAGGCTGGCCAGCCGGCCATCCGGGTCGTACTCCCGCTTCAGGTCGGAGTAGGCGGCGCCGTTGTACAGCCGCGCGAACTCCTCGCGGGAGTAGCAGGAGGTTGAGTACAGGCCCTTGTGACCGCCGAGCTCGGTGACCTTGTCCTCGATCTGCCTGTTGTAGAACCCGTCACCGGCTCCCGGCGGCAGCGCGACGTTGCCCCAGAAGCCGAAGTTCACGTACACCCGCCCGGGCTCGAGCGGGTACAGCGGCCAGGCCCGGCCGGCGCGCAGCCGCAGCGGGCACAGCCAGACCGGGCTCATGCCGACGCTCGCGGCGAAGAAGTCGTAGAACTCGGCGCTCCGCTCGACGGGGATCTCCACGTCCTGGACCACGGCCTCCTGCGCGGGAGCGCCGCGGCGGGCGTCCATTCCGCGGGTCAGCCCGTGCCTGCGGTCGAAGGCGACAAGCTTGCGGTACACGTCAGAGCGGCGGTACCTGCGCGGCCACAGCCGGCGGACGAGCGGGCGCTGGACACCGAACGGGCGCGAGCACCAGAACCAGTCGGTGTCCCACCGCCACAGGTAGTCCCGGATGGTCAGGAAGTCTTCCCGCGGTCCGCGGATGGACCGGTAGTAGACGTTCTGGCCCGTGTAGTCGCTCAGCCACGGCGCGGCCTCGCTGCGGGCCGCCACGGTCAGGTAGATCTCGCCGGCGCTGAACGCGGTGCCGTCGACGAAGTCGGCGCGATGACCCTGGTAGCTTTCGTCGCGGGCGATCTCGGCGACCGCCGCCATGGCCTCGGCGGGGCTAGCGAACCTGAAGTGACGCAGGTGGACGTACGGCGCGACGGGTTCCAGCGCGATGGTGAGCCAGAGCGCGTAGCCGAGCGTTCCGTAAGAGTTGGGAAAGCCCCCGTACAGCGCCGCGTGCTCGGAGTCGGGAGCCGCGGTGACCACCCGGCCGTCGCCGGTCAGGATGTCCATCTCGAGCACGGACTCGTGCGGAAGCCCGTTGCGCAGGGAGGACGACTCGATTCCCAGGCCGGAGACCGCCCCGCCGAGGGTGATCGTCTTCAGCTGCGGCACGACGAGCGGCATCAGGCCGTGGCGCAGCGTCGCGTCCGCGAGGTCCTCGTAGGTCGTCATCCCGCCCACGATGGCCGTACGCTCCACCGGATCGACGGCCAGCACGTCGCCGAAGGCAGAGACGTCGAGCGTGGCGAGCCCTGGGCCACCGTCATCACGGAACCTGAACAGGTTGGAGGTGGACTTGGCGAGCCGGACCGGCGTGCCGGGCGGGATCGCGGTGTAGGCATGCCGAAGCCGGGCCGCGGCAGCGTGCCGGCTGGCGAGGAAGGGATTGACCTGCTGCCCGTGATCAGCGACCTCTGTCAACAGAGCCCTCCCAGGATCCGGTGCCGACGACAGATGCGATCTGCGAATCTGACCAACCGGCTGCTGCGTGAAAATCCGCGCTGCCGCGGCCAGAATGACAGTTAGTCGGCTTATCCTACCGTCCAGTAGCCCTCGGAGTCCTGGTCAGCCCCAGACGAGCACGCTGGGTGCCGGCGATCGACCTGCCTCGCGCCCGCGTCCGCGCGGCGGCGAGTATGGAGCGAGCGTGGAACCGCGGATGAGCTATCGCATCAGGAGGAGAACGTGGGTCAGGTCTACCCGGAACTCGACGATCGGCTCAGGACCTTCATCACCAGCCAGCCGATGTTCTTCGTGGCAACGGC
This sequence comes from Streptosporangiaceae bacterium, assembly GCA_035532775.1. GTDB lineage: Bacteria > Actinomycetota > Actinomycetes > Streptosporangiales > Streptosporangiaceae > Chersky-822. The sequence goes on from DATKQH010000192.1 coordinate 3,900, forward strand.
GCCCTGCCTGGACGAGGCCGGCGACGGCGGTCATGTCAACGTGTCCCCGAAAGGGTACCGCGACACCTTCGCCGTGCTTGATCCGCTGACGGTCGCTTACCTCGATCTCACCGGGAGCGGCGCGGAGACCATCGCGCACCTGCGGCAGAACGGCCGGATCACCCTCATGTTCTGCTCCTTCGGCACGACTCCGAAGATCGTGCGGATCTACGGCACGGGCCGGGCGGTGCTGCCGGCCGACGCCGGCTGGCCCGAGCTTGCCGCTCACTTCCCCGCGGCCGCAGGGGCAGCGGCGGGCAGGGACCGGGGGAACCAGCGGGCGATCATCGTCGTGACGGCAGACCGGATCTCCGACTCGTGCGGCTACGCCGTGCCCGTCATGGAGCTGACGCAGGAGCGCGACCTGCTGACGCGGTGGTCTGAGCGCCGGTCCGCGGACGACCTCGCCGCGTACCGGCTCAAGCACAACAGCACCAGCATTGACGGCCTCCCCGCGCTCGGCTGATCCCGTCCGGCGCCTCCGCCCGGCCGGCGGCGTCCGTCTGCGCACCGCTTGGACCTGTCCGTACTGTCGTGTTACCGGCGATTAACCAAGCTCCGCTCGCTCATCTTTTACAGTGGGCGCATGCGATTCGCATTGCTCAACTCCGGCCTCGGGCTGCTGGCTGCCGCCAGCGAACTGAACCGGCTCCGGCCGGACGCTGACCTGGTCATCGCCATGGACCCGGACGGGATGCCGTGGGGCCCGCGGATACCGCAGGACATCGCCGAGCGGTCACTGGCCATCGCCAGGGCCGCCGCCAGCTACGAGCCTGACGTGATCGTGATGGCGTGCAACACCGGCAGCGTGCACGCTCTCGATGCCCTGCGCACGGAATTCGAGCCGCACATCCCGGTCGTCGGCACGGTTCCGGCCATCAAGCCAGCGGCGGCAGTCGCCAGTTCCGTCGCCATCTGGGCGACGGTCGCCACCACGGCGAGCGAGTACCAGCGCAAGCTCATCGAGGATTTCGGCGGCCGGGCCACGGTGACGCCGGTCGCCTGCCCGGGCCTCGCGACCGCCATCGACGCGGGCGACCAAGGGGAAATCGCGGTCGCGATCGCCGATGCGGCGCTGCGGACACCGGCAGGCTGCGGTGCGGTCGTCATGGGCTGCACCGAGTACGAACTGGCTGCCGACCAGATCGGCGTCGCGGTGCCAGGCGCCGCCTTGTTCGGCTCCGCCGCTGCCGTAGCGGCTCAGGCGCTCCGCAGGGCTCTCCAGGCCGGCGCCGCTGTCGACCCGGTCAGCACCGGCGAGACCGGCACGCTCAGCGTCCTGCTCAGCGGCCGCCGAGCCGACCTGCCGCCCGCGGCCCTGCAGTACCGGCAAGGCCGTGAGCTGGCTCTGCTCGACGCCGGGTGGGATCCAGCGCCCGGGCTCCCGGTCTGACAGGCACGACCGCCAGCCCTCAGCACGCCCGCTTCCAGCCAGGCTGGCTCGTGCGGCCTGCCCGCCGCCGTCTCGCGTAACTCGCCGCAACCTGCTTGGGCGTCATCGGCAGCCGTGCGGCCGACGGCGGCAGGCCCGCGTGCAGGGCGTCGGCAATTAGGAGGGCCATCGAGTACTCAGGATCGGCCTCGAGAGCGCGCTCGATCGCGATGCTGGCCAGCGCCCCGTCGCCTGCCTGCCACGCGGTGAAGGCCAGCAGCGCCGCCGGCGGGGCGACGAAATCGGGGGGCAGATGCCGCACGAGATCGATCCACAGCCGCTGATGAGCCTCGTTGAACTGCGGATCCATCCTCGCCCAGGCGTCGTCCCTGACCCGCAGGTCGGCGAGCGCGAAGCCGAGCCAGGCGAGCTCGTCGTGATCGGCCACCTCCTCGCCCCGCCGGTACCGTGCGATCGCCTGCTTGACGGACCGCCGCCCGGCGTCGGCTATCGGCAGCAGCGGGTCACCGCCAGCAGCGACAGCCTCCAGGTCGATCAGCTGCCCCGCCTTCCGCCGCGCCCGCTCGATCGCCTCGCGCATCGACTGAGCAGTCTCGGCAACTGGCGCGACGGTCCCGGCCAGCGCGGCCCGGTCTGCGCGCACCGTGAGGCCAGCGGCGGCCAGCGCGGCGGAGGCCGGATGGCCGGACGGGTCGAAGGGAACGCCGTCGGGCGGGCAGCACGCGGGGTCGCCGCACAGGTAGGACCAGTACCGGCCTCCTTCCACCCTGAGCACGTCCTGGACGGCGATCCCGGCCGCGCGGAGCGCAGGCGCCACGACGTCCACCACGGGAGTGACCGTCTTGCCTAAGCCGTAGCCGACGGCTATCGCCATCGTCAGGTGCTGGCGGCGCAGCACGGTTGCCGCGTGCGCGGCGATGTCGGCCGCCAGGCCGTCCTCAGGAGGATCCGGCAGGTCATAGCGGAACGCGAGCCTGATCCGCGCATGCGGCCCGCCGATGCCGAGCATGACCAGGCTGTCGGTCGGATGGAAGCCAAGCAGGTGCGGGACGACGGCCAGGATGCCGTCGGCCGAGCCGACGCGAACCCGGCAGCGCAGTCCCGTCGTGCGAGGGTCGGCGGCGTGCGGGTCGGCGGCGTGGGGCTCAGCGGCGTGCGGGTCACTCGCTTGCGGGTCACTCGCTTGCGGGTCGGTGGCATGAGAGTCGTGAGGTTGTGAGTCAGTCATGTGGCCAGGCTGGCGGAGCCGGCTAACCCGGGGCTATCGGCAAAGTTCGGGCTGTGAATAACCGCGGCCATTTTCCACAGCCGGCCGTGCGAGCTTGACCGCTGCTACAGCCCGACACCGAGCAACGCGTCGACGGCGTCCCTGACGAGCCACGCCGAGGCCGCCTGCTCGGCCTCATCGCCCGAGGAGGCCCCCGCCAGCGTCGCGTCGGCCCACTCGTCGACGCTCGCGAGCGCACCAGGAGCGTCCAGATCGTCCGCGAGCCGCTCGCGGATGGCCGCCAGTACGCTCTCACCGGTGACCGCCGGGCCCGCGGAACCCGGGCCGGCCGTCACGCCGCCCTGACCGCCGGATCCGGCCCGAAGCGCCGCGCGCCAGCGATCCAGCCGCCGGGAGCCTGCCGCGAGTCCCTCGCCGGTCCAGTCCCAGTCGGTCCGGTAATGGTGCGCGAGGATCGACAGCCTGATTGCCATCGGATCGGAACCCGACAGCCGCAACTCGGAGACGAACACCAGGTTGCCCAGCGACTTGGACATCTTCTCGCCGCCAAGCCGCACCATCCCGGCGTGCGCGTACCTGCGCGCGAATACCTCGCCGTCGACCGCGCCGAACGCGACCCTGGCATGCGAGGCGCTCATCTCGTGGTGCGGGAAGATCAGGTCGGAGCCGCCCGCCTGCACGTCGAAGGCCGTGCCCAGGTACCGGGTCGCGATCGCCGCGCACTCCACGTGCCACCCTGGCCGGCCCTGACCGAATCTGGAGTCCCAGGCTGGCTCGCCCGGGCGCCTGGCGAGCCAGACGAGCGGATCGAGCGCATCCTTCTTGCCCGGCCTGCCCGGATCCCCGCCGCGCTCGGCAGACAGCTTGATCATCTCCTCCGCGTCGAGCCGGGAGACGGAGCCGAAAGCAGAGTCTGCCGAGCGGAGGAAGTAGACGTCGCCCTCGAGCTCGTAGAGCGCGCCTCGGTCGGCCAGTACGCCGCTGAACTCCTCGATGACATCGAGCGCCTCAACGGCACCGATCAGGTGATCGGGCGGCATCAGCCGCAGTGCCGTCATGTCGGACCGGTAGCGATCGATCTCGCGGTCGGCCAGTTCTCGCCAGTCCTGCGAGTCCCGCGCCGCGCGCTCGAGCAGAGGATCGTCGACGTCAGTGACATTCTGCACATAACTAACTTCGTGTCCGGCATCTCGCCAGGCACGGACGAGGAGATCCCACGCGATGTACGTCGCCGCATGGCCGATGTGCGTCGCATCGTAGGGCGTGATTCCGCACGCGTAGATCGCTGCCCGGCGCCCCGGCGCAGCCGGAGCCATGCCGCCGCTCGCCGTGTCCCAGATGACGGTCTCAGGTGCCCGTCCGGGCAATCCGGGAACGCGCGCAGCAGGCCAGGAGTCCATGGCGGCAAGATTATCGCTCGACTTGCCTGCTATCAGCCGGCCCGGCCCTGTACCGCGCCGCCGCCGGGGACTGGCTGCGGCCGCCGGGCACGGCCGCCCGGACGGGCGGTCAGCCGCGTGCCAGCTCGAAGGCATGGGCCAGCGCGATCAGCCGGGGCTCGCTCCAGGCCGGCCCGATCAGCGAGACTCCCACGGGCAGCCCGCTCACCTTGCCTGCCGGGACGGTGATCGCCGGATACCCGGAGACCGCCGCCGGCGACGAGGTCCCGACGCTGTAGTGATCGCCGAGCACGTAGTCGGTGAGCCAGGCGGGATTGCCGGTCAGGGCGAGCACAGCGTCGAGCCGGTGCTCGGTGAGCGCGCCGTCCAGGCCCGAGCGAGCCAGGGTCCGGGCGTGCTCCCTCGCGGCCGGCCATTCGGGCGCGGACCGGCCGGAGGTGGCTTCCGCCTGTTCGAAGATCTCCTGACCGAAGTGAGTCAGCACGCGGTCCGCGTTGCTGATATCGAACTCAATCAGCTCGCCGAGTGATCTGGGGTGCTCGCCGCCGAGCGCGGCCAGGTACGCATTCAGGTCGTCCTTGAACTCATGCCGCAGGGCGATGAACTCGTGCTCGCCGATCTTGTTTGCGCCGGTCAGCTGGACCGGGTCGACGATCTCGGCGCCCTGCGCGCTGAGCAGGCTCACGACGTCGTTGAGCACGGCCGCGGCGGCGGCGGTCGCCTGGGCCGATCCGTCGCGCCAGATCCCGATCCTGGCGCCTTCCAGTGCCGCGGGATCGAGGAACTGGGTGTAGCCGACCGGCTGCCCGGCCGCCTGGCTGGTCGCCAGGTCGGCCTGATCGGCTCCGGCCAGCGCGCCGAGCAGGGCGGCGGCATCGGCGACCGACCGGGTCATCGGCCCGGCCGTGTCCTGCTCCGCCGATATCGGGACAATCCCGCTCCTGCTGATCAGGCCGAGCGTGGGCTTGATGCCGACAATGCCGCAGGCGTGCGCGGGGCTCACGATCGAGCCGTCGGTCTCGGTCCCGACCGCCAGCGGCGCGAGCCCGGCCGCGACCGCCACCGCCGAGCCCGAACTCGATCCTGACGGGTTGCGGCCGGTGCCATGCGGGTTCACCGCCTGCCCGCCCAGACTCGACCAGCCGCTGGAGGACTGGGTAGAGCGGAAGTTCGCCCACTCGGACAGGTTCGCCTTGCCGATGATGACCGCGCTCGCCGCACGCAGCCTGCCGATCAGGAACGCGTCCTCCGCCGAGGCGCCGAGCAGCGCGGGGGAGCCGGCCGTCGCCGGGGAGCCCGCGACCGAGATGTTGTCCTTGATCAGGACGGGGATCCCGGCCAGCGGGCCCAGTTCGGCGCCCTCGGCCCGCGCCTGGTCGACCGCGCTCGCCTGGTCGGCGGCATCGGGGCTGACCGAGATCACAGCCCCGAGCACCGGGTTCCAGAACGCGATCCGCTGCAGGTAGAACCGCACGAGCTCGGCGGATGTCAGCTTTCCGGCGGCCATGGCCCGGCTCAGCCCGGCGACCGTCACCTCGTCGAGGTCGATGCCTGACCGGCCGATGGTTTCGCCGGGAGATTCAGAGAACGTCATGGTGGAAGACTAGGAGAGCGGCGTTTCCGGCTGCGGGGGGTATGTGAGATGTCGTCGGTTCAGCGGCTGCGGAGCCGTGCGCAGGTGCCGGCTTGGCTCGGCGCGGTGCTGCCGCTCGTCCTAGTGGTCGTGTCGGCATGCACATCGGCGGATGGCGGCAGCGGTGGCCCCAGCGCTCCACGGTTCAGGCTGCAGCGCGACTACGAGGCCACGATCGCGAAGGCGCTGCCCTCGGTCGTCGAGATCGACGCGGGCAAGGCGACTGGCTCAGGTGTCGTGTTCGATTCCAAGGGCGACATCGTCACCAACGCGCATGTCGTGGGAACGGCGAAGAAGTTCGACGTCCGGGTATCGGTAACCAGCAAGCTGCTCAAGGCCCGGCTGGTCGGCGTGTTCTCGCCCGACGACCTGGCTGTCATCAGGGTCACCAAGGGCGCGAGCGGCCTGAAGCCCGTGCGATGGGCTGACTCGTCGAAGGCTCAGATTGGCCAGATCGTGCTCGCGATGGGCAGCCCGTACGGGCTGATCGACAGCGTCACTCAGGGAATCGTGTCGGCGACGGGGCGCATCGTCACTGGGCCCAGCATTTCTGGCCAGCCTCCGGCGGACATCATCGATGCTGTCCAGACCAGCGCGGCGATCAACCCGGGCAACAGCGGCGGAGCGCTGGTGCTGCTGTCCGGGTACGTACTCGGGATACCGACCCTCACGGCCACCGATCCGGACTTCGGCGGGTCCGCGCAGGGCATCGGATTCGCGATCCCGTCCAATACCGCCGTGAACATCGCCAGCCAGCTCATCAAGCACGGGAAGGTCACCAGGTCCGACCGGGCCTCGCTGGCGATCAGCGGCGAGACGCACATCAACTCCTCAGGTAAGCCGGACGGCGTGACGGTAGACGCGGCCAGGGCTGGCGGTGCCGCTGCTAAGGCCGGCATCAAGCCTGGTGACGTTATCGCCGGGGTAGGGGGCGAGCGGACTGCTGACATCGCCCAGCTGGAGAACGTGCTGACCCGCTATCCGCCGGGCAACCGCGTGACGGTCGAGTTGCTCCGCAACGGGAACCCGCGAGAGGTCGTCGTCACTCTCGGCAGCCTGAGCAGCTGACCAGTTCTCGCCAAGGCCGCCTCGTTCCCTAGAATTCGCGGGTGACCTTCACCATTGGCAAGCTCGAGTTCCGGCCGGCGGCAAGCCAGCCCGGCCTGCTGGCAGCACCCGTAGCCGCCGCGCTGACCGATCCCTCCTGGCCGAGACCGGCCGAGGACGTCGGCGTCGCCGAGATCGATCCCGACCTGGCCGACACCGCCGCGTTCTGCGAGCGGTACGCCGTCTCCCCCGCCGAGTCGGCCAACTGCGTGGTGATCGCCGGCAAGCGGGAGGGCGAGATCAGGTTCGCCGCGTGCGTTGTGCTCGCGACGACCCGGGCCGACGTCAACGGTGTCGCCAGGCGCGCCCTGGACGTGCGGAAGGCTTCGTTCGCCGCGGCCGACGTCGCTGTCGCCGAGACCTCGATGGAGTACGGCGGCATCACCCCGATCGGGCTGCCTGCTGGCTGGCCGGTGCTCGTGGACGCCGCCGTCGCTGCCGCCGGAGCGGTGGTGATCGGCAGCGGCGTGCGCAGATCGAAGCTGGCACTGGCCGGAAAGACACTCGCCGACCTGCCGGGCGCGGTGATCATCGAGGGCCTCGGCCGCTAGGCCAGCGCCTCGGCGGCTAGGGCAGCCAGGAGACCTTCCCGTGCAGGCCGACGTAACCGAGGAAGGCGCCCGCGTCGATCAGGGTGTGCGCGATAATCAGCGGCGTGACCCGGCCCCACCGGCGGTAGAGCAGGGCGAAGATGACACCCATCACGGCGTTGCCGACGAAACCGCCGAGTCCCTGGTAGAGGTGGTAGGTGCCGCGGAGCAGCGCACTGCAGGCGATGGCCCGGTACGGCTGCCAGCCCAGCTGCTCCAGCCTGAGCAGCAGGTAGCCGATGATGAGAATCTCCTCGAGCACGCCATTCTGCAGCGCGTCAAGGACGAGGACGGGAATCCGCCACCACACCGCCGGCAGGTTCTCGGGGACCACGTTCAGGTTGACCCCGAGATGGAACGCCGCCAGGTAGAGCGCCAGCCCGCTGCCGCCGATGACGGCGGCCAGAACTGCCCCGCGAGCCGTGTCCTTGGCCGGCTGACTCGCGTTGAGCCCGATCGCCGACGGCGGCTCGCCCGATCGCGCCATCAGGTAGAGCACCAGGACCACGGGCGCCAGGTTCTCTGCGATGCTGGCAAGCTGCAGCGTGAGGTCGAGCCAGTGGTTGAACGGGGCCAGCGAGCCCACGAGCAAGGCCTGCTGGGAGGCCAGGGACTTGCTCTGGAGCAGGGAGCCGATCAGGTTGAGAAACGCGTTCAGGGCGCTGGCGCCCAGTGACACGGCAAAGACCGCGAAAATCTCCCACCGGATCAGCCATGGCGGCGGCGGGCGTAGGCTGGTCTCCCTGAGTGCCACCTGAAGGACTCTAGCCTGTGCCGTTGACGTTGATGCGCCGGCGGTTTGCTGCGACCGGCAGGTCCGGTGCTCGTGCGTAGCCGGCCATCGGCAGGCTCCCCGGCCTGATCGATCCTTGGATAAGCCGCTGCCCAAACGGTATATAAGGATCGGTCAGAGCGAGCAGAGACAAGGTGGTCCGATGATCCGTGCAGGCCGTAGCAAAAGCGGCCAGCCCGTGCATCCGGATCCGGCCGAGCCGGACCTGGTGCCGTCCACAGGCACGGGGACCTCGGCAGCAACCCTGCCTGACGAGGAGACGACGGCCGAAGCCGATGGCCGCGCCCGGACCGGGGGTCAGGCGCAGGCAGAAGCCGAGGCCGGGCTCGCCGCGGGCGGCGGGGGCCGCAGCGCGTTCCGCCGGGCACTGGCTCACACCTGGGTTCGCCACCTGATCCTGCTGGTTGTCTACCTGGGCGCCGGCATCGCGGCGACCTGGCCCAGATTCACCTACCTCGCCGACGGCAAGCTGCCAGCTACCGCGGACGTGTCCAGCTTCGTCTGGAACATCTGGTGGTCCGGCCACCAGTTGCTGCACCTGAGCAACCCGTTCTTCACCAGGTACATGGCAGCCCCGGTCGGCACGCACCTGGCGTTCAGCACGCTGATGCCGCTGGCCGGGTGGCTCACCGGGCCGGTCACGGTTCTGTACGGACCGTCGGCGTCGTTCACGCTGCTGACGATCGTGACCCCGGGCCTGCTGTGTTATGCCATGTACCGCGCCGCCAGGCTGTGGCTGAACGAGCCAGGAGCGATCATCGCTGGCGCGTTCTTCGGCCTGTCCTCCATGCTGCTGTGGCAGAACTGGTACCACGTCAACATCGCCATCGGCACGATCTTCCTGCCGGCCACGATCGAGGCGGCCGTCAGGCTCCGCCGCCAGCCGCACCTGGCGCCCGCCATCGCGCTCGGCATCGCCATCGGAGCCTCGATCCTGATCAACCAGGAAAGCACGGTCGTCGCCATCTTCCTGGCGGCGGCGATCCTGCTGCCGTGGCTCGTCGCAGCGCTCTTCCGGGACAGGTCGCTATTCCGCCAGGCGATCAGGCCGCTCGCCATCGGCGCGGCGGTCGCGATCGTGGTCGCGAGCCCCGAGCTCATCGGCATGGTGCAGCAGGCCATGTCCGGCGGAGCGCAGCCGCCGCCCGGCCAGCTGGCCCTTAATTACACGCAGTTCGGAGCATCGCTGCCGACCCTGTTCGCTCCCTCGCCCCGGCTGGGCACCTTCGGCCTCGGCCAGCTTGCCTCGGCGTATAGCTACAGCAACAGTTCGCAGCTGCTCGAAGGGCTGCCGACCTTCGGCGTCGTGCTGAGCGGCCTGGCGCTACTCGGTGTCGCGGCCGGCTGGCGCAAGCGCAGCACGTGGGCGTTCCTGGCCCTGTGGATCGTCAGCGCGGCCCTGGCCCTCGGCACCAGCCTGACTATCGGCCGGTACTGCCGGATCAGCCAGGGCATCTATCACCGGCCAGGCAAGATATACGGCCAGTTCTGCCACCAGTACCTGCCGCTGATGGGCCAGACGTACGCCACGAAGGTCACCATGCCGGGCAGCCCGACCACGTACGTGTGGAAGCACGTCGTGGTGTCGGACCTGATGCCCTACACCTGGCTGGTCCGCATCCCGGGCCTGTCCGGCCTGCGCGAAGCCGATCGGTTCGCCCTGGTCGGGCTGATCGGCGCGGCGATGCTCGCCGGGCTGGCCGTGCAGTGGCTGAGCAGGCGCACGGTCACCATGCCGCTGATCGCGGTCATCGTCGCGCTCGGCGTGCTCGAGTCGGGATGGTCAGGCGCGCCGCCGACGTCTCTCGGATTTCACGGCACGATGCCGACCACGCTGCCCGCGCTGGACCGCCCGCTCACCCGCGACCACACGAAGTCGATCGTCGTGGACGTGCCTTACGGCCTGCGCGGCGGCGTCGCTGTGACCGGGTCGGAGATCGCGCCGAATGCCATGCTGATCGCGACCCACGACCGCCATCCGCGGGCGATCTCCTATACGGCCTGGGTATCGAAGGCTGCCATCAAGGGCGTCGCCAAGCACGCGTTCTTCCGCTATCTGTACATCGCCGAGCACAGCCAGAATCCCTCGCCTGCCCAGGTGCGCAAGGCCGCCGCGGACCTGGGGACGATGAACGTCGGCTGGGTCGTCGAATGGCGGAACCTGTGGACGAAGTGGCACCCGATCGAGCGGCTCGGGCACATCGACAGGTATCTCGAAGCGCTGGGCTTCCGGCACACCAACGGCATGTGCCTGGTCAACCTCAAGCCGGGGGAGCAATGCCCGCACTTCAAGAGCATCTGGCTGTGGCAGTACAAGCCCGGCCACCGGGGCTAGGCGGGGTAGGCTCCCGCCTGTGACAACCAAGGAACAGCCGATGGACAAATCCAAGGCGCCGGCCGGGAAGACCGAGCCTGCCGACGCGATCGCGCCCGTGCGCCCCGACCCGCCCAGGTCAGTCGTGATCGCCGCGCGCCTGATGTACGCGGGCGCCGCACTGACCGCCATCGGCCTCGTGATCAGCGTGCTAGCCGTCGCAACCGGCGAGAAGGCGCTGCGGGCCAGCCATAAGCACGCCACGCTGGCCCAGCTGCACGCCACCCAGAATTTCCTCATCACGATCGCGGTCGTGTCGGGCCTGATCGAGATAGCCGCGTGGCTGTTCATGGCCAGGGCCAACCGCGGCGGGCTGAAATGGGCGAGGATCGTCGCCAGCGTGCTCTTCGTGCTCAGTACCTGGAGCTTCGTCAGCCACCTGTTCGGCACCGTCACGGTCGGCAACATGATCTACTCCGCGGCGATGTGGCTGGTCGGGCTCGCCGCGGTCTTCTTCCTCTGGCAGAAGGACTCGAGCGCCTACTTCTCCTGACGACTCAGGTCGCCGGCCGTCTGCTCCTGGTGATTCAGGTGGCTGGCAGCGCCACCATCTGGCCGCCCTGGCTGCCCTCGCTGGCCCGGCCGCCCCGGTCTCCTCGGTCGCCCCGGCCGCCCCGGTCGCCGTCCGCCGCGGCAGGCAGCTGATCGGCCTGAGCCTGGGCGAGCTGCGCGGTGAGCCGGCCCCAGGCCAGGTCAGCGCCCGAGGCCAGGCAGCCGTCCACCACCGCGCTCGTCCCGAGCGCGCTCACCCTGATATCAGGCAGCACGGGCGCGATCCGGCCAAGGTCGGTGCGCACGGCGGCGGCGAAACCCGGAGCCTGCCCGATGCCGCCGCCGAGCACGACCAGCCCAGGGTCGACCACCGCGACGATCGCGCAGATCGCCTTGGCCACGAGCCTCGCCTCGGCCGCCACGATCGCGACGGCCCGCTCGTCACCGGCCGCGGCCGCGGCGAAGACCTGGCGCGCCGACTGCGTGCGCAGCCCGGCCCGCCGGGCAGCCCGCACGATCGCGGCCGCCGAGCCGACAGCCTCCAGCGCGCCGCGCCTGCGGACCTCGTCGTCGGCCACGTCGCCGGGGCCCTCGGTGATCGGCAGGAACGCGATCTCGCCCGCGACCCCATGCGCCCCCCGGTGCAGCTGACCACCGAGCACCAGGCCCATCCCGATGCCAGTCCCGATCGAGACGAACACGAAACTGGTGAACTCCCTGCCGTGACCGTGCTCGCGCTCGGCCAGCGCCGCGGCGTCGGTGTCGTTCTCCACCGCCAGGTTCTCGCCGAACGCGCCGCGCAGGCCGGCCAGCACCGCCGGCCGGTCCCAGCCGGCCATCCCGCCGGTCAGCGTGATGGCGTCGCGCCTGGGATCGTAAACCCCCGGGCTGCCCAGCACCGTCTGAGTGACTTCCGCCCTGGTGACGCCTGCCGCCGAGCAGATGCCGTCGGCCAGCCTGACCAGCTCGCTGACCCGCTTGCTCACGCTCGTCGCCGGGCAGCGCGCCTCGGCCTTGGCCCTGATCTCGCCGGTCAGGTCGGTGATCGCGCCGCGCAGGTACTCGTGCCCGATGTCGAGCCCGAGCACGTAGCCCGCTTCCGGCCGGATCTCGTAGAGCACAGCCGACCGGCCGGGCACGCCGGTGCGCTGGCCTGCCGTCCTGACCAGCCCGGATCGTTCGACGTTGGCGAGCGCCAGCGACACCGTCGGCTTCGACAGCCCGGACAGCCGGGCCAGGTCGGCCCGCGAGCACAGGCCGAGCTGACGGATCTGATTGAGCAGAAGCTGCTCGTTCATGGTCCTGATGAGCTGAGGACGGGCCGGGGTGAACCCGGCTCCCGCGGCGGCGTCAGTCATCTAGCGCAGGTAGGCGAGCTGCTCGCCATGCAGTTCGGTGTACTCGGCGATCAGCTCCCTGGCGGCCGTGATTCCCGGCACCAGCGGATGCTGAGCGAGCGCGACTGCTGCCAGGCTGGCGTTACCCGACATAGCGGCCTCCACGATTCCTCGCTCGTACTCTTTCACAGCCATTACCAGCGCCCGCGCTGACCGGGGCAGGTCAGCCGGCCCGAGCTGGGACAGGCCGCCGGCGTCCACCCTGGCGGGGATCTCCACGATGTCGTCGGGGTCGAGGAAGTCGAGCGCCCGGTCGTTGCGCATGTTGACGATCACGTCGCTGGCGCCCCGCCCGGCCAGCCCGTCGATGACCCGCAGTGCCAGGCCCTCGTAGCCGCCGAGCTCGCCCGCCTCGATCGGCACCGCGCCGGCGGCTGCTCGCTCCGCCCGCGCCTGCGCCTGCCCGCTCGCGCCCTGGGTGTCGGTCTTCATGTAGGTGTCGTGCCGGACCCCGATCAGGCTCGCGTAGGCCGACCATGCGGCGTGCACGTCGCCATCGGCGAAGGCCTGACCGATCGCGGTCAGCAGCTCGGAGTTCAGGCCGGCCACGTCCTGGCCGCGACTCGCTCCGGCCCGCTTCACGCCGTCGATGTAGCGCCGCGAGTCGTAGTAGTAGTACACGTACTCGGTCGGGATCGCGCCGACCCGCCGCACCTCGTCGGCGTCGAAGGCGGCGAACTGGTGATCAGATCGCTGCAGGTCGTCGAACCTGGCGATCAGGTCAGGCAGCAGATCCTCGCCGTCAACCTCGAACGAGGTGACCCAGCCCAGGTGGTTCAGGCCGCCGTACCCGGCCCGCGCCCGGCCCGCTCCCCGGCCGGCCGCCGCGGCGAACCTCGCCAGGTCCGCGATCGTCCCGGACGGGGTATCGCAGACTCCGACCGCCCGCACCCTGCCCTGCGCGCTGATCGCCTGGGTGATCAGTCCCGCCGGATTGGTGAAGTTGATCAGGACCGCCCCCGGCGAGCACTGGCTGAGCAGCTCGCAGTAGGACAGCACCACGGGGATCGTGCGCAGCGCCATCGCGCAGCCGCCGGGTCCCGTCGTCTCCTGGCCCACGATGCCGCGGCGCAACGCCACCTGCTCGTCGATCACCCGGCCGCGGTCACCGCCGACCCTGATGGCCGAGAAGACGTAATCCGCGCCGGTGAACGCCTCAGCCGCGTCGGCGGTGACGGTGACGACATCCGGCTGGCCGAGCACCACGGCCACCTCGGCGGCCAGCCTGGCCGTCGTCGCCCGCCTGGTGGCGTCGGGCTCGAACAGGCAGATCTGGTCGAAGGCCCCTGGCCGTCCGGCCAGCACGGCACGGACGAAGGCGGGCATCCGCACTCCGCCGCCACCGAGGATGGACAGCTTCATCGCCCTGCTCCCCTAACCCTGTTTGGTCGCGCCTGGCTGCATCGCTGCGGCGAGCGCGGTGGTCATGTCCCTGACAACCATGGGGCGCAACGGCCAGCCCGCGCCGGTGCCCGCGGCACCGACCTCGCCGACGCCGCCGAGCCTGCCAACGGCCTTCGATCCCGCGGCGTTGGCCTCGACCGCGGCCTCGGCGACCGAGGCACCACCGATGAGCGCGGCGATCATCGCCCCGGCGAAACTGTCGCCCGCGCCGGTGAGGTCCCTGACCATGGCCTCCCTGACGCCTTCCGACACCTCGGTGACGGAGCCGTCCGGTCCGGCCACCAGCGCGCCGGCCCTGCCCCTGGTCACCACCAGCTGGGTGCCCCAGCCTGCCGCGGACGCGATCGCCTCGTCCAGATCGGGTGCGCCGGTCAGCCTGAGCAGCTCGTCGGAGTTCGGCACGAAGATGTCGGCGAGAGCGACGCACTCGATCACGGCGTCACGTTCCCGCTCGTCGCCGAGCGAGGTGTCCAGCATGATCTTGCAGCCGAGCTCGCGCGCCTCGCGCAGGAACGGCGGCACCAGCCGCCCGGCGTGCAGATAGCACCAGGCCGGGCGCTCGGCGCGCAGCACGCTGTGCCAGCGCTGGATCTCGGCCCGCTCGCTGACCGCGGCGGACGGCATGTGCGTCACGAACCCGCGGTCGCCGTCGAAGTTCAGCACGACGGTGATCCCCGCGGTCGGCCCGGCCACGCGCGCCGAGGGCGACAGGTCCACGCCAGCCACCGCGCAATGCTCCGTCACCACCTGCGAGCCGAGGTCATCGCCGAGCATCGTGCACAGCCCGGCCCGCACCCCGGCACCGGCCGCCACGGTGGCGCTGGTGACCGCGCCGCCGCAGGAGATCGCGAACTCGTCGGTGAAAACCTCCTCGCCGCGGCCCGGCAGCCGGTGCAGCTGGCCGAAGACAAGCTCGAGGAAGACCAGCCCGAACGAGATCATGTCCAACGAGAAACAGCCTCCCGCAACGTGCGCCGCCGTCGGCGAACTGGCCACCCGGCAGGCGAGGCTTTTGCCTGAGGGCTTTCAGGTTTATACGCCAGATCACGGTTCGGCCACGAACTCTGTTACGTCTCGGATAGTTAGGATACTGTCCTAACAATCTCCACGATAGTGGTCCGGCATCGTTTACTGAACTGGCAGGGTCATGGTCGGACAGTTCGCACTCGGGAGCTCCGATACCCGCCCGAGCCGCCGCTCTTCCCCCCGTCCCACCCCGGCGACCACGACGCTCTGCCTGATGGCGAGTTGCCTGGTTCGCGTGAGCCGCGAAGATTGCGAAAGTCACCCCGGAAGACGACCAAAGTCACGAGCTTCAGGGAGATTCTAGATATTCATGATGGTTACTGGCACCATCGCCGACACCGGCATCGTCGGCACCCGGCTAGCCGAGCAGCGCCGCCGGCTGGTCGCCGTCCGGCGCCTGGGCACGCCGTGACGCACTCCATCCAGCAATATGCAGCATTCCAAGAAGGGCCGAAGCTATGAGACGCCTTACCAGACTCGGGGTCGTCATCGCATCAAGTCTGCTGGCCGCAGCCTGCTCATCCACCTCTAGCCCGCCGGGCTCGGGCTCGTCCTCGTCGTCGGGTCCCAGCGGAGTCCTGACCATCTCCAACGAGGCCGGTTCCACCTGGACCTGCGGCTTCAGCCCGTTCAACTCGTCGGTGAGCTTCCTGTCCGTCGGGCCGGTCTACGAGCCGCTCGTCTTCGTCAACTCGCTGCAGAGCGGCAAGACCACGCCGTGGCTCGCCAGCTCGTACGCGTGGTCGAACGGGAACAAGACAGTCACCTTCACGATCCGCAAGAACGTGAAGTTCAGCGACGGCTCTCCGATGAGCGCGTCCGACGTGGCCTTCACGTTCAACATGCTGAAGAAGTTCCCCGCGCTCGACATCAACTCGGTCTGGTCGGTGCTCTCCAGCGTCACCCAGCAGGGCGACAACGTCGTCATGAACTTCAAGTCAGCGGCGGTACCGTACTTCTACTACATCGCCGACCAGGTCGGCATCGTGCCGCAGAAGATCTGGTCGAAGCTCAAGAACCCGGTCACCTTCACCGACGCCAACCCGATCGGCACCGGCGCTTACACGGTCAAGTGCAGCCCGCAGCTGATCACCTTCACGGCGAACCGGCACTACTACCAGCCGAATGAGCCGCACATCGCGACGGTGCTCTACCCGGCGTACACCTCCAACGACCCGGCCAACCTCGACCTCGCCACCGGCAAGGACCAGTGGGGCAGCCAGTTCATCCCGAGCATCAACAAGTTCTACACGTCCAAGAGCCCGAGCTATCACTACTGGTTCCCGCCCCTCGCGAACGTGTCGATGTTCATCAACCTGAAGGACCCGATCCTGTCCGACGTGCACGTGCGCCAGGCGATGGCCTACGCCATCGACCGCAAGAAGGTGTCCACGGTGGGCGAGTACGGATACGAGCCAGCGAGCAACCAGACGGGCATCGTCACTCCGACGTTCAGCTCCTGGGTGGACACGTCGGCGGCCGCCACGTACGGCAACTACAGCTTCAACCCGGCCAAGGCCACGTCGATCCTGACCGCTGACGGCTACAAGAAGGACAGTAACGGGATCATGGCCAAGAACGGCAAGGAGCTGTCGTTCAGCATCATCAACGTCGGCGGCTTCTCCGACTGGGTGGCATCGGTCCAGGTCATCGAGCAGAACCTGCAGGCGGTCGGGATCAAGCTCACGCCGGTCAACCTGGCCAGCACCGACTTCGACACCCGGCTCTACAACGGCAACTACCAGCTGGCCTACAACAGCGAGACCGGCGGCCCGAGCCCGTACTACGAGCTGCGGCAGTGGCTCTACGGTCCGAGCACGGCTCCGATCGGCAAGCTGGCCACGACCAACTGGGAGCGGTACAGCAATCCCGCCACGGACAAGCTGATCAACCAGTACGGCGGCACGACCGACCCGGCCCAGCAGCACGCGATCGTGAACCAGCTGGAGCAGGTCATGCTCAGCCAGGTGCCCGTCATCCCGATCACCGAGTCGGTCGACTGGTACCAGTACGACACGAGCAAGTTCACCGGCTGGGTCACCCCGCAGGACCCGTACGCCCAGCCAGCCGCCTACGCCAACCCGGACTGGGGCATCATGCTGCTTCACCTGGCGCCGAAGGGCTGAGCCTGCGCCCCGGGGCCCTCTGCCCAGGGCTCCGGGGCACTGCGCCGCGCCTCTTGCGGTTTGGCGCGGATTGGCTGACCTTTGGGATGAGGATGCTGACACCGAGGAGGAGAGCGTGAGGTACGCGCTTCGCCGGCTCGCCTTCTTCGTCGGCACGCTCTGGGCGTGCGTGACCCTCAACTTCGTTCTGCCGCGCCTGATGCCGGGCAATCCGGCCCTCGCGCTGCTGGCCAAATTCCACGGCCGGATCGGCGGGCAGGCGCTGAAGGCCCTTGAGATCGCGTTCGGCGTGCATACCCACGAGAGCTATCTCCACCAGTACATCGACTACCTGCGCAATACCGCCGAGGGGAACCTGGGCACCTCGCTCAGCCAGCTCCCGACCCCGGTCAGCCAGATCATCAGCAACGCGCTGCCCTGGACGCTCGGCCTGGTCGGCGTGACGACGGTGCTGGCATTCGTGCTCGGCACCGGCATCGGCATCATCGGCGCATGGAGGCGCGGCAGCTGGCTCGACAACGTGCTGCCGCCGGTCTTCGTGATCACATCCGCGATCCCGTTCTTCTGGATCGGGATGCTGCTGATCGTCGCCTTCAGCCTGCACGCGCCGCACCTGCCGTCCAACGGCACCTTCGACAGCACGATTATCCCGGCGTTCAACTGGCCGTTCATCGTGAATCTCCTGCAGCACGCGCTGCTGCCGTCCGCCGCGATCCTGATCACCTCGATCGGACTGTGGATCCTGACCATGCGCAACAACATGGTCACCGTGCTGTCCGAGGACTACATCAAGATGGC
Source organism: Streptosporangiaceae bacterium (assembly GCA_035532775.1). Lineage (GTDB taxonomy): Bacteria > Actinomycetota > Actinomycetes > Streptosporangiales > Streptosporangiaceae > Chersky-822. The sequence continues at coordinate 21,700 of DATKQH010000192.1, forward strand.
CAGGGCGAAAGGACTGCCCGGACGGCGGATCATGTTCGACTACGCGGCCCGCAACGCGATCCTGCCCAACCTGAGCGGCCTGGCCATGTCGCTCGGATTCGTGCTCGGCGGCTCGGTCCTGGTGGAGTACGTGTTCAACTATCCGGGCCTGGGCTTCTGGCTGGTGCAGGCGGTCGAAGGTGAGGACTACCCGCTGATGCAGGCTCTCTTCCTGCTGATCACGCTGGCCGTCCTCGTCGCCGTGCTGCTCGCCGATATCCTCACCGCGCTGCTCGATCCGCGCACCAGGACCGCGAGGTAAGCCGATGGCCAGCACTGAACTCTCCGCCGGGCTCGGCCCCACGATCACGCCGAGCGCGGGCCAGCCTCATGCCCAGTCCGGGGCACCACCCAGCCGGGCCCGCGAGGCGGCGACCAAGACCGGGCAGGCATTTCTCCGGCTGTTCCGCACGCTCCGCTCCAACCGCAAGGCCAGCGCGGGCTTCATCCTGCTCGCATTTGTCTGCGTGCTGGCCGCGGTACCGGGCCTGATCGCCCACGACCCGCCCCGGGCGGAGATCTACGGCCGGTCGCTCGGGCCGTCGGCCAGCCACCTGTTCGGGACCACGGTCTACGGCCAGGACATCTTTGCCCAGTTCATCTGGGGTGCGAGAGAGACCCTGATCATCGCGGTGGTCAGCGGCCTCCTGTCGACGGCGCTGTCGGTCGTGATGGGGGTCGCGGCCGCCTATCTCGGCGGAGTCTGGGACGGCGGGCTGAACCTGGTCACCGACACGCTCCTGGTCATCCCGAGCTTCCCGCTGCTGCTGATCATCGCCGCCTACCTGCCGAACAGCGGCGTGGTGGTGCTGATCGCCATCCTGGTCATCACGGGCTACAGCTATGGCGCGCGGCAGCTTCGCGCCCAGGCACTCTCGCTGCGGGGCAGGGACTACCTGGAGGCGGCCAGAGTCCGCGGCGAGCGCAGCGTCTACATCATCGCCGTCGAGATCATTCCCACGATGACTCCCCTGATCGTGGCGACCTTCCTCGGCACTGCCGTGTATAACGTGCTGTTCGCCGCCGGCCTGCAGTTCATCGGCTTCGGCAACCCCGCGTCCGTGAGCTGGGGAACGATGCTGTACTGGGCGCAGAACAACGAGGCACTCTCGATCGGCCAGTACCTGTGGGCGCTGATGCCAGGTCTCGGGATCGCGATCCTCGGCGCCTCCTTCGCCCTGCTCAACTACGCGTTCGACGAGATCGGCAACCCGGCGCTGCGGCCGGTTCGGAGGCACCGTGTCAAGCGCCCTCGCTGACGACACCGGCCGGGCCGCGGTAACCGGCGAGCCGATCCTGCAGGTGACGGATATCACCGTGGAGTACGCCACCAAGCAGGGCAACGTCAGGGCCGTCGACCACGTGAGCTTCGACCTGGGCCGCGGAGAGTTCGTCGGCATCGTCGGCGAGTCAGGCTGCGGCAAGTCGACGCTGCTGTTCGCAATCGCCCAGCTGCTGGCTCCGCCGGCTGGCCTGGCGGGCGGGAACGTGGTCTTCAAGGGCGTCAGCATGGTCGGGCTGACCGATTCGCAGCTCGCGTCCGTGCGGTGGAAGGACATGTCCGTCGTCATGCAGAGCGCGATGAACGCGCTCAATCCGGTGACGTCCATCGGCGCCCAGTTCAAGGACGCGATGCGGGCGCACGGCGTCCGGTCGAAGACCGAGATCGCCGACCGGTCCGCGCACATGCTCCGCATGGTCGGGATCGATCCCACGCACCTGCGCAGCTACCCGCACCAGCTGTCCGGCGGCATGCGCCAGCGCGCCATGATCGCGATGGCACTGCTCTTCACTCCCGACCTGGTCATCATGGACGAGCCGACATCGGCACTGGATGTCGTGGCGCAGCGCTCGCTGATGGTGCAGATCAAGGAACTGCAGGCCCAGCTCGGCTTCAGCGTCATCTTCGTGACCCACGACATGTCGCTGGTCAGGCATTTCTCTGACCGGCTGATGGTGATGTACGCGGGGCAGGTCGCCGAGCTGGGCGTCACCTCCCAGGTCTTCGGCTCGCCGCTGCACCCCTACACTAGGGGGCTGATGGACGCGTTCCCGTCGATCAAGGGCGAGCGGGTCCCGCTGACGGGCATCCCCGGTCACCCGCCCGACCTGGCCAGGATTCCTGACGGCTGCCTGTTCGCGCCACGCTGCCCGAAAGTGATGACCGAGTGCGAGACCACGCGACCGCCGCTGTACCTGGTGGACGGCACGCAGGTTCGCTGCCTGCTGTACGCCGACGGGAGCACGCGGTGACCGAGCCATCGACGAGCCAGGCCGCGCAGCAGGCGACGGCCCCCCCGGCGGCGAGCCGGGTCCCGGCCTCGCTCAGGAAGCGGGCTGCCCGGGCCGCCGCCGATCCGTCGGCCGGCGCCGCTGCCCTGCTGCGGACCGACGGGCTGACCAAGCATTTCAAGATCGGCGGCGGCTTGCACCGGCGCACCCTGCACGCCGTCGACGACGTCAGCCTGAGCATCGGGGTCGGCGAGATCGTCGCGCTGGTCGGCGAGAGCGGCAGCGGCAAGTCGACGACCGCCAGGCTGCTCGCCAGGATCTACCAGCCCACCGCGGGCGAGATCTTCCTCCAGGGCAGGCGGCTGTCGGCGATCAGGTCACGCGCCGACCTGCTGGCCTACCGCAGCGACGTCCCGATGGTCTTCCAGGACCCGTTCAGCTCGATCAACCCGGTCTTCCGGGTCTCGCACGGCATCGAGCGGAGCCTGCGGCTGCACCGGCCCGAGCTCAGCCGGGCGGAGCGCAGGGCCGAGGCGATCCGGATCTTCGAGGTCGTCGGCCTGGCGCCCGGAGCCGAGGTCCTCGAGCGGTTCCCGCACGAGCTCAGCGGCGGCCAGCGGCAGCGGGTCGGGTTCGCGCAGGCGCTCGCGATGAGGCCGAAGCTGATCCTGGCCGACGAGCCGGTGTCGATGCTCGACGTATCGATCAGGATCGGCCTGCTCAACCTGATGACCGGGCTGCGCGACGCCGAGGACGTCTCGATCCTGTACATCACCCACGACATCGCGAGCGCGCGGTACGTCGCCGACCGCCTCGTGGTCATGTACGCGGGCCAGATCGCCGAGTCAGGCCCGGTCGAGGACGTGCTCGCCCGGCCCAGGCACCCCTACACCCAGCTCCTGGTCTCGGCCGTGCCCGACCCGCGGGCGGAGCTCAGCGTGGCGGCGGACACCGACCGCGGCGAGCCGCCGCGGGTCATCGACCCGACTCCCGGCTGCCGGTTCCGCTGGCGCTGCCCGCTCGCCATCGACGCGTGCCACCAGGTCACCCCGCCGCTACGGCAACTGCTCCCCGACCATTCCGCGGCCTGCCACGTGGCGACGGCCGACGCTGAACTGAGGGCATTCTGATGAAGGTAGCTGTGGTCGGCGGTGGCTCGACCTACACGCCCGAGCTCATCGACGGATTCGCCAGGCTGGCGAGCCAGGTCGCGATCAGCGAGATCGTCCTGGTCGACCCGGACCAGAGCCGGCTCTCCGTGGTGGGACCGTTCTCCGCCAGGATCATGCGCACCTACGGCCACCCGGCCACCGTGCGCTGGACGTCCGACCTCGACGACGGGCTCGACGGCGCGGGCGCGATCCTGCTTCAGCTCCGGATCGGCGGCCAGGCGGCCCGGCACCGGGACGAGACCTGGCCGCACAAGTGCGGCTGCATCGGCCAGGAGACGACCGGGGCCGGCGGGTTCGCCAAGGCACTGCGGACCGTGCCGGTTGTCCTTGATATAGCGGAACGGGCCCGCGCCCGCGCATCGGCAGACGCCTGGCTGATCGACTTCACCAACCCGGTCGGGATCGTCACCCGGGCGCTGCTCGACGCCGGGCACCGGGCGATCGGCCTGTGCAATGTCGCGATCGGATTCCAGCGGATCTTCGCTGGGATCCTCGGTGTCGAGCCCGAGCGGGTCAGCCTGGAGCACGTCGGGCTCAATCACCTGACCTGGGAGCGCGCCGTCCTGCTGGACGGCACCGACGTGCTGCCCGACCTGATCGCGCGGCACGGCAAGGACCTGGCGGCCCTGATCGAGCTCCCGCTGTCCGTTATCGAGCTGACGCACTCGATCCCGTCGTACTACCTGCGCTACTTCTACGCGCACGACCAGGTGGTCGCCGGGCAGCGCACCAGCCCGACCCGAGCCGAGCAGGTAGCGCAGATCGAGCAGGAACTGCTGGCGATGTACGCGGACCCCGCGCTTGACCGCAAGCCTGAACTGCTCGGCCAGCGTGGCGGTGCGTTCTACTCCGAGGCAGCGGTCGCGCTGCTCGCCTCGCTGGTCAACGACACGGGCGACACCCAGGTAGTGAACGTGCGCAACAACGGCACCATGCCGTTCCTGCCGGACGAGGCGGTCATCGAGGTCCCGTCGGTAATCGGGAAGCACGGCGCCACGCCGGTCGGCTTCGCCCCGCTCAACCCGCTCATGCGGGGCCTGACCGGGCATGTGTCCGCCTATGAGGAACTGGCCGTGCAGGCCGCCAGGCTCGGCGGACGTGACCGCGCGGTCGAGGCGATGCTGGCGCATCCGCTGATCGGGCAGTACGACCAGGCCGAGGCGCTCACCGACCTGCTGCTGGCCGAGAACGCCGCGTACCTGCCCTGGGCGAGCGGCCAGTGAGCGAGGCTCTTCCCGCTGCTCTCGCGATCGACGGCGGGAACAGCAAGACCGACGTGGCCCTCGTCGCGCAGGACGGGACCCTGCTCGCGCTGGTCCGCGGCCCCGGCATGCCGGGCAGGCTCGGAGCGGAAACCGTCCGGGTCATCGAGGAGCTGATCCGGTCGGCCGTCCGGCGTGCCGGGCTCGAGCACGCTGACAACGACGGCGCTGGCGCCGGTCCGGTCGCCGCCCACCTGGTCGCCTGCGTGGCGAACGTCGACCTGCCCGCGGAGGAACGCGAGCTCGAGCGGATGCTGCGCGAGCAAGCCTGGACCGGCACCACGCTGGTGGCCAACGACACCTACGCCGTGCTGCGCGCGGGCCTTGACGACGTGCCGGCCGCCGGCGCGCAGCAGTACTGGGGGGTGGGCGTCACCTGCGGTACCGGGATCAACTGCATCGGCCTGGCCCCCGACGGCTCGACCGCCGGCTTCCTGGCGCTCGGCATGACCACCGGCGACTGGGGCGGCGGCGGCGGGCTCGGCCTGGCGGCCCAGTGGAACGCCGTCCGGGCGGCGGACGGCAGGGGACCGCAGACCGCGCTGCGAGAGGCCGTGCCCGCGTATTTCGGCCTGAAGGAACCGCTCGACGTGGCGGAAGCTCTGCATCTCGGCGAGATCTCCTGGGACCGGATAGCCAGTCTGGCGCCGATCGTCCTGCACGTTGCCGACGCCGGCGACGAGGTGGCCCGTGGCCTCGTACTGCGCCTGGCACAGGAGATCTTCCTGCTGGTCAGGAGCGCGGTCAGCAGGCTTGAACTGGCCGCCGAGCCGATCCCCGTCGTGCTCGGCGGCGGGGTGGTGGCCTCGGGCAATGCGCTCCTGATCGACCGCGTAACCGACCTCATCACCTCGGAATTTCCGGCTGCGGACGTGCGCATTCTGCGCCAGGTCCCGGTCGCGGGCGCTGCGCTCATGGGGCTCCATCTAGCCAGTGCATCGCTCGGCAGCAAGAAACGGCTGCGCGCGGCGTTCGCGAGCCGCCCGGCCGCCGGAGCCTGACGCCTCTGCCGGTCAGATGCCCCGCAATTCGGTACAATCGCCTGTCCAGGGGCCGCTTATACCCCGGCTTCCGATCGAGGGACACTGTGACCGCTCCGAGCATCCCCCGCAGCAGGGCAAGCAGGCGCCGCAGACGCCGAATCAGGACGAAGTCCCTGGTCTTCCTGGCGATTGCCGGCTGCCTCATGCTGCTGATCGGCCGGGGCACGGCCCAGATCGCGGGCCGCGTCACCTGCCAGAACAACCAGATCGTGCTCAATGTCGCGGTCAGCACCGACATCGCGCCGGCGATCCAGCGGATCGCCGGCTACTTCAATCGCCAGGGCCGCCAGGCCGACGGCCGGTGCGTCTCTGTTTACGTGAACGCCGAGTCTCCGGCGCTGGCCACGGCCCAGATCGACGGGCAGCGGCCGAGTCCGGACCCCGCGATCGACGCGTGGATTCCCGACTCCAGCCTGTGGATCGATCAGGCGAGGGGGTTCGCGCTCGGTGCCAAGGCCGTTCAGCCGGCCGGGTTCAGCGTGGCGCTGTCCCCGCTGGTGCTGGTCATGCCGAGGGCCGCCGCCGCGCGTACCGCTGCCTTCGGCAAGGTCGGCTGGCGGCTGCTGCTCCCGCGCACGGCCGGCGGCCCGGTAGCCCCAGCCAGCATGCGCGTGGACCTGCCCGACCCCTCGCAGAGCGCGGCGGGCCTGGCGACCCTGATCGAGGTCGGCCGCCTGCTCGGCCAGGGCGCGCCGGCCAGGGTGCGGTTTACCAGGTTCGTCTACGCGTCCGAGGTGACCTCCTACTTCGACGACCCGAACTCCCTGCGGTCGTTCGTCAGCCTGGCCGCGCCGCCGCTGAATGGCGACCCGGTGACGGTCACGACCGAGCAGGCGGTGCTCTCCTACGACGGGCAGAACCCGCGGCAGCCGCTCGCCGCGACCTACCCGACGGGCAGCACGGCCGATCTCGGCAGCCCTGAACTCGATTACCCGTACGTGCTGACAGCGTCAGATCCAACCAGACTCGATGCGGCCACGCTGTTCGGCAAGGTGCTGACCGGGTCCTACGCGCAGAGCGTGATCCGGTACGCCGGATTCCGGTCGGGCCGCAATGTGCCGGACCAGTTCGCCGCGTCATATGGACTGAGCAAGCAGCTGCTTCAGGTGGCGACCCCCGCCTCCGCGAGCGAGGAGCCCGCCGCCCTGCAGGTGTGGGACAAGCTCGCGCTCGGGTCGCGGGACCTGACGCTGGTCGACGTCTCGTCCGCGATGGCCAAGCCGGCCAGCCCGGCCGATCCGACCGGCCCGACGCTGGAGCAGGAGCTGACCCAGACGGCATCCCTCGGCCTGGCGCTCTTCGCTGACACCGCCAACTTGGGCCTGTGGGAATTCGCCGATCATTTCCAGGGCGGCGCGCTGCCCTACAAGCAGCTCGTTTCCGTCGGCCCGCTGCCCGAGAACCTCGGCGTGATCAGCAGGCGCGCCCAGCTTCAGCGCATCAACGGGGCTCTGCCGCCGACCGGCGGTCCGCATGTCGCTCTGTACGGCTCGATCCTCGACGCCTACAAGTACATGCAGACGACCTACAAGCCGAAGTACTTCAACACCGTGGTCGTGCTCGCCGCCGGACTGGAGAACGCGCCGGGCGACATCACGGCCAAGGAGCTGCTCAAGAAGCTCGCGAAGCTCAGCGACCCGACCCGCAGGGTGGCGGTGATCATCATCGCCTTCTCGCCCTCGGCTGACTTTACCGAGCTGAAGAAGATAGCGAACTTCACCGGCGGGCAGGCGTACCAGATCAGGGACCCATCGCAGGTCCTCAAGGTGTTCTACCAGGCTCTCGCGCACCGGCTGTGCGATCACGGCTGCGTCGCACCCTGACCGGCCCGCCAGCTACCGTAGGCATTATGAACCCCTTTCGTGCGACCTCGATGCTCTCGACCACAGATCGAACCACGCTGGGCCGGCTGCGTGAGCGCGGCCTGACCGACCGGGCCGCGCTGCACGACGTGCTCGACGCGGGCCTGATCTGTCATCTCGGCGTCGTGATCGACGGCACGCCGGTCGTGCTGCCGACGGGCTACGGCCGGATCGGGGAGACCCTGTACCTGCACGGGTCCTCGGCAAACCGGTCGCTGGCGACCGCTGACGGAGCGGAGGTCTGCGTGACCGTGACCCTGCTCGACGGGCTCGTCTGCGCCAGGTCGGTCTTCCACAACTCGATGAACTACCGCAGCGCCGTGATCTACGGAACCGCCCGCCTGGTCACCGACAGCGCGGAGCGGCGCGCAGCGGTCCGCGCCATCACCGATCACCTGATTCCCGGCCGGTGGGACAACTCCAGGCAGCCCAGCCGCAAGGAGATGGCCGCCACCTCGGTCCTCGCACTGCCCCTCAACGAGGCCTCGGTCAAGGCGCGGACGGGCTGGCCCGAGGACGACGATGAGGATTACGCACTCGACTACTGGGCGGGCCTGCTTCCGATCACCATGACAGTCCGGCCGGCCGAGTCCGACCCGCAGCTCAAGGAAGGCATTTCCGTCCCCGCGCACATCACCGAACTTCAGACCCAAGCTGGCGGCGCGGGTGCCGGCGGTAGCTGACTGCCCTAGGCTGGGACAGTGACTGACCGACTGGTCTGGATTGACTGCGAGATGACCGGGCTTGATCTTGCCAGCGACGCGCTCGTGGAGATCGCCTGCGTGGTCACCGACCGTGACCTGAACGAACTGGACGAGGGCATCGACCTCGTCATCAAGCCGCCTGCCGAGGCGCTCGACCACATGCCCGACCTGGTGCGCCAGATGCACACGACCTCCGGGCTGCTGACCGAGCTGGTGGCGGGAATGACGCTGGCAGAAGCGCAGGACGAGGTGCTCGGCTACGTCCGCGGCCACGTCCTCGAGGCCGGGAAGGCGCCGCTCTGCGGGAACTCGATCGCCACCGACCGTGCGTTCCTGGCCAGGGACCTGCCGCGGCTGGATGAGTACCTGCACTACCGGATGATCGACGTCTCCAGCGTCAAGGAACTGGCCAGGCGCTGGTATCCGCGTGCCTACTTCGCCAGCCCCGCCAAGGTGGGAGGGCACCGGGCGCTCGCCGACATCAGGGAGAGCATCACCGAGCTGCGCTACTACCGGGAAGCGGTTTTCGTTCCCATGCCAGGACCCGATACGGCCAGGGCACGCGAGGTAGCGGCGAAGTTCTCACCAGGTACCGACGTTCCCGGCGATGGGGCCGAATCCGGTTCTGCTGGGTGAGCCGGAACCGGTATGCTTCGACAAGCCGCCACGGCGGTCATGGTGGGCGTAGCTCAGTTGGTAGAGCGCCAGGTTGTGGTCCTGGATGTCGTGGGTT
>DATKQH010000193.1:0-23458 GCA_035532775.1 Streptosporangiaceae bacterium
CCCGACTGCGCCGTCTCGATCGAGATCTGGCTCGCGGTCGCGCCGGCGAGCTCGGGCAGGAACGAGTAGCCACTCGGCCGCTCGTGGATGATCGCCGCGTAGCCGAAGCACAGGTGCACCGCCGTCGTGCCGGTAATGCCGTCCAGCGCGGCGTTCAGCACGCCGACTCCGAACTCTCGCGCGGCCTCCGACCTGGCCTGCAGGTACGGCTCGTCGACCTGGACGACATCGGCACCGGCGGCGAACAGGTCCATGATCTCGTCGCGCACCGCCTCGGCGTAGCCGTAGGCGGCCGCCTCCAGCGAGGGGTAGTAGTCGTTCTGGGCCTGCTGCGCCATCGTGAACGGGCCGGGCACGGTGACCTTGACGGCCTTTCCCTCGCCCGCCTGAGTGCGCAGGAAGGCCAGGGCGGCCAGCCCGACCGGGTGCCGGCGGCTGATCGGCCCGACGATCCGCGGCACCGGGTTGGCGTGCCCGCTCCGGTCGAGCGCGGTACCCGGGTTGTCGATGTCGACCCCGTCGAGCGCGGTCGCGAACGCGTTGGAGTAGCTTTCCCGGCCGGTCTCGCCGTCGGTGATGATGTCGAGCCCGGCCTCAAGCTGGTCGGCGACGGCCAGCCGGGTCGCGTCCCGCTGCGCCTGCTCCAGGTACTCCGCATCGACGCGCCACAGCTCGCGTGCCCTGACCCTGGGCGGGAACCGGCCGGCCAGCCTGGCCCGGTCGATCAGCCAGTCCGGCTGCGGGTAACTGCCGACGAGCGAGGTCGGGAAGAGCGGACTCGGCATGGGCACCTCTCAGCGGCACGGCATGGAAAGCGCGGGTCTCGCGCCATCCTCTCAGTAGCGCGGCGGCTCGCTGCCCGGGGTGCTGCGCGTCGCCTCGGGAGCTGCCCGGGTGACCTCGGGCAGCTGCCGGGCACGCACGTGCTTCGGGACCGTCCGGCCGGCGAACGCGGCGAGCATGTCGGCGTCGAGGGTGAGCGACGGATCCAGTTGCGGCGGCCCGAACGGTCCGTCAGCGCTCCGGGGGATGGGCCGGGACCGAAGGGCCGCCATCGCGAAGGCGGCTAGCTCGGGATCGAGCATCCGCGACTGCCCGGTCGCGGATGCGAGGTCCCAGCTGTGCAGGGTGAGCTCGGTGACCCGCATCGCCACGAGCTGCGTCCCTGGCCCGTCGCCGAACGGCGTCGGCACCGTCCGCTCGAGAAAGCCGTCCTCGTCGAGCAAGTCGGCCAGCCCCGCGAATGACGAGCGGAAGTCGGCGGCGGGATCCTCGCCGAGCACGTCCTCGCCTCGCTCCGGGCCAGGCTGGCCCGTCAGGAGGGCGGTAAACCGGAGCTGCCCGTTGACGATGTGGTTGATCAGGGCACTGACGTCCCACTCCGAGCACGGCGTCGCGAGGCCGAGCTGCGCGGGCGAGATCTGGCTGATGAGCCGATCGGTCATTTCCCCTGCCCGCCGGTGCAGGCGCCTCGGATCGTCCATCTCTGCCCTCCTGGGTCATGGCCCACGCTAGCGCGCGGCGGGTAACGTCGCGCGGCGCCTCAGGGCGATGAACGTCACCAGGCAGGTGGCAGCCAGCATGGCGTAGGGCACGAAATCGGTCGTCGCCTGCGCGATCACGCCGCTGGCCGCGGCCGCGATCGTCTGGCCCGCTGCCCAGGCCAGGTTGGCCAGCCCGAAGGCCAGCCCCTGGTGCAGCTGGAGCCGGTGCGCGGCATCGCTGAGCATGGCGCTCGACGGAGCGAACAGCGTGCCGAAGGCCGGCATCCCGATCACCAGCAGCGCGATCAGCGCCGCGGCCGGCCTGAGTACCGGCGCCAGCAGGCTGACCACGACGCCGGACACCAGGGAGATCCGGATCGGGACGTACTGCCCGCGCCGGTCAGAGAGCCGGCCGGACAGCGGCGACATCCCGGTCTCGACGGCGGCGGACCCGAGGAACGTGGCGCCGATGACGACCGGTGCGGCGCCGAGCGCGTTCAGCCGCAGCGGAGCGAGCACGTCGATCACTCCGAAGGCGATCCCGGCGATCGCGGTCAGCCAGAGGCCGGTTGCCACCCCGCTGTCCCTGATCGAGGCGAAGGCGGCCGAGAGGCCCTGCGGCTCAGCCCGCTGCGGCGCGGGAATGGCGAAGTTGACCGCGATCAGGACGGCGCCGAATACGGCCGCAGCGGAGAACGCGGGCCCGGTGCCGACCTGGTCGGCGATGGCTCCGACGACCGGCCCGAACAGCGCGCCGCCGACGGCCGCGCCGAGCGCGGTGCCGAGCAGCTCGCCGCGGCGCTCGGCGGGGGCCGCGCCGGCCAGCCAGGCCATCCCGGCGGCCCAGGTGCAGGAGCCGCCGAGGCCCTGGACGAACCTGGCGCCGTCCAGCAGGGCGGCCGAGCTCGACCAGCCGAACGCGAGCGTGGACCCGCTCATCAGGATCAGGCCGACCAGCACGCCGCGCCGGGCACCGAGATGGGCGACCAGCAGGCCGGCCGGGAGCGCGCCAGCCAGCGTGCCGAGCGGGTAGGCGGCGACCAGGAGGCCGGCGCCGGCCTTGGACAGGCCGACAACGTGAACGTAATGCGGCAGCAGCGGCGTCAGCGCGGTGAAGAAGATCGTGTCGGTGAAGACCAGCGCGCTGACGAAGATCAGCAGCGTGCGAATCCGCCGCGGCAGCCGGGACCTCGAGGGGCTGGATGCCTCCCGCGCCATCGTCAGCCCCATCCCGGTCGATTCGCCCGTCACCAAACCCAGCCACAAACCAGCACTGACCAGCCGGTATGTCGCGAACAGACTGTCGAGCCTAGCGCAGCCCGATGATCACGGGCGAAGCGCCACCGGGACAGACGGGATCTTGCCAACCGCGCCTGGGCAGCCGAAGATCTGATGATGACCCGCGATCGCGATGTGCAGGCCTTCCATGACCGGTCATCGGGCTACGAGGCCGGGTACCGCGGTCAGCTGCACACCGACATCGTGACCCGCTCCATCGACCTGGCGCTCGCCCGGAGTCCCGAGCCGAGCCGGGTGCTCGACGTGGGCTGCGGCACCGGGCTGCTGCTGCGGGAACTCGGCCGGCGGCTGCCTGACGCGACCGCGCTGACCGGGATCGACGCGGCGGCGGGAATGGTCGGGCAGGCCCGCGCCAAGGCCAGCGACCCGCGGCTGACCTTCGTGCAGGGCGTCGCCGAGCGGCTGCCCTTCCCCGACGCGGCGTTCGAGCTGGTGATCAGCACGACATCGTTCGACCACTGGGCGGACCAGCAGGCAGGTCTGGCCGAATGCCACCGGGTGCTGGCGCCCCGCGGCTGCTTCGTGCTCACCGACATCTGCTCGTCCTGGCTGCTGCCGACGCTCACCGGATCCCGGAGGGACCGGGCCAGGACACCGCTCCGCGCGACCAGGCTGCTCGCCGCGGCCGGGTTCAGGTCACTGACCTGGCACCGCCTCTACGCCGTGATCATCAGGACGGTCACGGCGACGGCCTAACTGGCCGCCTTCACGGCCTGGAGCGTGTAGCTGTGCGGCAGCCGCCACGGCCGGTCTGCCAGCCGCCATTCGCCGCCGCCGATCTCCTCCATCCGGCCGGGCTGCGCCTCCCACGGCACGCTGTCGTGCTCGGTCAGCCCGGTGATGCCCATCCCGGCATCGAGCAGCGCGGTCACGATCTCGCCCAGGCCATGGTTCCACTCGTGCGTGACGGTCTGCTCGAACACCACGTCGGTGGCGACATAGGTGCCGCCCTCGTCGAACACGATCGGCTCGTCCCGCTCGAAGTAGGGGTACTCGACGACGAGCAGGTTGTCGTCCCGGCTGTCCTGGAGCGTCCACAGCATCGGGTGACCTTCCCTGATGAACAGCCGTCCGCCGGGACGCAGCAGGCCGGCCACGACCTGGGCCCACCGGCTGATGCTCGGCAGCCAGCAGAGCGCGCCGATTCCGGTGAAGACGAAGTCGAAAGCGCCCCGCCCGACGGCTTCGGCCGCCTCGTAGACGTCGGACTCGACGAAGGTGGCGTCCGCTCCGGTCTGCTCCGCGAGCGCGCGTGCCTGCCGCACGGCGGGTCCGGAGAAGTCGACACCCGTCATCGCGGCGCCGAGCCTGGCCAGCGAGATCGTGTCGGTGCCGATATGGCACTGCAGGTGCACGCCGCGCAGCCCGCTGACATCGCCGAGTAGCGGCAGGTCGAACCGCGCCACCTCACTGAGGTAGGAGGGGTCGGCGATGAACTCGTCGACGTGGTAGTCGGGTGAGGCGGCGTGCGCGGCGACGCGCTCGTCCCAGTTCGCCTTGTTGACCGCTCCGTAGTGCTCCACGCCAAGTAATGTGCCACAGGCGCCGCCGGATAGCTGCTGATTAACGGGGCGTGTGGGCTGGTCAGCCACGGTCCGCCAACTTTCCGATGGGGTCTTTCGCTGACCATGTCCGACCAGTACCTTGTCTGTCAGGGCCGCCGTTGCGGCGTTGTTCAGCTATTTGGAGAGGCTTAACTCAATGCAAGCGGAAATCAAGGGCTCGACCATGCCCATCCTGGAAGTATCGCTCCAGCAGGGGGAGTCTGTCGTGACCCCGCACGGCGAGCTGGCCTGGATGACGACGAGCATTCAGATGTCGCAGACCATGAACACGGGGGGCGGCGGCGGCGGCGGCCTGATGGGCGGCCTCAAGCGGATGATCGGTGGCGGCGGGCTCTTCCTGACTCGTTACGACGGCCCGGGCTCGATCAGCTTCGCGGCCAAGGTGCCCGGTCATATCGTCCCCGTCGACATCTCGGGCGGGCACTCCTACCTGGTGCACCGGCATGGCTGGCTGTGCGGTACCCCCGGCATCACGCCGAGCGTCGGCTTGCAGCAGAGCTTCCGCGGCGGCCTGTACGGCGGCGAAGGCTTCCTCCTGCAGAAGCTGGACGGCGAGGGCCGCGCCTGGGTCGAGCTTGGCGGCGAGGTGACCTCTTACGACTTGCCGTCGGGCCAGACCGTGCTGGTTCACCCTGGTCACATCGGCATGTTCCAGGCCACGGTGCAGTTCTCGATCACCAGGATGCGCGGCATCGCCAACATGATGTTCGGCGGTGACGGCCTGCACCTGGTCGCGCTGACCGGCCCGGGCCGGGTCTGGCTGCAGTCCATGCCAGTGCCGATGCTCGCGCACGCGCTGTCGCCGTACATCGCCGGCGGGTCGGCGCCGGAGTCCGTCGCCGGCGGCGTGGCCGGCGGCGTCCTGGGCGACTTCCTGCGGGGCTGACAGCCCGATCGAAGCGACCCGCTGCCCGGTGGGAGATGGCACCACCAGGGGTTCAGCGGTGCTCAGGAAAAGTGGGAGGCAGGGCGGCGGCGCCGCATCGCTGCGGCAGATCCGCGAAGCGTCGCGGTTCGCGGACCAACCATCGCCGCCCTGCTCCCGTGGCCACATGACCCCCGCACATGTGGCCCGGCCAGCGGCTGAGCCCCGTGCGGTCGGCCGCTGCGCCGGTGCGATGTACATGCCCGGGCGAAGGTGAAGCTCAGCACAGGTAACGGCCAAATCCTGGCCAAGTAACCGAGAGGCCGCCCATGTCGGCAGCAGATGACCTGATCGCCAACAACCAGCGATACGCCAGATCATTCAGGTCCGGCGCGTCTGGCCGGCCGTCCAGGGGCGTGGCGGTTGTCGCATGCATGGACGCGAGGATGGATGTCTACGCGCTGCTCGGCCTGGCGCCGGGTGAGGCGCACGTGATACGCAACGCTGGCGGCGAGATCACCGAGGACGCGCTCCGGTCGCTCACCATCAGCCAGCACGAGCTGGGAACGACGGAGGTCCTATTGATCCACCACAGCGCGTGCGGCATGCAGACCTTTTCGAACAAGGAGTTCAAGGCCGGACTGCAGGCCGAGACCGGGCTCAAGCCACATTGGGCCAGCCTGGCGTTCAGCGACGTGGATGCAGACGTCAGGAAGTCGGTCGCGCGGGTCACGGCGTGCCCGTTCCTCAGGCACACCGACGCGGTCCGCGGTTTCGTCTACGACGTGAGCACTGGCCTGCTCCGCGAGGTCAGCTAGGAGTTCTCGGTTCCCTCGCCGCCGAACTGCTGCTCGGCCAGGAACCGCTCGAACTGCGCGCCGAGTTCCTCGGCGGTCGGCATGTTCTCCGGCTGGCCCGCCATCAGGTCCTGCCGCCCGGCGTTGAACGCGTCGTACTGTTCCTCCAGCGACCTGACGACCTCGGTGACCTCTTCTGACCCCTCGACCTGCCTGGTGATCTCGGCGTCGGTGAGCTCGGCGGCCTCGCGCAGCGCGTCAGCGGGCAGGTTCAGGCCGGTGGCCCGCTCCACCGCCGCCAGCAGGGTGATCGCCGCCGCCGGGTAGGACGCGTGGGCCAGGTAGTGCGGCACGTGCACGGCGAACCCGACCGCGGCCTTGCCCGCCTCGCCCATCCGGAACTCGATCAGCGCCGATGCGCTGCCCGGCACCTGGAGCCGGTCGACCAGCGGCTGATAGCCGTCGATCAGCTCCGGCTGCGTGGCATGCCCGGTGATGCCGAGCGGCCTGGTGTGCGGCACGCCCATCGGGATGCCGTGGAAGCTCACCACGAGCCGTACCTTCAGGCGGTCCGACAGGGCCAGCACAGCCTTGGTGAACGCCTCCCAGTCCCGGTCCGGCTCCAGGCCGTTGAGCAGCAGGAACGGAGTGCCGGCTCCGTCCCGGAGCAGGTGCACCGTGATCTCCGGCGCCTCGATGCTCTCCCAGTGATCCTTGGTGAAGATCATGGCGGGCCGGCGGGCACGGTAGTCGATCAGCGAGTCGACATCGAACTTCGCGATCTCGGTGTGCTCGAGAGTGGACAGCAGATGCGTGGCCAGCTGCCGTCCGGCGGCACCCGCGTCCACGAATCCGTCAAGGTAATAGAGCATCACGAGGTCGGAGTCCAGCTCGAGCGCGTCTGGACTCACCTGATAAAGGTCTCCTGGATCGCGCGCCACGTCGGCAGCCTCCTCAGCTGTGCGTCACTACAAGTCTTACCAACTTTCCGGCGCGGATCGTCCATCCGGACGGCAATGAGCGGGCGGTGCGGCCGTCGAATTCGGCCCGGCCTGACCCCCGGCGGGTCAGGCCGGTGCGCCGCGTTCCAGGGCGGCCTTGTGCTCCTGCCACCTGGCGAGAACTCTCGGCAGCTCGGCACTGACAAACTCGAAGTACTGTACCGAATCGACCAGTCTGGCACCGGCCGGCGTGTCACGTCCGATTAGCTCGATTCCCTCCCTGAGCACTGCCGTCCAGCGGGCCATCAGGCGATCGCGGCCGGTGATGACCTCGTCCCAGACATGATCGGGAACCCGGTAATGGTGGCGACGCGACCCCGGCTCGCCCTCCCTGGCGGCCATTCCCACGGCGATGAGGTAACGGACGCCGCCCGACACCGCCGCGGGGCTCGCCTGAAGCTGCTCGGAGAGCTCGGCGGCGGTGAGCCGGCCGGAATCCGTGGCCAGCAGGGCGGCGAACACCCGGGCGGGCATCCGCGGGATGCCCGCCTCGACCAGCACCGAGGCGAACCGCTCGACGAAGCGGCCCACGGCCGCCTGGTCGCGCCCGCCGAGCGCCCCGTTCCCGGCGGCTCGGGGCTGGGCGGCGTCGCGGGACGGCGCTGCTCCCCGGCTACTTTCTGCGGTCACTCGGTGCCTCTTGCGCTCACGTCGGAGAGTCCCCCGGTTTCTTGCGTTCATAACTTTCAGAGATTTCTAAAAGTAGTGTAGTCTCCAAGTCATGGTAGACGCAATCGACGTGGCGGGGCTGCGCAAGGCCTACGGCAAAGTCGTCGCGCTCGACGGCCTTGACCTGAACGTGGCGACCGGCGAGGTGCACGGGTTCCTCGGCCCCAACGGCGCGGGTAAGACCACCACGATCCGGATCCTGCTCGGCCTGCTGCGTGCGAACGGCGGCTCGGCCAGGCTGCTCGGCGGCGACCCGTGGAGCGAGGCGACGGCCCTGCATCGCAGGCTCGCCTATGTCCCCGGCGACGTGAACCTCTGGCCGAACTTCACTGGCGGCGAGGTGATCGACCTGCTCGGCCGGCTCCGCGGCGGGCTGGACGCGCAGCGGCGGGCCAGCCTGATCGAGCGCTTCGAGCTCGATCCGACCGTCAAGGCGCGGGCGTACTCCAAGGGCAACAGGCAGAAGGTCGCGCTGATCGCCGCGCTCGCCTCCGACGTCGAGCTGCTGCTGCTCGACGAGCCAACGGCCGGCCTCGATCCGCTGATGGAGGCCGCGTTCCGCGGCTGCATCGAGGACGAGCGCGGGCGCGGGCGCACGGTCCTGCTGTCCAGCCACATCCTGTCCGAGGTGGAGGCGCTCTGCGACCGGGTCACCATCATCAGGCGCGGCCGCGCCGTCGAGTCCGGCACTCTGTCCGACCTGCGGCACCTGACGAGGACCTCGATCTCGGCGGAGCTCGCCAGGCCGCCGGAGGGGCTCGACCGGCTGCCGGGGGTGCATGACCTGGACATCGAGGGCGACCGGGTGCGCTGCAAGGTCGATACCGACAAGCTCGACGGCCTGCTCAGGGCCCTCAGCGCCAGCGGTGTCCGCAGCCTGACCAGCCAGCCGCCGACGCTCGAGGAACTGTTCCTGCGGCACTACGCCGGCGACGGTCCGGCGAGTCAGCGGCAGCCGGCGAATCACGGGTCGGCGAGCCAGGGGCCCGCCAACCACGGTCCGGCGAACGGCGGGCCGGCGAACGACGGGCCAGCCGCGCCGGACCGGGACGGAGTGCCGGCATGACCACGCTGACCGGCACGGGGGCGCTGACGAAGCTGGCGTTCCGCCGTGACCGGGTCATGCTGGTGATCTGGATCTACGTGCTGACCGCCTTCGTGGCCTTCACCGTCTACGGCTTCAAGGGGCTCTATCCGACGACCGCGGAGCGGATCCAGTTCGCGGCGACGGTCGGCCATAATCCCGCGCTGCTGTCGCTGTACGGGCCGATGTTCGGGAACACGCTCGGCTCGCTGACGGCCTGGCGGGACGCCGCGCTCGGCGGCGTGGGCACCGGGCTGATGAGCATCTTCATCGTGATCAGGCACACCAGGGCCGACGAGGAGACTGGCCGCCTTGAGCTGGTCGGCTCCGCCGTGGTGGGCCGGCATGCCGCTCTGGTCACCGCCCTGCTGGTGTCCTGCGGCGCCAACATCATGATCGGCGTGCTGATGGCTGCCGCCGTGATCGCGCTCGGGCTGCCCGCGGCCGGGTCGATCGCGATGGCCGCCGGATTCGCCGGCTGCGGGCTGGCGTTCACCGGAGTAGCCGCGATCACCGCGCAGGTCGCCCAGACGGCCAGGTCGGCACGGGGCATCGCGACCGGCGTGCTCGGCGTGGCCTTCCTGCTCCGCGCGGTGGGTGACTCGGCCAGCGCATCAGGGCTGCGCTGGCTCAGCTGGCTGTCGCCGATGGGCTGGGACGAGCTGAACCGGGCGTTCGGGTCGATCCGGTGGTGGGTGCTCGTCCTGCCGCTGGCGACCGCGGTCGTCCTGGCCACCACCGGCGCTCTGCTCGCCGTGCACCGCGACTACGACGCGGGCGTGCTGCCGCAGCGGCCGGGACCGGCCGCGGGACGGGCGTGGCTGCGCAGTCCGCTGGCTCTGGCCTGGCGGCTGCAGCGGTCGTCGACGATCGCATGGGTGACGGGCGCGCTGATCTACGGCCTGGTCATCGGCTCGTCGGCCAAGGGCATCGACGGACTGCTCCGCAGCAGCCAGGTCAGGCAGATCGTCGTCAGGCTGGGCGGCCAGGCGGGAATCAGCAACGCCTACCTCGCGGCGATCCTGAGCTTCACCGGGCTGATCGCCGCCGGGTACGCGGTCTCGGCCATCCTGCGGCTCCGCTCAGAAGAGACTGACGGGCTTGCCGATCCGATCCTCGCCACCGGCGCCAGCCGGACCGCGTGGGGGCTCAGCCAGCAGGCCATCGCGGCGGCCGGCACGGTCGTGATCCTGGTCGCGACCGGTCTGGGCGCCGGGCTCGGCTACGGGTACCGTAGCGGCGGAGGCGGAGCCGAGGTAGCCAGGCTGGCCGGTGCCGGGCTCGCCCAGGCGCCCGCCGCGCTCGTGATCGGCGGGATCGCCGGGGCCCTCTTCGGCCTCGCTCCCAAGGCCAGCGTGGCCGGCAGCTGGTCGGCGCTCGGCGTGGCCGTGCTGATGCTGCTTGTGGGCGCGACGCTGCAGCTACCGCACTGGGTGCTCGACGTATCGCCGTTCCAGCACCTGCCGAAGTTGCCCGGCGGCCCGGTCAGCGTCGCACCGCTGGTGTGGCTGAGCCTGATCGCGCTCGCCCTCGGCGTCGTCGGCCTGGCCGGCCTGCGGCGGCGCGACATCGCCTAGGATCATGGCTGCCCGGCCGCCGCCCGGCTGCTTGCGAGGCCGCCCGGCTGCTGCCCGGTGGCCTGGCGGGTAGCGGGGCCGCCCATGAGGCTGGGCAAATGTCGTGAAAGGCATAATGGGCCTATGGGCGCTGGCGAGCTTGGCCGCTCCCGGCGGATGCTCGTGCTTGCGATCTGCTGCATGAGCCTGTTCATCGTCGGTCTGGACGTCACGGTTGTCAACGTCGCGCTGCCCTCGATCGAGCGCGAGCTGCACGCCTCGGTCTCAGGCCTGCAGTGGGTCGTCGCCTCGTACTCGCTGGTGATCGCCAGCCTGCTCGTGCTGGCTGGCTCGACCGCCGATCGCGTCGGCCGCCGCCGTACCTTCCAGGTCGGACTAGCCCTGTTCACGCTCGGGTCGCTGCTGTGCAGCCTGGCACCCAGCCTCGGGGCACTGGTCGCGTTCCGGATGGTGCAGGCCATCGGCGGGTCGATGCTGAACCCGGTCGCGATGTCGATCATCACGAACACCTTCACCGAGCGGACCGAGCGCGCCAGGGCCATCGGGATCTGGGGCGGAGCCGTCGGCCTGAGCATGGCGCTCGGCCCGGTCGTCGGCGGCGTGCTGGTCAGCACCATCGGGTGGCGCAGTATCTTCTGGATCAACATCCCGGTGGGCATCATTGCGATCATCCTGACCGCGCTCTTCGTCCCCGAGTCGAAGGCGCCCCGGGCGCGCCGGTTCGACCCGATCGGCCAGCTGCTCGTGATGATCACGCTGGCCACGCTGATCTACGCGATCATCGAAGGTCCCGGCCACGGCTGGACGTCGCCGCTGATCATCGGCTGCTTCGCCACCGCGGCGGTCGCGGGGACCGGTTTCGCCTGGTACGAGACCCGGCGTCCCGAGCCGCTGCTCGACATTCGGTTCTTCCGCAGCGCGCCGTTCGCCGGCGCTACCTTGATCGCCGTGTCAGCGTTCGCTGGCCTCGGCGGGTTCCTGCTGCTGAGCACGGTCTACCTGCAGGACGTTCGCGGCCTGTCGGCCCTGCACGCCGGCCTGTACATGCTCCCGATGGCGGCGATGACGGCGATCTGCAGCCCGCTGTCCGGCCGGATCGTCGGGGCACGCGGGCCGCGGCTTCCGCTGATCGGTGCCGGAATCGCGATCACGGTGAGCGCCATCACGCTGACCAGGCTGACGGCCGGGACCTCCTCGATCAGCCTCGTGATCAGCTACCTGATATTCGGCCTCGGCCTCGGGCTCATCAACGCGCCGATCACCAACACGGCGATGGCCGGGATGCCAAGGACGCAGGCCGGCGTGGCGGCGGCGGTGGCCTCGACCAGCAGGCAGGTCGGGTCATCGCTCGGAGTAGCGGTCATCGGGTCGGCGGTCGTCTCCGCACTGGCGGGCCCGATCAGGACGGGCTTCGTGCCGGCTAGTCACGTCGGCTGGTGGCTGATCGCCGGGTGCGGCCTGGCGGTCCTGGCGCTGGGGGTGATCACCACCGGCGCGTGGGCCAGGCACACGGCCGAACTCGTCTCGGCGGACTTCCGGCCGGGTGCGGCCGAGGCCGGCGCCGAGATCGAGCCCGCCGCCTGAGCGGCGCTTGCCGGCTCGTTACGCCCGACTGCCCGCAGCCTGCCCCTTACTGCCCGCTCGCCTCGGTCATGGCCATCACGGCGAAGACGGCACCCTGATCGTCGCTCAGGATGGCCATCCGGCCGTACGGGGTGTCCCAGGCTGGCCGCAGGACGCTGCCGCCGAGCTTGGCCGTCATCGCCGACGCCTGGTCGGCGTCGGCGACCCCGAAGTAGGTCATCCAGTGCGCCGGAGTCTCCGGCGGCGCCATAGTTCCGAGATCGCCGATACCGCCGAGCGGATTCCCGTCGGTCCTGAACGTGGCATAGCTGAAGTCCGGGCTGCTCATGTCGTCGAATTCGTAACCGAAAACGGCGCGGTAGAAGGCCTTGTTGGCCTCGAAGCTCCGGCTCATGTTCTCGTTCCAGCAAACGGCGCCCGGCTCGTTAGCGAGCTGCATCCCGGTATGTGCCCGGGCCTGCCAGATGCCGAAGACCGCCCCGCCCGGGTCGGCCGCCACGCTCATCCGCCCGACATCCATCACGTCGAACGGCTCGGCGAGCACCGCGCCGCCGGCTAGCCCGACCTTGCTCGTGGTCGCGTCCGCGTTGTCGGTGGACAGGTAGGTCGTCCAGGCAGCCGGAACCTCGGGCGGCCCCATCTTCGGGCCGATTCCCGCGACTGGCCTGCCCTGGACCTCGCACATGACGTAACCGCCGGTCTCCGGCGGCCCCACCTGGGTGTCCCAGCTGAACAGGGTCGAGTAGAAGGTCGCCGCCCGGGCTACGTCGTCTGTCCCGAGGTCGACCCAGCAGGGCGTGCCGGCCGGCCACGCCTTGTCGCGCTGCACCATGGTTCCTCCAGGCAAATCGCTGTTCGTGCTACGAATGGCTGCCGTTATGGCGACTGCGCAGCGGGCCATGCGAACGCCGGATCCTGTAACGATTGGCTTACGCAGCGTATCCGGCTGTGGGGGCGCCAGTCAGCCGGACGTGAAAATGGCCACATCCGCCGGCCTCGTCCCCGGCCGACGTGCCGGGGGAATCGTTAATCCTGCGAAGAGCGTTATCTCTCCGTAGCATGGCAGCCATGGGTAGCCACCGGGCTCTACGGTCAGGAGTCTGGGTAGCCCGCGCGAACCCGGCTCGCCATGGAGCCCCAGGCGTCGGCAACCCCCCGTACGCCGATGAGCACGAGCGCTGGTCAGGCACGGCCGGTGCCCGGAGAGGTTCTCCCCCCGTGCGTCGTAAGAAGCTGCTCATACTGATTACCTCCGTCGTGCTTGCCGCCGCCGCCGTCGTCACCTTCGCGGCCAGCGCCGCCGCTCGACGGGCGGCGTCGAACACGCACGTGACATCTGCGACGACGACCGGGCGGCATGGCGCGGGCACCAGCCACGGCGCCGGGAGCGGCGCGGCCGGCGCCAAGGGCGGCCCGATGGCGCCGGTTTCCGCCGCGCTCGGGCTGCGCCGCGGAGCTGTCTCGCCGAGCGCGGCCGGGATCGCCGCAGCCCAGGCCGTGCTCCCCCAGCTGACCGCGGAGCAGCTGGCGGGCCAGCGGGTGATCTACAGCTACAAGGGCCTGACCCCGCCCGGCACCCTGCTCACGCTGATCAGGAAAGGCGATGTGGCCGGCGTCATCTTCTTCAAGGACAACGTCGGCTCGTCCGCCCACATCGCGGCGGTCGTCAAGGAACTCCAGCAGGCCGACGCCAGCCCCACCAACCCGGTCCGCCTGCCGCTGCTGCTGATGACCGACCAGGAAGGCGGCCTTGTCCGCCGGCTGGACGGCCCGCCCACCCTGTCGGCGAAGGCGATCGGGCAGTCCCCGACGCCGTGGGCCACGGCGACGAAGGAGGGCGGCGCGGCGGGCTCGTTCATGCGCGGGCTCGGCGTCAACGTGAACCTCGCCCCGGTGCTCGACGTGTACCGGACGCCCGGCAACTTCATCGACGAGTTCGGGCGCTCGTTCAGCAATAATCCCGTCAAGGTGGAGAAACTGGGCCAGCTCTTCGCGACCGCCATGCAGCAGCACGGAGTCGCCGCCACCGTGAAGCACTTCCCCGGGCTGGGCGCGGCGACCCGGTCACAGAACACCGACGAGCGTCCGGTGACCCTGAACGTGCCGCTCAGCCAGCTCAGGTCGGTGGACGAGCGGCCGTACCAGGCCGCGGTCGCCGCCAAGGTGAAGCTGGCCATGGTGTCCTGGGCGCTCTACCCGGCGCTGGACAAGACCTACCCCGCGGGCCTGTCGTCCAAGATCGTCCTCGGTGAGCTGCGCAACCGGCTCGGCTTCGCTGGCGTCACGATCACCGACGCGCTCGAGGCCGGCGCGCTGAAGAATTTCGGCGGCACCGCCAGCCGGGCGAAGCTGGCCGCCAGGGCGGGCATGGACCTGCTGCTCTGCGCGTCCGAGGACCCCGGGCAGGGCGTCACCGCGAGGAACGCGCTGCGCAGCGACTACCTGGCGTCCAGCTCCACCGCGCAGGCCAACTTCAAGGCCGCCGCCGAGCGGGTGCTCGCCCTGCGGGCCACCCTGCCGCACTGACCCGGGCGCTAGCCCGGGCGTCGACTAGCGGCTACGCGACGATCGTCCCGGTCGCCGCGGTCAGGTCGGCGAGCAGCTCGGTCAGGCGGCCAGTCACCGGGCCCGGCGCGCCGTTCCCGATGACGCGGCCGTCGATCCTGATCACCGGCGCGATGCCGCCCATCGTGCCGGTGACGAATACCTCGTCCGCGGTGTAGAGCTGGACCAGCGAGAAGTCGCCGACCGCGCACTCGATCCCCGCGCCGGCCGCTAGCTCGAGCACGGCACCGCGGGTGATGCCCTCCGGGCACGCGGCTGCGGCCGGCGTCCCGAGTACGCCGCCCGTGACGCAGAACACGTTGGTGGCGTTGGTCTCGGCGACGAAGCCGCGCTGGTCGAGCATCAGCGCGTCATCTGCCCCCGCCACGTTGGCCTCGATCTTCGCCAGGATCGAGGGCAGCAGGTTGGCGTGATGGATCTTGGGGTCCAGGCAGTCGGGCGGCGGCCGCCGGATGCTGGACGTCACCAGCGTGATCCCGGTCGCCGCGTAGACCGGCGGCTTGTACTCGGGCAGCACGATCAGCGTCGGGCCCGACTGGTTCAGCCGCGGGTCCATGCCGCTGGTGATCTTCACCCCGCGGGTCAGCGTCAGCCGGATGTGCACGCTGTCGGTCATCCCGTTAGCGGCCAGCGTGCGCCGGATCTCCTCCGTGATCTGCTCGTCGGAGGGCACCGCCTCGAAGGCGAGCGCCTGCGCCGACCGGCGCAGCCTGGCCAGATGCTCGGTCAGCCGGAAGATCCGCCGCTGATGCAGCCGCAGCCCCTCCCAGACCGCGTCGCCGCCCTGGACGGCCGAGTCGAACGGGCTGACCCCCGCGCGGTCCCGGTGGGCGAGATGCCCCGCGATGTTCACGATCACATCGCGATTCCGCTCGTCGAACTCCTGCAGCATTCACTGCTCCTCTCCAGATGCCTCCCGATCGTGGCGTGTGCCGCACGCTCATGATCGTGGTGGTTCTCGTGCTATAGCGCGGTCAATCCACCACGATCATGAGGGCCGCAGACGGTGGGCCGCCAGTTCGTCGTAGAAGGGCTGGCAGCTAGCGGCCAGCTCTTCCAGCCGGGCCGGCAGCGCCGCTCCGGCAGCGCCCCCGCCGTCGGCGCCCGTACCAGCGTCCCGGCTCGCGTCGAAGCCGGTCGACGCCCATACGCGCGCATACCAGTGCTTCGCCCAGACGCCGTCGGTCGGCCGCGGCCCGGCGGGCCAGGCCAGCATCGCCGGGCCGAACGGGATGCGCAGGGCGGCGCAGTGCGCCTCCAGGATGGCCTGCGGCCTGGCGGCAAGGTCGGCGGCATCGATCACCGGCCCGCCGAACAGCCGGTAGATCTCGACCTGCTGCTCCAGGCCCAGGTCAGCGAGGGTCGGCGTGTCCCGCACCCGGGCGTACGAGGCGAGCAGCCGCCGCGGGTCCCTGATCAGGAACGCGTGCCGCAGGCCCGCCAGCCGGCCGCGGTCGACCCCGGGCAGCAGGTGATGCGTCATGTGCTTCTGGTAGTACACGGTCCGGTCCGCCGGAAGCTGGCCGGAGGTGAGCTGCTCGACCACCTCGGGCCAGCGAGCCGGCATCGACCGCAGGATCTCGTCCCGCCCGGGATGGGCGATGCCGGTCTCGGCCAGGTAGTAGCCGTACAGCGGCTCGTCGACCACGACGGTGTCGGGCCGGTTCTCGAAGGACCGCATCAGTGCCGTGGACAGGGTCCTGGGCCCTGACCACATCGCGATCCTGGCGACCTCGGCCGGCACGTCAGAGCGTGACGACGCTGCGAAGCACCTCGCCCCGCTGCATCTTGGCGAACGCCTCCTCGACGGCGTCCAGCGCGATGGTCTCCGACACGAACTTCTCCAGCGGCAGCCGGCCGCCCAGGTGCAGGTCGGTCAGCATCGGGAAGTCGCGGTCGGGCAGGCAGTCGCCGTACCAGGACGACTTCAGCGCCCCGCCCCGGCCGAACATGTCCAGCAGCGGCAGCTCGAGCCTCATGTCCGGCGTCGGCACGCCGACGAGCACCACGGTCCCGGCCAGGTCCCTGGCGTAGAACGCCTGCGTGTAGGTCTCCGGGCGGCCGACCGCCTCGATCACCACGTCGGCGCCGTTGTCGCCGGTGAGGGCCCTGATCTGCTCGACCGGGTCGGTCTCGCGCGAGTTGATCGTGTCGGTCGCCCCGAGCTCGCGTGCCCACGCCAGCTTCCGGTCGTCGATGTCGACCGCGATGATCTTGCTGGCCCCGGCGAGGCGGGCGCCGAGCACGGCCGCGCAGCCCACGCCGCCGCAGCCGATCACCGCCACCGAGTCGCCGCGGCCGATCTGCCCGGTGTTCAGCGCGGCACCGAGCCCGGCCATCACGCCGCAGCCGAGCAGCCCGGCGACCTCGGGCTTGACCTGCGCGCTGACCTTGGTGCACTGGCCCGCCGCGACGAGCGTCTTCTCGGCGAACGCGCCGATGCCCAGAGCGGGCGACAGGACCGTCCCGTCGGTCAGCGTCATCTTCTGGGTCGCGTTGTGGGTGGCGAAGCAGTACCACGGGCGGCCACGCCGGCACGCACGGCACTGGCCGCAGACGGCCCGCCAGTTGAGGATGACGAAGTCACCGGCCCCGAGCCCGGAGACGCCCTCGCCGACCGCTTCGACGACCCCGGCCGCCTCGTGGCCGAGCAGGTAGGGGAAGTCCTCGCCGATGCCGCCCTCGCGGTAGTGCAGGTCGGTGTGGCAGACGCCGCATGCCTGGACCCTGATCAGCGCCTCACCGGGACCCGGATCGGGCACGACGACCGTGGTGAGCTCGACCGGAGCGCCCTTGCTGCGGGCGATTACGCCTTTAACCTCGTGTGCCATCGGGTCCATGCCTTTCATTTATCCGCATAACAAGGTCGTCGGCGCCGGTCCGTGCGGCAGGTCGGCCTGCCACCTGGCTGGTCCGGCCGATCGCATTCGGTGCCGATGTGGCAGATGATACGGATCAGCGCTGGCGCACGAGTACCGCGACCGTCACATCGGGCGGAGCGACCGCGCGCAGCATCCGCCGCAGCTCGTCGACCGAGATGCCGCGCACGTTCACCTGGTACCGGGGCGGACCGTCGAGCGGGCTGGTCAGCGCGGTCGGCCGCAGCAGGTACCAGAACGGGATCACGAGCAGGAGCCAGCGCCACGCCCGCCGGAGCGGGCCGTGCCGGAAACCCCGCAGGGCGAGGGATGCGTTCGGGCTGAGAATGAGCTCGACCCGCGCGCCGTAGGGCTTAGGCGCGATGCGCACCCGCTCGATGTGGCGCCACGGCAGGTGCCTCATGCCGCGCCGCAGCCTGCCGCGCCGCCGGCTGGACGGCGGCAGTCCGAGATCGACCCCCTGCTGGCTGGCCGCGAACGCGTGGGTGGTGATCGAGCTGAGCGCGAGCACGAAGACGATCAGCGCGCAGAGCAGGCCGGCCGCTGCGGTGATGCGGAACCAGATCGGCGGCCAGGGGCTGAGGGCCAGCGCGGCGGCGGCAGCTAGGTACCAGATCGGGGCCAGCCAGAGGTAGCCGCGAGGCAGGATCGCCGACGGGCCGATAACTGGTGCGGACAGGCCGTCCTGCATGGGATTGCCCCCAAACTGTAGCTGCTGCACCCGATCGTCCACCGTGGGCAGGCATTACCGCAAGGGTCAGCGAACAGCATGATCTCCGAGCATCTGCCCCGCTCCTGGCCGGTCTGGAGACGGCTGTTCGCGGGCCGGTTTCCCCGCCTGCCGTCACCGGCCCGCCGGTAACATGGCGCGGCTGGTTTCGTTAAAAATCCCGGCCGGGTTCTAGCAGCCCGGGTGCGCGGACGGTAACCGGTCCACAGCGATCGTGTAGCGGGCGAGCCGAACTTGCCGCATGATGTATGAATCTCGGCATGGCTGAGAAGCCGTCAGTCAGGGGAATCGCGGCGCGCAAGTGCGGTCGTGGGACCTGCGGCGCAGCGACGGGCAAGAGGTCGGCAGACGGCCGGGATACTGGAGGTTGGCCGGATGCCGAAGAAGGGCAAGGACCGGCGGTCCGATCGGGACGATGCCCGCGGGCAGGATCAGCCCGGTGGCCTCGGCGGTGACGAGGACTACGACTGGATCAAGTACCTCGGCGAGGGGCGAGCCTCCTCATCGGCTCGGTCATCAGCTCCCGCGTCCGTTCAGCCCGCGACGCGGCCCGCGACGTTGCCACGTCAGCCGCGTGAGGATTCCGGCCAGGAGCGGGACGGCGGGCTCCGGCCGGGTGCTGGTGCCGTCGGGCCAGGCGGTTCTGGCCGGTCAGGCGAGTCTGCTGCGGGGGCCGGGCCCGGGACGGCTGGGACGACGGCAGCCGGGCCGGCGGGACGTTCAGAGCGCGCGGACCTGGCGGCGGGCCGGACGAGTCGTTCGGAGCGGACCGACCTGGCGCCGGGCCGGCCGGGTCGCTCGGAGCGGCTCAGTCGTTCGGAGCGGGCGGGACGCACGGGGCGGGCGGGACGCACGGGGCGCGGGGACCGATCGGATCGGGCGGACAGGACGGACCGGTCGGATCCGGCGCCCGGGTACGACCTTGATCCTGCACCACGGCTTGCCGATGACGGGCCGTCGCGACCGCGGACCGGACGCGCCGTCCGGCTGACCGCGGGTCAGGCCGTCGACCTGCACGCAGGCAATGCGGCTGACGAGCTGTTCAACCCGGCGGCCGACGACTACGGGCAGCCGCTCTACCCGATCGACGATGTCGGCCGCCGCGGTCAGTCTGGCCGGCCGCAGCCCGAGCTGACCCGGCCCGGGCAGGGTCGGCCCGACCGGGATCGGCCCGGCCGGGATCTGGCCGACCGGGATCGGCCCGGGTCGGATCGGTCCGGGCAGGGGCGACCTGGGCGGGGTCGGCCGGAGCCGGGCTGGCCGGCGCTGGATGGGCCCGGGCTGGATCGGCTGGATCGGCCGGCGCTGGACCGGCCGGGGCAGGATCGGCCGGGGCTGGACAGGTCCGAGCCGCACATGAACACCGCCGAGTACGCGCTGCCGCTCTATCCGGTCCAGGACAGGGGTCCCGGCACGGCGGTGCGCCCGCGCAGATCCGGGGCTGCCGACGATCCGCTCGCGGACACCGATGCGCGCCGCCAACCCGTTGCCGACGATCGCCGGCTGGCCAGCCGGCGAGACCGAACGGCCATCACCGGTCCGCCACGGCGCGCGGAAGACCAGAGCCCAACGGATCCGACCACCGCCCGCGGTCCGAGGATCCGCCGGGCCGGGTCCGCCGCCGTGGCCCAGCCAGCCGATCCGGCCCGGACCGACCCGGTGCCCGCTGATCGCGCGATCGCCAATGCCGGCCGGCCAGCCAGCACGGACCAGCCTGACCGGGCGGCCGGCGACGGCGATTCGCCCGAGATCCAGCTGCTCGACCGTCAGCTGCGCTACCGCGGCAAGCCGCCCCGCAAGCAGCGCACGAGCGGCGGACCGAAGCCTCGCAAGCAGCGCGCGCCCGGCAAGAGCCGGCCGCGGACCGGGCGGCGCGGAGTACGCAAGGTACTGATCCTCGGCGGATCGGTGATCGTCGCCGTGCTGGCCGTCGCAGCTTACCTGGTGTTCAAGCCGCAGACCTCACATGCCGTGTCGACGCCGGCCACGCTGGGCAGTTACGCCAGGCAGCAGGCGAACGCGACCGCCAAGGCGCTCAAGCAGCGGATCCTGGCCGCCGCCGCCGGCGACGTGAAGAACGTCGTCGCCGCCGTCTACGAGCGGACGACGGGACCCGGCACGAGCACCGGACCGCAGATCGTCGTGTTCATCGGCGGGAACCTCGCGGGCAACGCCTCGGCAAGCAGCCTGATCAGCGCCTACATGACCCGGCTGCACGGTGCGTTCGCGACGAGCGCGGGCAAGCTCGGGGGCCAGGCTGCCTGCGCACCAGGGTCGAACGGCGGTCCGGCCGAATGTGCCTGGGCCGACAGCGACACCTTCGGGGTCGTCGTCTCGGCGACGCTGCCCTCGGCTGGCCTGGCGGACGAGATGCGGCAGATGCGCCCGCTGGTCGAGCACGTCGTCAGGTAACCGGCCGGCGCCATCAGCTGCCGGTCTGGTCGCCGCTCGCGTCGCCGCTGTCCTTGCCGGACTTAGCCGCACCTGAGGTCTGCGGCGTGCGGAGCGACAGTCGCGCGACGACCATCGTGATCGCGGCCGCCAGCACGGCCAGCCCGGCGAGCTGTCCGCCGATCAGGCGGGGATCGAGCGGCAGCGCCGACGAGGTCTGGGTGATCCCGGCGAGCTTGCGGCCGCGGCTTGCCTTGCTAGACGGGGTGGCCTGCGGGGTTACCGTCGGGAACAGGCCGGACAGCCCTGCAGGCGTGATCGTCGCGCCGGGAATCGGGGCCAGCGCCGCCGGCGGCAGCGTCGGCAGCGGGCTTGACGTGGGAGTCTGACCTGCCTGGCCGATGACCGTCGTAATTGCGGCCTCGGCAGGGGAGAGCGACGCGCCGCTGACCGTTACCGCCAGCGTTATCGGGTCGCCTGTACTGGCCGTAGCCCTGACCTGGTCCGTGACCATCAGCTCGAATGCCTGGTTAGCTGGCAGCGCGCCAATCGAGCACCTCGTCCCGTGAGCGGCGGGGCACAGCGTGAAGTGCGGCGACCGCATGGCGTGCGCGCTCGAGGCAGCGCTCGCCGTCACCTGCCGGGCAGCGACCGTGCTCCAGACCCAGATCGAGTACGTCACGGTGCCGCCGGCTGCGGTGTCGGAGCTGTGCTGCACAAGCTGGGCGGTGACGCAGAGCGCGCCCGCATGGTGCGAGCGGCTCGGCGAGGGCGAAGGGCTAGGCGAATGCGACGGTGATTGCGACGGGGACGGGCTGGGCGAGCCGGACTTCGACGGACTGGGGCTGTTGCTCTTTGACGGGCTCGGGCTCCTGGTCTGGCTGGGGCTCTGGGACGGGCTCTTGCTCGGGCTCGGGCTGCGCGAGGGGCTGGAACTGCGGGACGGGCTCGCGCTCCCGGAGGGGCTGGCGGACTTCGACAGGCTCGCGCTCGCGGTGCGCGTCCGGCTGGCGCTGGCCGACGGCGACGAGCTGCGCGAGGCTAGCAGCTTGGCCGAGGCAACCGCGACCGAGCCCCTGCCACACGGCGAGCCAGCCGGACGGGCGGCGGAAGCCAGCGCGGGGGCGATCGCGAAGGCCGAGACCAGGAAGGATCCGGCGACGAGCGCGATGGCAGCTCGTCCCGCTCGCATGATCCCTACCGGCACGGCAGCGCTCCGATCGTCCAGCCGGCCTGCGCCGGTTCCGCTCTCCTGAGGCTCCTATAATCCATGAACTTAGTAGGGAATTCTAGCCGTCCGCGTGAGGCCATACCTCTGAGCATAAGCTGGCTTCCCGACTGGCTGAAGTGGCTAAGGGCACCTGCGGGCAAGATCCAGTTCATAATGATCCTGTTTCGCCAGGGCATCATGAACGTTTCCGGAGTGGCGGTCGAATGAACAGTGAGCGTCGTTCTGGTGACGTCGGCGGGGCTCCGTCCGACGTGCTGACCAGGCCCGCTCGGCCACCCGACCTGGTGCTCCGGTACGGCGACGGCGCTGAGCACGTCGCCGATGTGCACCTCCCGCCCGCGGCAGCCGCTCAGCGGGCAGGCATGGGCGGGCGAGCCTTGTTGACGATATTTCTGCATGGCGGTTTCTGGCGCGCCGAGTACGGCCGCGAGCACACGCGGCCGCTTGCCGAGGCTCTCGCGGCGGCTGGGTTCGTGGTGTGCGCGCCGGAGTACCGCCGGACCGGTCAGCCGGGGGGCGGCTGGCCTGGGACGTTCGATGACGTGGCGGCGGCTGCTGACCGGCTGCCCGGACTGGTCGCCGATGCGACGGGCGGGGCCGTGGACGGCGATCCTGGCCAGGCGGTGCTCGCCGGTCACTCGGCGGGCGGCCAGCTGGCGCTATGGGCGGCCAGCAGGCACCGGCTGCCGGCCGGCTCGCGCTGGCATGCCGAGCGATCCGAGTGGCGTGGCGTCGTGGCCCTGGCGGCAGTCAGCGACCTGGCCGCGAGCTACCGGAAGGCGCTCGGGCAGCAGGCCGTCGGCGCGCTGATGGGCGGCGGGCCCGCGCAGTTCTCCGACGACCGGTACCTGGAGGCTGATCCATCGCGGCTGCTTCCCGCCGGGGGTCCGGTGTGGCTGGTTCACGGGATGGCGGACGACCGGGTTCCGTACCTGATGAGCCTGGATTACGCCAGGTGGGCACGGGCTGCCGGGGCGCGCGCCGCGGAGGCGACCTGCGTGCTGCTGCCCGGCGGCGGGCATTTCGCGGTGATCGATCCGCTGTCGCAGGAGTGGCAGCAGGTGGCGGAGGTGTTCCGCCGGGTGGCTGGGTAGTTGCAGGCAGGGCGCGGGCCGCGGGACGTGGCGCGGGGTGCCGGGAGGGGCGCCTCGGGTGTTCGCAGGGATCTTGCTTAGGGGTCCGTTGCCGGGAACCCGGGATCGGGGGGTGCTTCGTTGTCCAAGGCGACCACTGGTTCACCGGGTCCATGGCTGATCGTGTATGCTCGCCTAGCGCGCGGCTCTGGTCGGTGTTCCCGTGATGGTGTTCTCCGCCGGACGTTCGGCGCGTTGCTCGTGCGGGTCACGCTGGTGCCCGCCGTGCCCCCTTAGCTCAGTCGGCAGAGCGTCTCCATGGTAAGGAGAAGGTCTACGGTTCGATTCCGTAAGGGGGCTCCCAGGTCAGGGGCTTGTTTGACGGTTCGGGGACAGTCTCTTCCGCAAGCTGAGTGGCACTTTGAGTGGCAAGATCACCTTGACTGGCATGTTGATGCCCGGACTTGCAGAGATATCGGTCCGCTGTGATTTCGGTTCGCGTGCTCAGTCGAGACGTGCGCGAACGCCTCAATCGTCACACGCTGCAACCTTGCCGAAGCCCGCCCGGTCCGATGCGTGCCGACCATCAGGTGCGCCGTCCGCCGGCGAATCGTCCGGTTGTCGGCGACGTCGTTGACAAAGCATGCGTCGCCACCGGAACGCC
>DATKQH010000194.1:0-3740 GCA_035532775.1 Streptosporangiaceae bacterium
CGACAAGCTCCCGCAGGTCCCGCTGGCGGGGAAGGACACTGATGATCGGGGCGGGCCGCTCGTGCTCGGCCGACTCGACCAGCTTGGACACCTTCTGCGCCTCGGCCTTGATCCTGGTCGGGTCGCCGATATAGCTGGACAGCCACAGCACGATCTCGTCGAGCAGCAGCACCACCGCGTCCATGTTCAGCACGTCCCTGGCGTGCCGGCTGATCTCGGCGAGCCCCTTGTCCAGTTCGATGAACGTTTCCGAGGTGCCGCTGACCACCTGGACATAGCTGCGGTAGTGCGTGGCCAGCAGGTCGCCCACGAGCCGCCTGCGGTCCTTGTCGCCTGGCGCCGCCGCGAACGCCGCGTCCAGGCTGGCCGGGTCCCAGCCCGCCTCACCCCACTCGTCGTCCACCGGCAGGCTCGCCCGGAACTTCTCGTCCCCGAGCGTGGCGCGTAGCCGGCGGGCGTCACCGAGCAGCACATCGTCGCGGTAGACCACCGGCGGCGGCGCGTCCGGGTGGAGCCTGCGGACATGGTCGACGTAGCCGCCGAGGATCGCCGACTCCAGCGAGGTCGAGTCGATCATGTGGTAGGGGACCAGCAGGAACTTGCGGCCCGCCAGCCATTTGTCGTGCTTGCCGACCACCTCCGCGAGCTTCGCCTTGCCGCGGGCCTCCGGGTCGCCGCGCAGGATCGCGTGCAGGACAGCAAGGAAATGGCTCTTACCTGATCCGAAAGAGCCGTCCAGGTACGCGGCGCGGGAAGTGCGGCCTTCCACCGCCGACTGGATCATCCCCAGCGCGTCGTCGAACTTCTCGGCCAGCTGGTCGGTCACCACGTAGTCGCGGATCGTGGACTGCTCACCGACGCCCTTGGACAGGTTGAGCACGAAGTCCCCGGCGAGCACCCGCTCGGGAATGTCGATGAGATCGCGCAGGAGTTCAGCTGTCATGGCCAATGGCACCTTGCCTAGCTGTCGGTGGCCGCGTTCGCGGCGGTGGTTGCACCTGAACGGGGCGGACGTCCCCGGCCGGACGGCGACGGACGCCAGGCGGCCAGGTCGCCACCGGTAACGCCGCAGCGGCGCTGCTGGTCTTCGAGATAACCGGCGTAGGCGTCAGCCGGGCTCATCCCGAACGCCGCGTCCACCTCGCCGTGCCACTGCCGCACCCACGGCATCACCTCGGCCAGCCCGGCGATCAGCGGCATCACCCGGCCGCAGTCCCAGCCGTCCCGGCTGGCCCGGTCCTCAATGATTGTCATCAGCGCGTGCGCCTGTTCGCGGTGATCCCAGCCCCCCCAGCCGAGCAGCAGCGACCCGTCCCCATCCGGGCTCGCGAGCGGGTAGGAGATGAACCGTTCCTTCGGCACGTCCAGCTTGCCGCGGTTCGACCAGTACGAGCCCTTGCGGAAGTCGGCCGAGGCGTACTTGGGCGGGACAGGGATGTTGAGCCGCTCCCCGGTGGCATCTTCCTCGCGCTGAAGGTCCCAGGTCCTCTCCCACTGCTCGCGCTTACGCAGTCCGGTGTCCTTGTAGCGCAGCGCCGCCAGGTAGGGCACATGCTCGGCGTCGGTGATCCCCGCGATCACCTCGGCCAGATCCGCGTCCGGCTGCGCGTACAGCCGGGCAACCGACATGAAGTCGGCGTCGCCCCGCAACCGGTCCGCCAGCCGGTTCACCGTCATCGGCCGGGGTTCCTCGGTGCCGGTGTCGCTCGGCGCGAACCAGAGATCGCGTCGCTCGCACCGATCCAGCAGCCAGGCCCGCAGCGCCGCCTGCTCCTTCTTCTCCCACGGCTCGGCCTGCCAGCGCCGCTTACACTCTGGCCGCTCGATCAGCGCCAGATCCCGCCGTCGCCCGATCACCTCAATCCGCCGCTGAACGACCTCCCGGTAGGCCTGCGGCCAATGCAATGGGATCTCGGTGATCGGCGTCGACCCGTGCCGGGCGAACCACTGCGTCTCCTCATCACCCGCCGCCATCCGGCGAGCCAACACGATCTCGACGGCCCTCTCACCCAGTCGCAGTTCAGGTACCTCGTCCGGGTCGGCGCAGAGTTCGGCGGCTTCCTGTTCGGACAGGAGTCCGTACAGCCGGTAGACCTCCCAGTCCAGTTCCTCCTGGAGCGCGATCATCCGCCCACGGATCCGGTCATGCTCCGCCCGCGCGGCGTCTAGCGCATCCCGGGTCGGGACGGACGTGGCGCAAGTGGCCGACGGCTGAACGCCGCTCAGACGCTGCGCCAGCCCGTCCAGCACCCGCCCGAACTCCAACGGCAGTTCCGCCGGCAGCGGCAAGTCCTGCAGCTTCGTCCCAGTGAATTCGAAGCAGTTCTTCCAAGCCTCGCTCCCCATCGCTGAGTACCCAGCGTCGACTCGGGCACCGCCGCCCTCACCCTTGTTGTGACTAACCTGCTGGAGCCAGAAGCACGCGGTCGAACTGTTGAGCATCCCGAGCAGCGCCAGGTGATCGTCCTCGCTCGCCCCCTCCGGCAGCATGATTACTGGTGCGGTTCGAATGAGTAGGCAGCCCTGTCTGGCTAGAACGAATTGGTTGTTGGTAGCAACGAATGCAAAGCCGATGCGAAATCGGGAAGCCCATCTGTGAGGATAGAAGTTAGAGTATTCGTACCAAGCCAACCCGCGCTCTTCCTGCGTGCCGGAAAGGGCTCGGCGCTCGGCGAGATGCCTCCTGTATCGCCAAAGATGGCGGAGTACCTGGCTAGAAGCCTCTGCGACCGCACCTCTGGTCTCGTATGGAAATATGGCTTCCGTTTCTGGCGTAAGGCGCCAATCGCGCAAGCCGGCTCCGCCACTGACTGGGACAACATAGCGGTCGTCTACAGATAGGCGCGCCGCGGTTTGGCCACCCGTGAAGTAGGCGTCGTCTTCGCGTGTTACTGCCATAAAGCCGGCCGAGTCAATGACTTGTGACAGATGCTTAGGGCTGGCAGTCTCTATTACTTGCTTCAGTTCCCCAGCTCCGCCGCCAGTCAGGGTCCATGGATAGTGTGAGAGTCGGCTTCGGGAGAGGTCCGTTACTGTTATCCATTCACTGTCACTGCCCGGCTGGCTGATTTGATTGATGATTGCCTGCCAGACCTTCCCTTTCTCCGGTGGGTCCGGCTGTGTCGGTTCGCCACGTACTCCGAGTGTGGCGCGGATCGCGCTGACCGTGGGTATCAGGTTGCGTCCTACGAGCACCACGGTCGGCGTCCCGTGACCAGGGATGTAGGCCCCGGACGTGTCGATGACGTGAGTCAGCGTGATCTCACGCCCAAAAAACTCCTCTATGAGTTTCTTGCCGAATTCTCTCTTCATGAAGGAGTTTGCGGTGATCTGGCCCACGTACCCGGCCCCGCGCCGGTCGCCGCCAGCGATGTGAGCAAGGCGGAAAAACCGAGCAGCGAACGGCACTGAGAGTGCGTACTGGCCGGAGCAGACGTCTTTGTAGGCCTTGCGGTAGTTAGTGTTCTCCTGACTGTCGGCCACCGTGATGTAGGGCGGATTGCCGACGACGACGTGGTAGGAGTTCACGCCGAGGATGTCGACAGTGGTGATGTAGTCGCTGACATCCTCTGAACGGTAAGTGAAGACTCCGCTCGCGCCGAAGAGTTCGCCTTGTTCGCCCGCGCCGCCTCGGCCGTGGAGGAGGGAGTCGCCGACGGCGATGTTGAGGGGGAAGTCGTGGGCTTCGGTGAGGCGCTTGACGTTGCCGGCCTTCATGACGGCTAGGAGCAGGCGGAAGC
>DATKQH010000195.1:0-40539 GCA_035532775.1 Streptosporangiaceae bacterium
GCGCTTCCACGATCAGCCCGACCCGGCTCGTGTTCTCCGGGTCGACGAACGCGCGCGCGGTAATGCCCAAGGGTCCGAAGAACTCTTCCCGCTTCGGCGAGGAAAGCCAGTGGCCGACATCGTCGACCTCGTGGAACAGCATGACTGTTGGCATCGTAGGTCCCCCCGTTTGCGCTGCTCAGGTGAGCCGTGCGCGGTGGCCCGATGCTACTACCCTGGCCTGTGGAGCCTGCCGAGAGCGGACAGTACTATGCCAAACGTGCACGATGAGCCGCCCTCCGAGGACCAGCCCGCGGCGCTTCCCCCCGAAGCATTAGACGCCAGGGCCACGGAGCCCGACGGCGCGGCCCGGCGGCGGCCGGCCAGGGTCCTGCATCCCGTTGCGGTCCACCTGATGGTCTTGCTGGGCTATATCGGCGCCGGCATCGCGGTCACCTGGCCACATGCCAGTTATCTGGCCGGCCGGATGGCTGCCACCAGGGACGCTGGGTGCTACGTGTGGGACTTCTGGTGGATGGCGCGCAGCGTGGAGCACCTCAGCAGCCCGTGGTCGACCAGCTACCTGGCCGCGCCGGTGGGTACCCAGCTCGGGTTCCATACCCTGATGCCGCTGGCAGGCGTGGTGATGCTGCCGGTCACGACCATGTTCGGCCCGACCGCCTCTTTCAACCTGCTGTCGATCGCGCTGCCCGGGATGCAAAGCTACGCGATGTACCGGGTGGCGCGGCTCTGGCTGCCGTCGCAGATCGCGGCAATCGCAGCGGGCGGATTCTTCGGCTACTCCGTGATCGTGGACTACTGGGCGTGGGTTCACGTGAACCTGGCTGCTGGCGCGCTGTTCGTGCCACTGGCCCTGGAGGCCGCGGCACGGCTGCGCCGCCGTCCCGGGCCCGCGCAGGCACTGATCCTGGGCCTGGTCATCGGCGCAAGCGTGCTGGTCGACCAGGACTCGGCGCTGATGGCCGCGATGCTGGCCGCAGCGGCGCTGCTGCCGTGGCTGCTCGGCCGGCCAGCGCCACCCGATCCGGCCGACATGTCGATCGCGGCACGAATACTGAGCGCACCGAGGTGGACGCGGCTGCTGCCCCTTGCGCTTGCCGCGCTAGCCGCCGGGGTGGTGGCCAGTCCCCAGCTCCTCGCGATCGCGCACGAGATCAAGGTCGCCGGCCCGCCCGCCACTCCCAGCGCGACCGCCTACCTGGCCGGCGCATGGCTCCCCAATGTGGTCGAGCCATCGCCGCGAGTAACCAATCTCGGGCTGAGCATCCCGCATTCGCCCGACTTCACCACGTACGGAGCCGTGCTCACGGCGCTGGCGATAGCGGGCCTGGTGCTGGCCTGGCGGCAGCGCACGGCCTGGGGCCTGGCGATCGCCTGGGCCGGTGCGACGGTGCTGGCCATGGGATCGGCCATTCACATCGGCGCCAGCACGTACGTGCCGCTCGCGCAGGTGTGGCATGGCGTGCCGCTTTCCTCACTCATGCCGTACACCTGGATCGTCCGGACACCGGGACTCGCCAGCTTCCGCGAGCCCGCCCGCATCGCGGAAGTCGGCCTGGTGCCCGCGGCCTTGCTGGCCGGCTTCACCGTGAACTGGCTCCGCGAGCACGCCGCGCCTGTCCTGGTCGCCGTCCTCGCCGTCGGCGTTCTGGAGGCCGGGCTGTGCACTCCTGCGGGTTTCGGGGCGATGCCAACGGCTCTGCCCGCGCTCGACCGGCCGATCGCCGCCGACCACTCCAGGTCGATCGTCGTGGACGTGCCGTTCGGCATCCGCGGCGGGGCCGGCCTCCTCGGCGCGCCGTTCGCGCCGGAATCTCAGGTACTCGCGACGGCGGACGACCATCC
Source organism: Streptosporangiaceae bacterium (assembly GCA_035532775.1). Taxonomy (GTDB): domain Bacteria; phylum Actinomycetota; class Actinomycetes; order Streptosporangiales; family Streptosporangiaceae; genus Chersky-822. The sequence goes on from DATKQH010000195.1 coordinate 1,846, forward strand.
GCTTGCGGTCGCCAACTTGTCCCGCATCACGCCGGCGACGGCTAGCGGCATCCGCGGCGAGCCGTTCTACCGTGCCCTGATGCGCGTCCAGAAAGGTCACTATCAGTTGTCGGCCGCGCAGCTGACGGCGACCGCCCGGAACGCCCGGCGCATGGATATCGGCTGGGTGCTGCTGTGGACAGCCGACCGCCATCTCCAGCAGTACCTTCTCGCCACTGGCTTCCGGTGCGACTACCGGGCGAGCGGAGTCGCGGTCTACCGGCCCGCCAGCGCGGGGTAGTCGGCAGGCATCATGCCGATGATGGCGAGGCACTCCACGAAGAAGTAGATCGCCTTGAAGAACTCCAGCAGGTCGCCCTTCTCGAGCAGGATCTTGCGGTACATCACCGTGCGCTGAGCGTCGTAGCCCTCGTGCAGCGCCTTCCAGTCCGAGTAATCCATGCCGAGCACGTAGGTGGCTTCAGGCGGGTCGTCCGGCCCGATGATCTGGCACGTGGTGACCGTGCCGCCGCCCCACTGGACGAGCAGGTACGCCGGGCCGTCGCCGAGCTCCGCGGGCAGGTCGCGGCACCCGAGGGCCCACGACGCCGGGTACAAGCTCCTGATCAGATCGAAGAAGTCCCAGTACATCTGCAGCTTGCCGGCCCGGGCCTGCTCCGGCGGGCCGGCGACCAGTGCGTCACGTACCGTGTCGGCCCACTCCTTGCTGAAGAACGTCGGCTCGGCCACCGCTCACCCTCCCGCCAGGACGGGCTGCGCCTGCGCGAGCAGGTCCTCGATATCAGGCGCGAGATCGATGCCGACGTCGGTCAGCTTGCGGCGCAGCTGCTGGAAGAACAGCATCCGCACCTCGGCCTCGGTCCAGCCCAGCGGCTCGTAGTAGATCTCCCGGCTGGCCACGCCGGACAGCGACAGGATCGTCCGCAGCGTGGCGTGGATCTCGTTGATCATTGTCGGGTCCTTGCGGACCGCGTCCTGCAGGTAGCGCATGCCGCCCTGAACGTGCCGCGACTCGTCGCGGCAGGTCGCCGTGAAGCCCGTGTAATACGCCGGCAGGAACCCGCGCCAGCGCGCGTACGACAGCGTCACCTTCATGACCGACAGCGCCAGCACGCCCTCGATCCACAGGAAATAGCTCGTGCCGTAGCGCACGCGGGCCCGCTCGTCGAACGGGTTCCGCCGCACCTCGTCCGCCTGGTAGGCGAGCAGCCCGAACGGCCCGACGAACGTCTCCGACACCCAGGGAAACGAGGCGTCGAGGATATCCATGATGTCGTCGCCCTCCAGCCCGACGACCTCCCGATAGAACCGGTCGAAGAAGACCGTGTGCCGCGCCTCGTCCTCGATCTGCGCGGCGATGTGGAGCTTCTCCTCCTCGCTCGCTCCGATCATGAACACCGGCAGCTCGATCTCGACCTGCCGCTCGCCGTGGTGGAAGCCGGAAGCGATGGCCATGAACGACTGGCGCTCGGCTTCGGTCATCTTCTCCTGCCAGTCGATCTTGTCCTGGCTGAAGTCGAGGTCGTAGACATCCCACCGCTGCTTCAGGTACTTGCGGTAGAGCGTCGTGAAGTCCGGCAGGGACTTCAGGTCCTTGTGGACGTACTCGATGACGTCGTCGATGTCGACGTCGAGCACGCCGGCGAGGTCGGACTCCTCGATCTCGCGCACCTGCTCGTCGCTCAGCGCGCGGGGGCCTTCATGGAGAACCGCCGTCGGGCTCTTACGTTCCGTCATGCCGACGAACCTCCTCAATCCGCTAATCCGCTCATACCTCGCTATCCGCCATCAAATACTAGAAGCGGATTCTACGAATTATTGGACCCGGTTGAGTTAGCGGTGTCAAGAGCAGGGCCGGGGAGCCATTCCAGCCAGGTGCTGTCTGAGTCGGCCAGCGGATGTCATCGTCGCCGGTCCAGGTCGGGCGGCACGCCGAGGAGGTAGCCGGGCGGGCCTCGTGCCAGCCCTAGCAGCGGCTTCTCGAACGGCGCCTCACCCCGCTGCGCGGCTAAGCAGTCTCACTCCTCGTTCTTCTCGAAGCGGCTGACCGCGATGAGGCCGGCCACGAACACCGCCACCATCGCGATCAGCAGCGCAAGCTCCGAGGTACTGGGCTTGACCTCGCTGCCAGGTGTCAGCACGAACAAGATCCGCCGGATGACCGCGACCAGCCCGACGACGATGAACGGCTGGGCGACCAGGCGGTGCGAGCGCAGCGACAGGACGACCGTATGAACGATTTCGACCAGGATCAGCACCAGCAGCACGCGGTCGACCAGGATCGGCGCCGCCAGCGAGATGGTCCCTGACGATCCGTCAAGAAAGTCGATGATCCCGGAGACCAGCAGCACGGCAGCCAGGACAACTAGCACGATCCCGACAGCGACGGTGACGACGTCCTGCGCACGCTCCAGGATCTGGATTGACCTCGTGACGCCGAGCGCATCACGCCACCGGAACGAGGCGCCCGCATCAGCGTCCGTGCCGCCGCCAGGCACAGGCAGCGGTGCCGCGGGCTCGTTGCCTTGTTTGTCGCTAAGTGCTGGCATGCGGTCATTGTCGCATTGGCGCCCCGGCCAGAGCGCCAGACCCTACCGGTCTGGGCTACCTCGCGGCCGCAGCCCGGCGGCGTTGCCGTCGGCATTAACGGCCCCGACCTCGATGTCCATCGGACCGTTCATGTCTATGACGTTCAGGCGGAGGAAGAACGTGCTGACTTCGGCGACCCCGTCTTCTCGCAGCCAGTTTATGGCGATGCGACGAATGCGGCCAGTTTCTGGATGCGCCGCACGATATCCTCGTGGACGGTGTCTGCCGACCGGGAGCCATCCACGGTCGACATCCACTCGCGGCCGGCGTAGTACGCGAGCAGAGGCACCGTTTTCTCCTGGTACACCTGAAGGCGGTGCTCGATTACGGCTTCAGCGTCCTCGGTGCCACGGCCGCGCGCCAGCAGCCGCCGGATCAGCTCCTCGCGGGGTACATCGAGGTGGATCGCGGCCTGCACCTCGACCCCGAGGGACCGGACCGCGGCATATGATGCCTCGGCCTGCTCAACGGTCCGGGGAAACCCGTCCAGGACATAACCCCGGGTCGCGGCCAGGACGGGCTTGCGCAGCATGTCCATGACGACCCCGTCCGGGACCAGGTCTCCGTTGTCAACGTAGGACTTCACCGTCCTGCCGAGCGCCGTCTGGTCCCGGACATGCTGGCGCAGCAGGTCGCCGCTGGAGATGTGCGTCATGCCGAATCGCGCGGCGAGCCGCTCGGCCTGTGTTCCCTTGCCAGCGCCGGGAGCGCCGATCAGCAGCAGCCGCATTTGTCCATCATCACGTGGATGGCAGCCAGCCGCACATCGCATCTCAGGAGTCGCTGGACCCGAACGCGGTCGGCGCGGTTGCGGTAACTCACCTGCACGGCGATCACTTCGGCGGGCTGCCGTTCCTGATCCTGGACGGCCAGTTCTACCGTGCGCGGGTGGGAGGTCGAGCACGCCTGCGGCGCCCCGCCGCTGGCACTGCGGATCGAACTCGGCGGCGCGAGCTTCGCATACTCCAGGGACACTCAGTGGACTCCCGTACTAGCGGAAGCGGCACGGGGGGCGGATCTGCTTGCGGTGGAGGCGTACACCTTCGACCGGCCGATCCGATACCACCTCGACTACCAGACACTGCACGCCCACGTCGGGGATCTCCAGGCGGACCGGATCGTGCTCACCCACATGTCCGCCGCCATGCTCGGCAGGCTGACCGACGCTGAGCTGCCCGCGGCGTACGACGGCATGACCGTCGACCTCTGACACCAACGTGAGGCGGCGCGAGGGCCGGGAGTATTTCCTGGCCGGAGGGGGAAGCCGCCTCTAGGCCGTTTCCTTAGCCGCGTCAGGTCTTCCTCCACGAGCTGAAGCTCTTCCCGTATCGCCGCCTCCGGCCTGGTGGTACTCATCAGCCGACCGCGTACTCCCTGGCCTCCTCGCCCAGGTCACCCCCCGATGTCGGCCAGGTCCAGCGGCACAGGACACTAGCCGGTAAGCCGACGAAGGGGCACGGCCATGGACCAGAAGGGGCTCGTCCGTGCGGTAGCGGAGCGAACCACGTTGTCGCGTGAGGAATCGGCAGATATCACTCGCGCAGTGCTGGAAGGGCTAGCAGGGCAGCTGAGCGAAGGCGAGGCCAGGCGCCTCGCCGCCGACCTCCCCGACCCGCTGGCGGAGCATATGCGAGCACCGCGACGTCGCAGGAAAGGAGCCCACCCGGTCGCGGTCAGCGACTTCATCAGGCAGGTGAGCGAGCGCACCGGGCTGACCGATGAAGACACCCACGCTGGAACCGGTGCCGTCCTCACCACGTTGCGCGACTCGCTCAGCGAGGATGATTACCGCCATCTCATCGGGCAGCTCCCGGCGGGATACACCGCGCTCGCGGAGACAGCCAGCTGATAGCCATCGGCCGGAGTGACGCTCGACACTAACGGCGGCTAAAGCCCGGCCCAGCGTCCGCCATTGATTCCGGCCTTGCTGGCGGGTTGCGTGGCATGTTGGGATGTGCCCGCTCGTGCGGCAGGATCAGAAGAGTGGTCGTGGCAGCCGCTGGCAAGGGCATGCCCGACTCTCCAACGCGGCGGAAAGAGGATCATGGTGAGCGAGAACGCGGCCAGGCTCGCAGTGCTCATCGACGCGGACAACGCGCAGCCCGCGATCACCGAGGGCCTGCTCGCCGAAGTGGCCAAGTACGGGACCGCTCATGTCAAGCGCGCCTACGGCGACTGGACCGGCACGAACCTGAAGGGCTGGAAGGACCACCTGCTCGCGCAGTCGATCCAGCCGATCCAGCAGTTCGCCTACACCAGCGGCAAGAACGCCACGGACTCGGCGATGGTGATCGACGCGATGGACCTGCTGTACTCGGGCCGGTTCGACGGGTTCTGCCTGGTCTCCAGCGACAGCGATTTCACCCGCCTGGCGGCGCGGCTGCGGGAGTCGGGGCTGACCGTGTACGGGTTCGGCGAGCGCAAGACACCCAAGCCGTTCGTGGCGGCGTGCGACAAGTTCATCTACATCGAGAACCTGCTGCACGACGGAGGCTCTGCGGCCGGCTCAGCCGCCCCGGCGCCCGCGGCTGCCCCGCATGCCTCGGCCGCGCAGCTCAAGCGCGACACCGCGCTGGTAAGCCAGCTGGGCCATGCCGTCGAGGCCGCCTCGGACGACGACGGCTGGGCACCGCTCGGATACGTCGGCACGCTCATCACCAAGCAGCAGCCGGACTTCGACTCCCGCAGCTATGGCTACTCCAAGCTGAGCGACCTGATGGCGGCGACCACCCTGTTCGAGCTGGAGCGCCGCAGCCTGGGCGACGGCAGGCAGGGCGCCGTCTACGTCCGCGACAAGAGGCGCCGCCAGCCGGGCAAAGATGGCCAGGCCCGGCGCGGCTGACTAGCTGCCGCATCGCCGGCCCCCTCGCACCGGGACTGGCCTTGTACCAGGCCGGACGCAGCGTCGGGGTACTCGTGGATCTGCAGGGTCCGAAGATCCGCCTCGGCAGATTCGCGTCTGGTCCCGCTGGGCACTAGGCCTGCGTGCCGACATGATCGCGCTGTCAACACCGACGACATGGTCAGGCAGGTACAGACCGCCCTCCTCATGGCTAGGGCACCTTCAGCACCAGCACCACCGTGTCATCGCTGACGACTCCGCCGCTGAAGGCCCTGATCGCCTTGATGACCGCCGCAGCCATCCGTGCCGCCGGCAGGTCACCGAGGCCGCCGACCAGCTTGCCGAGCCGTTCATCGCCGTAGAAGTCACGGTTCACATGACTGCGTGCCTCGGTAACTCCGTCGGTGAAGAGGATCATGCTGTCGCCCGGCCGCAGCAGCTGCCGCGTGTCGTACAGGTCGGGGTCCGGGAGCAGACCAAGCAGAGTTCCTGGCTGCCCGACTGTCTTAACGCGCCCGTCCGCGCGACGAACCAGAGCGAGCGGGTGTCCCGCGGAACTGATCCGCACCGAGGTTACGAGCCGCGGGCGTACGGTGGCGTAGATCGCGGTCAGGAACCGCGGGTCATCGGCGGGCCAGTCAAGCAGCGCCTGATTCAGCCCGGCCAGGATCAGGCTCGGCCGGGTCTGCCTGAGGGCCGCGCCTCGCAGCGTGTGCCGGGCGAGCGCGGTGCTCTTGGCCGCGGGGATTCCCTTGCCGCAGACGTCGCCGACGACGAGCCCCCAGCTACCGCGCACCGACGGAAACACGTCGTAGAAGTCCCCGAGGATCTCGGTCCCCGTCCCGCCCGCCACATAGCGCGCCGCCACCTGCAGGCCAGGGATCTTCGGCAGCCGGGGCGGCAGCAGGATCTGCTGCAGGGTCCGGGCAAGGACCGCACGGTCGGCGCCTTGCCTGAGCGCTATCCGAAGCGCAACTTCGCTCGAGGCGACCTGAGCCAGGCCCGCAAGCATCTGAACATCGTAGGCACTCCAGGGCCGCGGCCGGAGGTCGGCGACGCACACGGCCCCGACTGCCCGGCCGCCGGGTTCACGGACCGGGAACCCGGCCCAGGCCATCAGGCCAGCAGGCTCGCCTGACCGCGAGAGCTCGGAGGGGAGGCCGATGGTGGCATCGTCGATGATCAGTTCCTTGCCCGAGTCGATCACGAACTGGCACAGCGATCGCTCGATGGCACTCGGTGCGTCGACCGACAACGGCGCCGTGGCCCAGGTTGGCCAGGAGGAGTTGTTCCGGTCGACGATGATGACGGACGCCCGCGGACTGGCCAGAGCCATCCGTGTCAGCCGCGCGATGCGGTCGAACGAGTCCGGCCCGGGGACGCGAGCCGAGCCAGTCCGTCGCCCTGTGACCGGAGTGACCGCTGCAGGGGCAACCCCGGGACGAGTCCCGGCAGATGGCGGGACGAGCAGCTCGGCAATGGGTGGACCTGAACGGGCGGCCTTGCCCAGAAGTCTCATTATCCCCCGCTTCCGCCAAATGCATATATTGCATTTGATATCCGGAACAGGCAGGGTCCAGGCCTCCAGCTGACAGTCTGGCACACAAGCGCACTCGCGGAGGCCGTTTATCCATAGGGCGGCCCCCGCCGAGGCGTGAGTGCGCCCGGCGGGGGCCTAGATCCCGCCCCCTCGCCTTACCGAGAGGGCCAGACCATACAAGACACCGTAAACCAGGGCCCGCTGCGGCACGCACCCTGGCCGGCGTCGCCCTCAGTTCAAGGGAACCTCCGTTCGGGCCGAGGAAGCACATGACCTTCGGCCCTGGAGTCACATGACGCCGCGAACTCACCCGCCTTCGCCGAGCTCCTTCACCACTGACTGGCCCCGGTCGGCTGCTGGCCTCGATCGGCTGGCTGGCGGCACGGGCGATGGTGACGGTCGTGGCCGGCCGTCTGGCTGGCTCGTGCGGGCCGTGGTGCGCGGCCGCGCAGCCGCGGTCTGGCCGGCCAGGGTCAGGGTCCCGTCGATGAAGGCCTGGGCCAGCTCAGCCAGGCGCAGGTTCCGGTTCCTGGCATGGTCGCGCAGCAGGCTGAACGCCTGTTCCATCTCCAGTCCGAGGCGCTCCGCGAGCTTGCCCTTCGCCTGCTCGATGACGACCCGGCTGTTCAGTGCGGTCTGGAGCTGCTCGTTGAGAATGTCGCTTCGTCGCAGGTTCCGCTCGTGCAGCAGGCTGATCGTGGCAACGTCGGCCAGCGCTTGCCCGACGCGCACGTCGGACAGGTCAAAGGCGCCCGCACTGGCGCGGAACAGGTTCAGCGCGCCGATCACCTGATCGCGCAGCCGCATCGGCAGTGCCTGCACGGCCGCGAAACCGGACTGCCGGGCAGCGGCCGCGAACGTCGGCCAGCGCTCCGCCTCGGCGTCCAGGTCCGCCGCCGAGACAGGCTGGCCAGTCCGGAAGCAGTCCAGGCACGGACCCTGGTCGTTCTGCAGCTGGAACAGCTCCAGCACCCTGGCAGCCTCGCTCGAGGCCGCCACCACGCGCAGCTCGCCGCGCGGGTCAGCCAGCAGCAGGCCAGCCGCGGAGACGTCCAGGAGCTTGACACTCCGGTCTGTCAGGACGTGCAGGAAGTCGATCACGTCAAAGTCGGCGACCATCGTGTCAGTCAGCTCGACGAATGTCTCGGACAGCAGCTCTCCGTCCAACCTGATCACCCTCTCAGCAACAACAGCAGACCCCTCGCGGGAGTCCGGGGCCAGCAGGCGCACACGCACGGCGGCGCCCGCCTCATGCCTCACCATTCTCCGCCAGAGTAAGGGTCGGGGCTCAGCCGTAGCCGACGTGCCACGATATCGCCGGCTACGTCGGACAGCCGCCGGTCATGCGCATAAGCATAGGCCCGCAGCCGCAGCAGAGCCTCTGCGATGCCGGTCCCCAGCTGCTCGGTCAGCATCCCGGTCGCCTGGTCGATCTCGGCGCGATGCAGGGCCAGGTCAGCGGGTCGGCTGCCGGGGCCAGCCGGTGTCCTGCCGCCACCTGCCGCCTCGTCCTGTGCCTCGAGCAGCAGCAGGGTCGCGGCATCCGCGAACACAAGCGCGTCGCCCAGCTGGAATGCGGTGAGCGGGCCTGGCCGTGCCCGGTACAGGCCAAGCACCCCTGCCCGGATGGCGCCGATCCGCAGCGGGAACGCGAAGATCGCCCCAGCGCCGGCCTGCAGTGCCGCCAGGGCGAACACGGGCCAGCGGCGAGCGGCCTCGCCGGTACCCAGATCCGAGGCGAGCACAGGTCCGCCAGAAGCCGACACGTCCAGCGATGGCCCTTCTCCCAGGGTCAGCTCCAGCTCGGCTAGATGCTCACTGACCTCGTCAGTCACCCACATCAGGTAGCCCGCCTCTAGGCCAGCGGCTGCGATCAGCCACGCACCGCTGACCTGCACTGCCGCTGCGGCCGCCGTGCACGCATCCGCGGCTGTCACCCGTCCCCCACGCAGGGATGCCTGGCTGGCGACAAGCCCCCATACCCGGCCGCCCCGGTCACTTGTCATCGGCCCAGGCTGCCGACGGAGCCGCGCAGAACGACATGGCCCGTTCCACCGCCCTTCCTTCACGGCTCACGTCACATGGATGCAACCGCCTGGGTCCCTGGCTTTAGTCAAGGCGCGGTTCCGGTGGCCGGCCGGTGGTGACTGGCCTGCCGACTCTGTCGAGGTGGCCCAGGACGCTGGCGAACGAGCCCACCAGGCTTGTCTGGCAGTAAGTCAGGCCGCGCTGCTCGCAGAATGCCCTGATCAGGGGTTGGCAGCGACGCAGGCTCGGCCGTGGCGCCGAAGGGAACAGGTGGTGCTCGATCTGGTAGTTCAGCCCGCCAAGCGCTAGGTCGGTCAGCCAGCCGCCGCGGATATTGCGCGAGGTGAGTACCTGGCGGCGCAGGAAGTCAGTCCGGTCGGCCGCGGTCAGGATGGGCATGCCCTTATGGTTGGGAGCGAAGGAGCAGCCCAGATAAAGACCGAAAAGGCCCTGCTGCACCATGATGAACGCCGCGGCCTTCAAACCGGGTCCCAGTACTAGCACAACAAGGGCCAGGTAACCGGCGAAATGAGCGGCAAGCAGCGCCGCTTCGGTCCGACGGTGCCGCGATGTCCGGCAGGCTAGTGCACGGACGCTCGCGACGTGGAGGCTCACACCCTCGAGCAGGAGCATCGGGAAGAACAGGTATGCCTGGTACTGCCGGATGAGCCGGACAATGCCTCGGGGGGCATTGCCATTCACCTCAGTGGCGATGAAAATGAGCGCGCCGCCTGCGATGTCAGGGTCTGCGCCTTCGGTGTTGGGGTGAGCATGGTGCCGGTTGTGCTTTGCTACCCACCAGCCGTAGCTCAGCCCGATGCCAAGGTTGCCCAGCAGGACGCCGGCGATGTAGCTAGGTCGCCGGGAGGTAAAGATCTGGCGGTGCCCGGCATCATGGCCCAGGAAGCCCATCTGGGTGAACAACACCGCCAGAAGCACGGCTACCGCAAGCGTCCACCATGAGTTGCCCACGATGACGAAGGCCGCCCAGCCGCCCGCCAGCGCTCCGACGGTCACGATGATCTTCCACGTGTAATAGTGCGTGCGGCGGCGCAGCAATCCTGCGCCCCTGACCAGCCTGGACAGCTCGGCGTACTCGCTGCCGCCAGGCGGTGCGGGCGCAGACTGCGCCGATGCTGACTGCTGCCGAAGCACGGCAATCTCTGTGTCGCTGACTTGCACCGGCAACTCCTGAAGGCACATCGATAGCTGAGCTACGAATGCGCCGCCAGGGTCCAGGGCGGCTGCCACCGAGCCAGCTGCGTCAGCTGACGCAGCCAATCCAGGCGGTATTGCCTCAACCGTACATCGCCGCGGGCGAAGGCGGGACGGCCGTCGGCTGCAGGTCGCCTACAGGTCACGGCCAGCCGGACGCTGGGCAGGTTCGACCGGTCGGGCGGTCAGGCAGGCCGGCTGGCTGAAGTGCTTCGAGGAAGGCCTCGGCCAAGGCCAGTGAGCGACCTCGGCGAGCATGCCGTCTACCACGAGGTCATGCAGCTGATCCTTGCCGCGCACATGCCGGTAGAGGGCGCCGGGAACCACGCCAAGCGCATCTTGGTGCGCCCGCCAATGGCAAGACCGCTGTAGCAGCTTCAGCCGTCAAGAACGGCAGCTGACGCGCATCCTATGCTCGAGAGAAATTGTCGCGTAGTATAAAAGTGTTGCTCCGGACCCAGGTAGCTGCGACCGCGATATTTCGCGGAAGTGCTCAGGGCCCGGAGTTTTGCTTTTCCCCGTACACGGACCGGTGCAGAAAGACGCTTAACCGAAAGACGGTGAGAACCCATCAGGGAGACTCTCTCCCGCCGCGATCTATCTGGCATGACTGACTGCCGCGTACCCCATCTGGTCGACTGACCAAAGGAGTCGGTTATGAGCATCATCGCATGGATCGTCCTCGGGCTTGCCGCGGGCCTGCTCGCCAATATGCTGATCCCGGGCAGGAGGCAGCAGGGCCTCATCCTCACCTGCGTGATCGGCGTCGTCGGGGCGCTGCTCGGCGGCTGGGCAGCCACCAAGATCTTCCACATCCACAGCCTGCAGGGGTTCTTCAACCTCTCCACCTGGCTCACCGCCATCGTCGGCGCGGCCGTCTTGCTGCTCCTGTACCACCTGGTCAGCGGGCAGTCCAGCAGGCGTTCCGGCTTCTTCGCGCGCCGCTGACGGTAGCGGATGCCCGGCTCGCGGGCTGCCCCTAGCCGTTCGTGCCCGCGCGTCGGCATCCACCGTTCTCTGCAAGAAAACAACAACATGGTTCGGAGCATGTCATGATCATCATCGGGCTTATCGTCCTGGTGGCCGCGCTCGTCGTAGGCGTGGCCGGCGTTCTCGGCAACGGCGGCACAGCGCACGCGCTCACCCACTTCTCGGTACTGGGCTACCACGTAACCGGCTCGTCCGGCACGGTGTTCCTCTATGGCATCGTCGTCGGGGCAGCGGGCTTCCTCGGGCTGGGCCTCCTGCTCGCCGGCGCGCGCCGTACCTCCCGGCGCGGCAGCGCCGCGCGCCGCAGGCTCAGGCAGTCCCGCCGTGAGACCGCAACGGCCAGCCGTGAGCGCGACGACCTGATCGACCAGCGCGACACTGCCCTTGCCGACACCGCCAGCAAGCTGGGCAACGGCACCAGCCCCCAGGCCGCCCCGGAGCTCAGCCCGAACGACGATCGCTGGAGCAGGCTTCGGGCTTTCGGGCAGCGGCGCGCTCCCGTCCGGGGCGCCACCCCCGAAGTGCCTGCCGACGTGTCCGGCCCCAGCGAATGATCCGGCCTGGATCCCTGCTCTCTGCGTGATCGGCCACCGAGCGGGCTAACGCGCTTGTGGCAGTGGCGAAGCCGGTCGCTGCCGTGGTTGCCGTTCGGCTGCGCGCACTCGAGGCCAGGCTCAGCGCCGCCCCCGCTGTGGCCGGCGCCGTCCTGAACCTCTCCGCTCCTGACGAGCCGACACTCGAGGTCTAAGATCCGCAGCGTTCGCACCGGACGCGAACACCAGAACGTTCGAACCGTCCCCGAGGGACCTAAGCCTCTGCCGCGCCCGGCTCGCAGCCGGCAAGCTGGTGAGCAGATCTCATGAAAGCGGGGGTAACTCATGCGAGCGCTTGTCTATCACGGACCGGGCCAGAAGGCCTGGGAAGAAGTACAGAAGCCGCAGATCTCCGACGACATGGACGCGATCATCCGCGTCGACGCCGTAACCATCTGCGGGACCGATCTTCATATCCTCAGGGGGGACGTGCCTGCGGTGACCGACGGGCGGATCCTCGGCCACGAGGCTGTCGGCACTGTCGACGCAGTCGGCAGCGGCGTGAAGACCGTCAGGCCCGGCGACCGCGTGCTCGTCTCGTGCATCACCGCGTGCGGGACCTGCCGGTACTGCCGCGAGGGCAGATCCGGGCAGTGCCTCGGCGGCGGCGGCTGGATCCTGGGCCACAAGATCAACGGAACCCAGGCTGAATACGTCCGCGTGCCCTTCGCCGACCTGTCGACCTACCCGGTCCCCGACGGCGTCACCGACGAGGAACTCCTCATGCTCGCGGACATCCTGCCCACCGGCTATGAAGTGGGCGTGCTCAACGGCAATGTCCGGCCCGGCGATGTCGTCGCAGTCGTCGGGGCAGGCCCCATCGGCCTGTCGGCCATCACGGGCGCGCGGCTGTTCAGCCCGAGCCACATCGTCGCCATCGACCTCGCCAGCAGCCGCCTCGAGGCAGCCAAGCAGTTCGGCGCGGACGTCACGGTCAACAACGGCAGCCAGGACCCCCTCAGCGTCATCCGGTCACTGACCGACGGCCTGGGTGCCGACGTCACGATCGAAGCAGTCGGGGTCCCGGCCACCTTCGAGCTAGCCGTCGCCCTCGCCCGGCCCGGCGGGCGGATCGCCAACATCGGCGTGCACGGCGAGCCCGCCACGCTGCACCTGGAAGAGCAGTGGATCAGGAACATCACCGTCACCACCGGCCTGGTGGACGCCTATTCCACGCCGACTCTGCTCCGCCTGCTGACCACCCACCAGATCGATGCCGGCCGGTTCGTGACACACCACTTTGCCCTGGACGACTTCGCCGAGGCCTACGACGTGTTCGCCCGCGCGGCCGACACCGGAGCGCTCAAGGTCGTACTGAGCCGCTAACGGTCTGCCGGCTGCCAGCCCTGGCTGCGGCCTACCTGTCTGCCGCCCGCGGCTAGCGGCCCGGCCGCCTGCCGCTTCGCCTGATCCGGGTGCCGAGGAGAACCAGGTCAGCGATCAGGACGACAGCGCCGATGAACAGCAAGAACAGCAGGCCTTTAACGACAACGCCGACGATCCCGAGCGCAATCGCCGCAATGATCAGCAGCAAGAACAGCACCATCTGAGGCTCTCCCATCCCGATGTCAGCGGCGCGCCAGACGCCGCTCGCCGCCGCCGCCACGCTCGTAGCTCAGGTCGTAGTGCTTAAAGATCGCCTCCTCCTCACCAGCGGGCAGCTCGCCGTCCACGCCGATGGACGGCGCGTCCCGCACCTGGTGCTTGGCGTAGGTGACCTTCAGATATCCCGGGCCAACGGTCGCGCCTGCCAGCGGCACGAAGACAAGCCGGTGCCGCGTCGGCAGGCCGACCGTTACCGTCGCGAACGCGGGCCGGTCCGAGGCCGTGTCCACGTAGACCGATTCCAGCGTCCCTATCTTGTGGCCGTCGTCGTCGACCACGTCATGCCCGCGCCACTCCCGGATATCGCTAGCCTCGAACATCGCTGCCCTCCTTACCGTCCCCGATGCTCTGTCTATACCCGCGCCCGTGTTCACTCTTCCCAGCTGGCGACGTCGTACCCGACAGATTCCTGGTCCACCGAACCCGATCCTGCTGATCCGCTACGACCCGAACACGGCGTACGCCAACGCGCGCCGCGCGGCCCGCCGGCTCGGCAACGCGGTCCTGCTGACCCACGACGGCTACGGCCACCTCAGCTTCACCGATCCCAGCACGTGCGTCGACCGAGCGAGGAGCGCATACCTCGTCCACCTCATCACCCCGCCGTGCGGGACAGTCTGCCCCTCAGACCGCCAGCCCTTCGACCCGGGATTCGGCCAGCCGCATGCCGTTTCAGCTGGGGCCACTTTTCCGGGGGTAGTCGGGTCGCACATCCGCAACGAAGTCATACGGGATACGTTGCCGTTTCGGTATCCTGCCAATTGGAGGGCTTTTAACGGGCTCCGGCACCCGGGCTGCGTGGTGGCCGGGGCGCGCAGGGCGCGAGGGAGGGCCGATGCCCGGGCATTCGTCGTATCGCGTGGTGGTGGTCGGTGCCGGGTTCGGCGGGATCGGCATGGCCATGGCGCTCAAGCAGGCCGGCCTTGAGGACTTCATCGTGGTCGACCGGGGCGAGGACCTCGGCGGGACCTGGCGGGACAACACCTACCCCGGCGCCGCCTGCGATGTGCCGGCGAACTTGTATTCATTCTCGTCCGCGCCGCGGCGCTGGAGCCGCCGCTTCCCCGCGCAGCAGGAGACCCTGGCCTACCTGCGCGCGCTGACGGAGAAAGGCGGGCTCGGCCCCCACCTCCGCTTCGGCTCGGGTGTCGCCGCTGCCGAGTTCGACGAGCGCCGCGCCAGCTGGAACGTCACCCTTGATGGTGGTGACACGCTAGAGGCGACCGCCATGGTCTCCGCCGTCGGGCAGCTCAACCGGCCGGCCCTTCCTGACATTGCGGGCCGCGACGATTTCGCCGGCCCGTCGTGGCACTCCGCCAGGTGGGACCACGATGTCGACCTCGCCGGCCAGCGGGTGGCCGTCGTGGGCACCGGGGCGAGCGCCATCCAGTTCGTGCCCGAGGTGGCCAGGGCCGCCGCCCACGTCGACGTCTACCAGCGCAGCGCCCCTTACGTGCTGCCCAAGGCCGACCGGCCCTATCATCACGCCGAGCAGGTCCTGTTCGACTGGCTCCCGGTGGTGCGCAAGGCCGACCGGCTGCGTACCTTCCTCACTGGCGAGCTCCTCACCAGCGGCTTCGTCAGGTCTGAGAAGCTCCTGGCCGCACCGATGCGGCTCTGGCGCCGCCAGCTGGCCGGGCAGATCACCGACCCGCAGCTGCGCGAGCGGTGCACCCCCGACTACGTGATGGGCTGCAAGCGGGTGCTGTTCTCCAACGGCTGGTACCCGACGCTGGCCCGTCCCAACGTCGAGCTGGTGACCGACGCGATCGAGCGCATCGTGCCCGGCGGCGTGGTCACGGCCGGCGGCACCCTCCGCCAGGCGGACGTGATCATCTACGGGACAGGGTTCCAGGCCCTCGACTTCCTGGCGCCCATGGCGGTGACCGGCCGGGACGGGCGCCAGCTGCACGAGACCTGGCGCGACGGGGCCGAGGCCTACCTCGGGATCACCGTTTCGGGGTTCCCGAACTTCTTCATGCTCTACGGGCCCAACACCAACCTCGGCGGCAATTCGATCATTTACATGCTCGAAGGCCAGATCGGCTACGTGCTCGGCGCCATCGGAGCCCTCGACCGGCAGGGTCTCGACTGGCTCGACGTGCGTCCGGAGGTGCAGAAGGCGTTCACCACCTGGGTGGATTCGGCCAGCCGCACCTCCGTATGGGAGAGCGGGTGTCATAGCTGGTACACCACAGCCTCGGGACGCAACACCAACAACTGGCCCGACATGACCTTCCGTTACCGGCAGCGCGTCCGCCGCTTCGACCTCTCCGGATACCGGGTCATGCCGAAGCGGCCGGCCGCCGCCGCGCCCGGTGCCGGGCCGGCATGACCGCCCGCCGCGCCAGTCACCCGAGCCCGCCCCGCACGAGCGGCCTCCGGCTGCCGCCGGCATTTGCGCGGCTGGGGGTGCGGCAGCTCGGCCGCCGGGTCCTTGACCCCGATCTGTCCTGGGAGGTACAGCGCCGGCGCCTCGACCGGCTGATGCGCTCCTCGCCGGTGCCGCGCGGCACGACCGTCGCCGAGAGCGTGATGAACGGCGTGCGCACCGAGGTGGTGGCGGTCGCCGGGACGCCCAGGAGCGCACCGTCGTCCACTTCCACGGCGGCGGCTATTGTGTCGGCTCGGCGGGAATGGCTTGGACCTGGGCAGCGCACCTGAGCAGGCAGGCGGCCTGCCGCGTGGTGCTGCCCGAGTACCGGCTGGCGCCCGAGCACGCCCATCCCGCCGCCCTGCAGGACGCGCTCGCCGTCATGACCGCGCTTCTCGGCGAGGCCGCGCTTCTCGGCGAGGCCGCGCCCGCCTCGATCGTGGTATCCGGCGACTCAGCCGGCGAGTGCCTGGCCCTGTCCGTCCTCCTGGCTCTGTGCGACGAGGGCCGCGACCGGGGCCAGGAGCTTCCCGCCGGTTGCATCCTCGTCTCCCCGTGGCTCGACCTTTCCCGCGACCGCCGGGCCCTGCGTGGGCTAGTGCGCCGGGACGTGCTGCTCAGCCCGCGCTGGCTCGAGGCCTGCGCCACCGCGTATGCCAGCCCGGCGAACTGGACCGACCCCTCCATCTCGCCGCTGCTCGCCGCGCACACAGGCCTGCCGCCATTGCTGATCCAGGCCGGATCGGACGAACTGCTCGCCCCCGACGCCGAGCACCTGGCCGCCAGCGCATCGGCCGCCGGGGTGGACGTCACCTATACCAGGTGGCCGCGCATGTGGCACGACTTCGCGCTGCAGCCCGGTCTGGTCCGTGCCGCCGACAGCGCGCTGGCCCAGGCAGCCTGGTTCGTCGCCACGGTGACCGGCTGACCCCCGCCGCCGCTATATCCCGCTTACCGTGGGGTGAGCAGCCGGTACGGGCTGATTACGGAAGCTCGCCATCCGTCAGAAGATAACCGCCACCAGGAGACAGCGGCCGCGCGAATGGCGCAAGCCAGAAACCAGCTGACGAAGCTGACCTCGGAACCGATGCGCTGCCTCAGGCGCCAGGCTGTCCGATAACGAGCGCTATCGCGAGGAACTGGCAGCTGGCGGCGGCGCAGACGCAGGCGTGGAAGACCTCGTGGTAGCCGAAGACCGCCGGGGAAGGGTCGGGCCTGCGCCGGTGATACGACAGCGCGCCGGTTATGTAGAGCAGGCCGCCCGCGAAGGTCAGCAATCCCGCCCCGACGCCGGCATGCATCCAGACCGCTGGCATGGCAATAGCGGCCAGCGAGCCAAGGCCGACAAACGTCCCGCCGACGAGGAGTTCTGGTGCGTTCATCCAGGCCAGGTGGATAGCCGCGGCGGCAAGCGTCAGCACCCACATCACTATCAGGCAGGTCATCCCGAATGCGCCGCGCGCGGCAATGAGGAAGACGGGAGTCGCTGTGCCGGCGATGAGAAAGAAGATCATCAGGTGGTCCAGGCGCTGAAGGCGCCGGCTCCAGGCAGGAGTCCATGTGCCGCGGTGATACAGCGCGCTGACGCCGAACAGCCCGCTCACGCTGAGCGCGTAGATGGCGAGGGCGGCAGTCGGCGAGGCTCCGTGGCCGTGGGCCACCAGCAGGGGGCACGCAATCAGCGACGCTCCGAACCACAGCAGGTGCAGCCACCCGCGCAAGATCGGCTTGACGTAATAAACACCGCGCCGGGCATCATAAAGCGCGTGCGCCGGCAATGTCGACGCTGCACCCTCATCAAGGGCACTCACAGCGCGCTGAGCAGGAATCCGTGCATGGTGCCCACTTCCGGTCGCCGCATGTCCTGCCACCGGGGTCTGGGGTGGGTCGATAGCTCCATCACGGGACACGACGCGATCGGTCGGAGGGATCCCGCTAAGTCGTGGCAAGCCTAACTTCTGCGCTCGATATCGGCAAGGCCGCCACTTAGGTAGTTATCCCGGACATAGCTCAGCCGGCGGCGAATGCGCCCGACCGGCTGAGCGGGTCGCCCGCGATCGCGCGGGGCAGGTAGTCGCGCTGAAGGATCGTGGCGACGAGCTCGCCGCGGCTGTGCACGCCGGTTCGATCGAACACCGATTTGAGGTGATCCTGAACGGTGTCGGCACTCAGGTGCAGCCGGTCCGCGATCTGCCTGGTCGGCAAGCCCTGGCAGACCAGCGCGCAGACCGTCTTCTCACGGTCGGTCAGCCCGTACGCGGACATGATCACCGGCGTGACCTCGGCGGGAGCAGCCTGCTCGATGATGACCGTGATCGCTTTTTCTCCTGAGCCGCGCCGGATGACCCTCCCAGAATTCTGGGAGACTCGCCGGCTTCTGTTCGGCGATTCAGGTCAGTGGTTGCGCAGCGAGATCTCGTCGGTCTCGGCGATATTGTCGGCCTCGATCGCTCGGAGACCCTGGCCGAGGCGCTCGCGCGCCTGCCGCAGCAGCTTCAGCGAGACCGTCGATGAACTCTGCGCAGCGGCACGCTCCGGATCGGCCCCGTGCTCCTCGATCAAGTGCGCCTGAAGGGCTGCCGCGACTTCGTCGACAGCCTTGAGCGCCTGGTAGATAGCCCGATCCCGCACAGTGTCATCAACCATGCCGCCAGTATCTCCTGACTCGAGCAGAAGGTATGGGGCCACGCTCTGCTGACAGGTCTTTACATAACTTAGACATCGTGCAAATATTACGAGCGATGATAAAAAAAGCAGATGCGACGACCTGGCGCGAGGCACGCAGGCGCTCGGCCAGCGACGCGATCGTCGAAGCCGCCTGGGCGCTGGTCGGCGAGGAGGGCCTGGCCGGGCTGTCGCTGCGGGACCTGGCCCGCCGGGCCGGGATCACCACGCCGACCGTGTACGCCTACTTCGACTCCAAGAACGCCATCTACGACGCCATGTTCGGCCAGGCCGCCGAGCAGTTCGCCAGCCGGATGGCCGAGCCGCACGGCAGCGACGACCCGCGCGAGGTCCTTGCGGCCACGGCGTGGCGGTTCGCCGGGTTCTGCATCAGCGACCCGGTGCGCTATCAGCTGCTGTTCCAGCGCACGCTGCCCGGATTCGTGCCGTCGGCACTGTCCTATGCGCCGGCGATCCGCGCGCTGAGCGTGCTGCGTGAGGTGCTGGTCCGCAACGGGATCACCGACCCGCGGCACCTGGACCTGGCGACCGCGCTGGTGACCGGCCTGGTCGACCAGCAGGTCTCTAACGACCCTGGAGGGGACCGCTGGATCCGCCTCATCGACGAGTCAGTCGACATGTTCCTCGCCCACTGCCTGCCCGCTCATTCCGCGCACGCCCCAGCCCTGCGCATCCCCAGCTAAGGGAGCCCGCCATGCCCAGCACGGCCACCGACGTCACGACCATCGAGCCGCTGGCGCATGACGAGGCGATGCGCCGCCAGGCAGCTGAGCTGGACCGTACCCTCGCACTGCTCCGGACGCTCGACGACGCGGCGTGGACGGCGCCGACCGACTGCCCGGCCTGGGACATCCGCGCGATGTACCAGCACGTCCTCGGGGCGTGCGAAGCAGGTGCATCGATCCGCGAGAACGTCCGCCAGCTGCGATTGGCCCGCGCCCGCCGCAAGCAGCACGGCGGACCGCTCGAAGCCGCCCTGTCGGCCGTGCAGATACGCGACCGCGCCAGCCTCAGTCCCGCGCAGATCATCCAGCGGCTCACGGCCATCGCGCCGAAAACCGTGCGCGGCCGCGCGCGCACCCCGGCGCTCGTCCGCCACCACGCCAGACTCGCCGTCGACGGACCGGTGCACGAGACCTGGAAACTCGGCTACCTCATCGACACCATCTACCTGCGCGACCTGTGGATGCATCGTGCCGACGCAGCCCGCGCGAGCGGCCTGCCGCTCGAACTCAGCGCCAGCCACGACGGCCGCATCGTCGCCGACGTCGCCGCCGAATGGGCACGCCGCCACGGCAAGCCCTTCACGCTTGAACTCACCGGACCCGCCGGCGGAACCTATGCCCACGACCCAGGTCAGCCTCGGGCCGAGCACCTGTCACTCGACGCCGTCGACTTCTGCCGCGCCCTCGCCGGCCGCGGACACCCCGAGGGCCTGCTCGCCACCATCGTGCCTTTCTGACAACCTCCGCGGCCTGCGGCGCCCCCGGCTCGCACGCTGGTGCCGGCAGCATCACCTGCGCCTGGATCCCGGCTTTCCCCGAGCGGCATCGTAGCGGGCATAGATGCTGGCCGGGATGCGTCCGCGGTCGCTCAGCGGGACGCCCTGTTCCTTTGCCCATGCCCGGATGTCGCGGCTGCGCTGACGGCTGGCCGCGGTGCGGACTGGCCGGCGCGGCCCTGTTGCCGCCTTCCTGGCATGTTCGATGAAGGGCGCAAGCTGCTGACGGAACCTGGCGGCGTTCTTCTTGCTCAGGTCGATCTCGTACATAGGGCCGTCTATCCCGAAGCGCAGCGTCTCGTGTGCAGGACTGCCATCAAGATCGTCTTCTCGCGTGACGCTTGTCCTTCGTGTCATCCCAACCCCCATGACTGGGCCATCCCAACCCCCATGACTGGGCCATCCCACTGTCCAGGTCACCTGTCATGCCCGAATAGATGATCTCCATGCTCAGTCAGATGCGCGGCGCTCGGCGGCCTACCCCTCGGAGATCCGGACGACCCGCCTGCCGATGTAGGGCGAGCCGCGGTCGGAGGCCGTCGCCAGAGCATCAGGGACGCGCTCCAGAGCAGCACCTCGCCGATCTTGACCAACAGCAGCTGCAGTCCTGCCCTGGCACTGGCGATGTCGCCGCCGGTTCGCATGGTCAGGGTCACGAAGCCCAGGCTGAGCAGGTAAAAGCCGAGCACGAGCAGGCGGCTGACAGCCCGGGCAAGCGTGTCGTTCCCGCCGAAGACGTCAAGCAGCAACGCCCGGCCGCTTAGTTACTTGACCATGTTCAGATTAAGGATGGGCACCGCCTCGACCGGGCGTGCGGGCAATGGCGATCGGGCAGGTACCGCTGTATGGAATTGGCCGCTGACCTTGCCATGGCGGCAGCAGAGCTTGGCGTGCGGATCACGAGCGTTGTGCGCCGGACGGACAAGAGCCTGCTGGTCACCGAGTGGCTCGACGGCGACCGCCTCGACGACGACCGGTACCCGCAGCGAGCCCTGGACGTCGGCGACCTGAGCGCGGTCCTTCGCGCCGTCGCGGCGCTGAACCGCTGGCATCCGCCCGCGGGCGTCTTCGGCACCACGCTCGACTACCCGGCCCGGTTCCGCCGCTATCACGAGCTTGCCCCGAGTTCCGTCCGCGATCTTCGCCTGCCCCTCATCGAAGATGCCTGGCAGCTCGCCAGAGAACGACTCCACCACGCCGCCCGAAGCGCCTGAAGGCCGGATCCAGGTGCCACGCTCGGTGAGCGCCGCCGATCAGGCCGCCAAGGTCAGGAAGCTCTGCCTCGAGCTGGGACTGACCCGGGCGCCGTACTCGGCCATCTGGCGACTTCTGCGGCTCGACTCGGCCGGCCGCCCGGCACCCTTCCGTCAGTAGCGGATCAGCCCGCGGATGTTGACGCCGTTGCGCATGTCCTCGTAGCCCTGGTTGACATCCTCCAGTGCGTACTCCGTGGTGATCAGCTCGTCGAGCTTGAGCTGGCCCGTGTTGTAGAGCTCCAGCATCCGGGGGATGTCGTGCTGGGCGTTGGACGAGCCGTACAGCGCGCCCCTGATCTGCTTCTCCATCATGGTGAGCATGAAGAGGTTGCCGCTCATCTGCATGTCGGTCGGGTGGCCTACCGCCGTGACGACGACCTTGCCGCGCTTGGTGACCATGTCGAGCGCGGGGCCGACGTAGTCGCCCTCGGCGACGTCGGTAGTGATGATGAAGGCGTCGGCCATGTTGCCGCGGGTCAGCAGGCCAACGATCGGGCCCGCCTCCGCGACGTTCGCCACGGTGTGGGTGGCGCCGAACTCCATGGCCTTCTGGCGCTTGAACTCCACAGGGTCGATCGCGACGATGTTGCGTGCTCCGGCGATACGGGCGCCCTGGACGGCGTTGATGCCGATGCCGCCGATGCCCATGACCACGACCGTGTCTCCTGCCTTGACCTCGGCGGTGCGGACGGCGCTGCCGAAGCCGGTCGTCACGCCGCATCCCACCAGCGCGGCCTTATCGAGCGACGTGCCGTTGTCGACCTTGACCACCGACGCAGCCGGGACGACGGTGTACTCGGAGAATGTGCCGAGCAGGCACATCTGGCCCACCCCCTGGCCGCGGGCGTGGAAGCGGTAAGTGCCGTCCAGTTGCGGGCCGTTGATAAGGAAGGCGCCGAGGTCGCAGAGGTTCTGCATGCCGCGGGCGCAGTACGAGCAGCGACCGCAGGCGGGGAGGAAGCTCAGGACGACCGAGTCGCCCTCGGCGACGTGCTTCACCTCGGAGCCGACCTCGACCACCACGCCGGCGCCCTCGTGACCGCCGACCACCGGGAAGGGCATCGGGATGTCGCCGGTGACCAGATGCTCGTCGGAGTGGCACAGGCCGCTTGCGGTGAGCTTGACCAGGACCTCAGTCTCCTTCGGCGCGTCGAGCTCAACCTCTTCGACCTGCCACTTCTCGTGCAGACCCCACAGGACCGCGGCCTTGGTCTTCATTGGCTTCGTCCTTGTCTCGCTGGACTCCCGTCCAGGGCGGTGAACGGGTACATCTTCGTCCATACCGTATACAGAATTGATTGTGGCCGGAAGACCCATCGGCACCCGCTCGCTGTCGGGCCGACACCTCTCCGAGCTAGGACGTCAGCGTGAAAGCGGAGGTCAGTGCGAGCACGGCCGTATCGAGCAGGTCGCACAGGTCGTCGCCGCTCTCCAGCCACTGCTCGTAGGCGGCGACCGCGACGCCGAGCATCGCGTAGGCAACGGTCCGCGGGAGAAGCGCGTCCGGCTGAAGCCCGGTCCGTTCGGCGACGAAATCAGCGATCACCTGCCGCCAGGCTGCGTAGCGCAGCGTGGAATGTGCTTGCAGTGCGGGGACGCGAAGAATGAGTTCCATGCGCCGCCGGTGCGCCGGGATCTGTTCCGGCGCGACGCGGTTGAAGTCGACGACGGCATGCCGGATTGCGTCCATCAGCGGTGCCTGCGCCGGGGCGGCGTTCAGGTGCCTTCGCATCCGCGCTAGCTCGGCGTCGAAGTCGCCCCAGGCCACATCGTTCTTGGAAGGGAAATACCGGAAGAATGTGCGGCGGCCGATTCCCGCGGCGCTGGCAATGTCGTCAATCGTCGTCCGCTCGAACCCTTGCCGGTCGAACAGGTCGAATGCCACCTGCTCAAGTTCGGCCCGCGAGGTAATCCGCCGACGGCCGACCGGAGCGGCCACCCGATCCGCCTGCTGCGCCATCATCCCTCCAGGATCCCACCAGCACGGTACCGGTCCTTGTGCTGTGGCATCGAGTGCCGATAATCTCTTGGCACCGAGTGCCACATCGCATTTCAGGAGGCAGCATGGCGGAGGTCTCAGCACCCGGAACCGACCAGGAGGCTCAGACTCCGATCACCGCCGAGCCGCGCGGGGCCACCGCAGGCGACGCGCTCGTGGCTGAAGAGCTCCTCGTCGAGGAGATCTCGATCGACGGCATGTGCGGTGTCTACTAAGGCGGCGTGGCCGACCGCAGTCTTCGACCTCGATCGTCCATGGTGCCTGGATGAGCGGGTGGCAGTCCGCCCTGAGCCGTTCGGTGCCCTGCTGTACCACTTCGGGACCCGGCGGCTCACCTTCCTCAAGGATCCGATGGTGCTGACCGTCGTGCGCAGCCTGGCGGAGCACCCGAGTGCCCGGTCAGCGTGTGAGTCGGCGGGCATGACCGCGCGGGCGCTGCCCGCCTGCGAGCGTGCGCTGGCCACGCTGGCCAGTTCCCAGATGATCCGTGAGCGGGACGGCCGGTGATGGGCTCGCCGCTGCCGCTGGTCGAACAGTTCCAGCGCGGGCTGGAAGCACCCATCTGCCTGACCTGGGAGCTGACCTACGCGTGCAACCTGTCCTGCGTGCACTGCCTGTCGTCCTCGGGGCGGCGTGATCCCCGCGAGCTGACCACGGCAGAATGCAAAGCGCTGATCGACGAGTTCGAGCGGATGCAGGTGTTCTACGTGAACATCGGCGGCGGTGAGCCGACGGTCCGCCCCGACTTCTGGGAACTGGTGGATTACGCCGTCGCGCACCGGGTCGGGGTGAAGTTCTCCACCAACGGCATCAGGATCACCCCCGAGGTGGCACGGCGGCTGACCGGCAGCGATTACGTGGACGTGCAGATCTCCCTGGACGGCGCTACCGAGCAGGTCAACGACGCAGTGCGGGGCGCCGGTTCGTATCGCACGGCAGTGCGCGCGATGAGCACCCTCGCCGCGGCAGGGTTCGGCGGTTTCAAGCTATCGGTGGTCGTGACCAGGCAGAACGCGGGCCAGCTGGATGACTTCGCGGCGCTGGCGGACGAATACGGGGCGCAGCTTCGGCTCACCCGCCTGCGCCCGGCCGGGCGCGGAGCCGATGTATGGGACGAGCTGCATCCGACCTCCGCCCAGCAGCGCGCCGTGTATGACTGGCTGGTCGCGCACGGGGAGAACGTGCTCACCGGTGACTCGTTCTTCCACCTGGCCGGCTACGGACGGGCCCTGCCCGGGCTGAACCTGTGCGGCGCGGGGCGGGTGGTCTGCCTGGTCGACCCGATCGGCGACGTCTACGCCTGCCCGTTCGCCATCCACGAGAGCTTCCTGGCCGGCAACGTCCAGGGCGACGGCGGATTCACGCGGGTGTGGCGGGAGTCGGAGCTGTTCGCGGACCTGCGCCGCCCCCAGTCCGGCGGGGCGTGCGCATCGTGCTCGGCCTTCGATGCCTGCCGGGGCGGGTGCATGGCGGCGAAGTTCTTTACCGGGCTGCCCCTGGACGGACCCGACCCGGAGTGCGTGCTCGGCCACGGCGAGGCAGCGCTTGCTGCGGTCGGCGTCGCCGGCGGGGCTACATTGCCCCGGCCCTCCCCTGACCATTCCCGCCCGCCCCGCCCGCCCCGGCAGTCCAGCCCGGTGCCGGTCACGATCGGCAGGCGCCGCCCGCCGAGCCGTGCCTGCGACGAGGACCCGCTGGCCGGGTTCGTCCCCCGGGCAGGCTGACATGCAGCCGCCGGGGCCGGCCGCCCCGGCCGGCCTGAGCCCGTTCCTTGCGGACCTGACGTGGCCTGACGTGGCCTGACGTGCGAGACAGGGTTCAGGCGGGCGCGTTCCTGGCCGGGCCGCTGGGTGCTGCCGAACAGCACGGGCCGCATCTTCCGCGGTCGACCGACGCTGATATCGCTCTGGCGCTGTGCAAGCGGCTGGCGGCGGCCCGGCCTGACGTGCTGATCGCCCCGCCCCTCGCATACGGGTCCAGCGGGGAGCACGCTGGGTTCGCCGGGACCCTGTCCGTCGGCCAGGACGCGGTAGAGCTGATCGTGCTGGGGCTGGGCCGGTCGGCGGCTGAGACGTTCGCGCGGGTGCTGTTCGTGTCCGCGCACGGCGCCAACAGCGAGCCGGTCGCGCGGGCGGTGCAGCGGCTGCGCGCGGACGGCAGGGACGTCGCGGTGTTCTGCCCGCGCTGGGACGGCGACCCGCACGCCGGATTCGAGGAGACGTCTCTGCAACTCGCCCTGTGCCCAGGCTCGGTGTGGATGGACCGCGGCGTGCCCGGTGACGCCAGGGCTGGCGGAGCTGATGCCGCTGCTGCGGGCCAGCGGCGTGCGCTCCGTCAGCCCGTCTTGCCGGAGGCGCGCTAAATGAGCACCGAGCGGCGGGTGGCGGTCGTGACGGGTGCCGCGCGTGGCATCGGCGCGGCCACCGTGCTGGCCCTAGCCGGACAGGGCTGGTCGGTGCTGGCGGTCGACCGGGCAGCAGATGACCTGGCCCTGCCGTATCCGATGGCCACCGAAGCTGACCTGGCCACCGTGCTTCAGCGGGCGCAGCAGGCCTGCGGGGCAGACCGCGTTGCCGGCTACCGCGCGGATGTGCGCGACCACGCGGCACTGGCCGCGGCCGTGGCCGAAGCCGAGGAACGGTGGGGTGGCCTGGATGCGGCGATCGCCGCGGCCGGCGTGATCGCGGGCGGCGTTCCCTTGTGGGAGGTCCCGCCCGAGCAGGAACAGGCAGTGCTGGATATCGATCTGGGCGGAGTCATCAACCTGGCCCGGGCGGCCATTCCCGCGCTGCTGCGCCGGAGCGAGCCCCGGTCCGGAAGGTTCCTGGCGGTGGCCTCGGCGGCTGCGACCCGCGGGCTGCCGATGCTGGCCGCGTACTGCGCCGCCAAGGCGGGCGTGGCGGGCCTGATCCGCGCGCTAGGAGCGGAGCTGGGCGGCACCGGAGTAACAGCTAATGCCGTCAGCCCTGGTTCGACCGGCACCCCGATGCTGGACGAAAGCGCCCGCCTCTACGGTCTGGCGGACGCCCCGGCGTTCGCCGCCCAGCAGCCAGTGCGGCGGCTGCTCGACCCCGCCGAGGTCGCCGCGGTGCTGGCATTCCTGGCCGGGCCTGGGAGCAGCGCGATGACGGGCGCCGTGGTGCCCGTTGATGGCGGGCTTGCCCTGTGACCCGCATCCTGCGTCCGCCGGGGGCTGTGCCGCCCGCGGTGCCCCCGCCGTTGCCGTCCGGATTCGGGGTCGAGACCGACTCCCTCACCAGGCAGCTCGCGCCCGGCCTGTTGTTCGGCGGGTCGCCCGTGCGGATTTTCCGCCTGACCCCGGCGGGGCAGGCTGCCTGGCGGGAGCTCCAGGCAGGTCCAGTGGCGTCCCGCAGCGCCGGTGCGCTGGCCCGCCAGCTCACCGACGCCGGGCTCGTGCACCCGCAGCCGCCTGCGCTGTCGTCAGCCCCGGATGTCACCGTGGTCATCCCGGTCCGCGACCGGGCCGCGATGGCGGAACGCTGCCTGGCAGCACTGGGAAATCGCTACCCCGTCGTGGTGGTCGACGACGGGTCACTCGACCCGCTTGCCGTGGCGCAAGCCGCCTCCCGGCACGGCGCGACGCTGATCCGCCGCGACGTCAACGGCGGCCCCGGCGCCGCCAGGAACACCGCGCTGGAATCCGTCGCCAGCGACCTGGTCGCGTTCATCGACAGCGACTGCGTCGCCGCCCCGGGCTGGATCGAGCAGCTGGCCCCGCACCTCGCCGATCCGCTGGTCGCCGCGGTCGCTCCCCGCATCACGGGCCTGGCGCCCGGTACCTGGGCCGGGCGCTTCACATCCGCGAGCGGGAGCCTCGACCTGGGCAGCAAGGCCGCGCGGGTACTGCCACGTTCCCAGGTGTCGTACGTCCCCGCGGCTGCCATGCTCGTCCGGCGGGCCGCGCTGCTGGCCGCCGCCCGCGACGCGCGGGCGCCGGGGGTAGTCCCCCGGAAGGGCAGAGCGGGGGGTCGTCCCCGCGAGCCAGCACCGCAGGTGTTCGACGAGTCCATGCGCATCGGCGAGGACGTCGACCTCGTGTGGCGGCTGCACGAGGCGGGCTGGCGGATCCGTTATGACCCGGCCGTCCAGGTCGCCCATCACGAGCCCGCCACCTGGCCAGCGCTGCTCGCCCGGCGGTACCGGTACGGAACGTCAGCCGCGCCGCTCGCGCTCCGGCATCCCGGTGCGGTGACCCACCTGGTGCTGCATCCGTGGTCGGCCGCGACAGTGACGGCGCTGCTGGCGCGGCGTCCGGCTGCCGCCGCAGCCTGGTTCGGCGGCTCGGTCCTGGCCACCTACCGGATCCTGCACCGCGCCAACGTCCCGCGCCAGGGAACAGTCCGGGCGATGCTCGGCGCGGCACGGCAGACCTGGCTGGGTATCGGCCGGTACGGCACGCAGTTCGCAGCCCCCCTCCTGGTCGCCGTGATCGCCGCACCAGGGGGCAGTTCTCCGGGCCGGCGCTGGGGTCGCCGCGCGGCGGCCGCTTCGCTGCTGCTCGGGCCGCCAGTGACCGCCTGGGCGGCCGGCCCCCGGACGCTGGACCCGGCCCGGTTCACGCTGGGCAGGATCGCCGATGACATCGCCTACGGCCTCGGCGTCTGGTCCGGCTGCATGTCCGAGCGCACCACCGCGCCGATGCGTCCGGCGATCGGCTGGCGCCGGCTCAGATATGACAAGGACGGCACCCCCCGATGAGCGTCGTGCTGGAGGCGCGCAGATGAACACCGTGCTGGAGGCGCGCAGATGAGTACTTCCTGGTTCGAGACTGTCGCCGAAGCCCAGCGCCGGGCACGCAGACGGCTGCCCGGGTCCGTGTACAGCGCCCTGCTGGCCGGAAGCGAGAAGGGGCTCACGGTCAGCGACAACGTGGCGGCCTTCGACGAGCTGGGCTTCGCGCCGCACGTCGCCGGGCTGTCCGCTCAGCGCGACCTCGCTACCACGGTGATGGGTCAGCCGGTCTCGCTGCCGGTGATCATCTCCCCCACCGGCGTTCAGGCGGTCCACCCCGACGGCGAGGTGGCGGTCGCGCGCGCCGCCGCCGCCCGGGGCACGATCATGGGGCTGAGCTCGTTTGCCAGCAAGCCCATCGAGGAGGTCGTCGGCGCCAATCCGCAGACGCTCTTCCAGATGTACTGGATCGGCGATCGCGACCAGATGACCGCGCGGATGGAACGGGCGCGCAAGGCCGGAGCGGTCGGGCTGATCGCCACCCTCGACTGGTCCTTTTCCCACAGCCGGGACCGGGGCAGCCCGCACATCCCGGAGCAGATGACGGTGCGGGAAATGGTGCGGCTGGCGCCGGAGGGCCTCTCCCGCCCCCGCTGGCTCCTCGGCTTCGCCAGGACAGGCCGGCTTCCAGGCCTGACTGTGCCCAACATGGCCGCCGGCGAGCAGGAAGCGCCTACCTTCTTCTCCGCCTACGGGCAGTGGATGCAGTCCCCGTTGCCGACCTGGGACGATGTCGCCTGGATGCGCGAGCAGTGGGGCGGGCCGTTCATGCTCAAGGGCGTGTCGCGGATCGACGACGCCAGGCGAGCCGTCGACGCTGGCGTGACGGCGATCTCTGTCTCCAACCACGGCGGCAACAACGTCGACGGCACGCCCGCCACCATCCGCGTCCTGCCGGGAATCGCCGAGGCCGTCCGCGACCAGGTGGAGGTGCTGCTCGACGGCGGCATCCGCCGGGGCGGCGACGTGGTCAAGGCGCTCGCGCTCGGCGCCCGGGCCGTCATGATCGGCCGGGCCTACCTGTGGGGGCTCGCCGCAGCCGGCCAGCCAGGCGTGGAGAACGTACTCGACCTGCTGCGCAACGGCATCGACTCGGCGCTGCTCGGTCTCGGCTGCTCCTGCCTCGCCGACCTGAGCGCGGACAACCTCGTGATCCCTCCTGGCTTCACCCGCAGGCTCGGGGACGTTGCCTAACGCGTTGCCATCCGGACGGAGCCGTTTAACCGCGGCTCGCCGCGGCGAGCGCGCTGAACGGGGCGTACTGCTGGCCGAACGTCCCGGCTGCAAGTCCTCGCTGTCGTATTGTCCATCTCGGCTGATCCGGTTCGTCGTCACGGTGAGAACCAGGAGGCGAGCAATGAAGTACATGCTGCTGACCTGCAGGGACATCCACGAGGGTGGAGCTTGCCAACCGAGCGGCCGTGGCGCTCGCCGAGCAGCTAGGTACGACCGTGGTCGACTTCCCCGGCGACCACGGCGGATTCGTGTCCCTCGCGGAGCAGTGCGGCCGCCTGCTGGACCAGGTGCTCACCGGAACGACCTGAGCGTTGAAAGGAATCAGCATGGACCTTGCCGGCCAGGCCGTGATTGTCACCGGGGCGTCAAGCGGCATCGGCGCGGCAGTCGCCCGCCGCCTTTCTGGCCTCGGTGCCGGGATCGTCGTCAACTCGGCGTCGTCAGCGGAGGCAGGCAAGCGCCTCGCCGCTGAGCTGGGCGATGCGGTGTATGTCCAAGGCGATATCGGCGACCCGGCCACCGCCGCCGCGCTCGTCGCAGCGGCCGAGCAGCGGTGGGGAGGTCTCGACGGCCTGGTCAACAATGCCGGAGTCACCGTCGACGTGCCGTTGCCGGACATCGACGCCGTCACGGTCGATCACTGGGAGAAGGTTCTGCGCACCAACGTCGTCGGGACGTTTCTGGTCAGCCAGGCTGCTCTCCCGCTGCTGCGCCGCGCCGACGACGGGTGGATCATCAACATCACCTCACTCGCCGGAGTCCGGCAGACGGGCAGCTCCCTGCCCTATGCCGTGTCCAAGGCCGCTCTCAATCACCTGACCGCGATCCTGGCTAAGCACGCCGGGCACGGCGTGCGCGTCAACGCCGTCGCGCCGGGGCTGGTCGCGACTCCGTGGACCGAGGACTGGCAGGAGCGCAAAGCAGGCGTGGAGCTGGTCGCGCCGCTGCACAGGGTCGCCACCCCCGAGGACATCGCCGAGGCGTGCCTGGCGCTGGTCACCACGCGCTATGCCACCGGTCAGACGCTCGTTGTCGACGGCGGCCTCGGGCTGATGATCTGATGGCGCAGCTGGGTGTCATCGGGCATGACTGTCCGGGCGTAAGTGTGCGAGTGTTCTGGCAAGGCACTCAATCTCGCTATGTTGCTCGATGTCCGGCAATACGTTGCCTTCGATCTTGACTCTTCCGGTCGGGTGCTCGCGGGCAGCGACGACAGCGGCTCGATACAGCTCATCGAGATCCTGCCCGACGGCAGCGTAACGCGGCTCACTGCGCTGCCCGGTGCGTGCACAGGCCGCTACCTGCCGCGCCAGCGGGCCGTGATCGTGTCGCACGACGTGGGCGGGAACGAGTTGCACCAGCTCTCTGTGCTCCCCGTCCCGTCGCCCGCCGGTCGTCCGGCTGAGCTCGATTCCCTTGAGCCGCTGGTGCGTGATCCGCGGTACATCCACCTCCTCGCCGACGTGACGCACAGCCAGATCTGCTACTTCACCAACCGCAGGAACGGAGTCGCCTTCGACCCGGTCATCCGCGACCTGGCCGACGGCGCCGAGCGGACGCTGCGGCTCGGCGACCACATGTTTGGCGAGGCGGCGATCTCTCCCGATGGCCTGTTGCTGGCGCTGACCGTTTTTTCCGCCGTGACGGCCAGCGCCGCGCACGTGGTGCTGGTCGACCTGACCGTGCCCGCTGGCGAGGAAGACCCGGCAGAGGTTACTCCGGCCGACGCGCCAGCGATGAACAACGCGCTGGCGTGGTCGCCTGAGAGCGATGCGCTGTTCTTCAGTTCCAACAACGACCGGGAGTTCGTCGCCGTGACCCGCCATGACCTCGCCACGGGGCAGCGAACGTGGCTGATAGGTGACGAGGAGGCCGACCTGACCGGCTGGCCAGCCCCTGACGGCTCGGTAATCCTGATCGAGCGCAACGATAACGGCGCGTCTGTGCTGGCCCTGCACGACGCGGGCACGGGCGAGCGGTTGTGCGACCTGCCGCTACCCGCCCGGGGCAGCGTTGGCCGCGCCAGGCTGGTCTGGGCGCCGGACTCCTCTGCCATCGCCGTGACGGTCAGCGGCGCCGATATACCGAGTGACATCCTGCTCGCCGCCTGGCAGCGCGGTGAGTCCGCCGGCCGCCTTCCAGAGGACCAGCGCCGCGGCTTCTTCGGCGGGCCGGCCTTGCTGACCCGCTCGGCGGCCGGCCTTAATGGCGAACCTACCGCCAGCCCGGAACGTCACCGGGTGCCGACCGAGGACGGCGAGCAGATCCCGTGCCCTGGTGTACCGGCCGGTAGCGGAAGTCGCCGGAAACGATCTCATCAGGTCCGCTGTCGTGCACGTGCACGGCGGGCCAGAGAGCCAGGCGCGGGAGGACTTCCGCGTAGAGGTGCAGGCGCTGGCAGCGGCCGGGCACACCGTGCTCGTGCCGAACGTCCGAGGTTCGACTGGCTACGGCAAGCGGTGGTACACAGCCGACGACGGGCGCCGGAGACTTGACTCGGTGGCCGATCTCGCCGCGCTCCACGCCTATCTGCCCGAACTCGGCCTTGACCAGGCTCGCGCTGCGCTGATGGGCGGCTCGTGCGGCGGCTACATGGTGCTGGCCGGCCTGGCGTTCCAGCCCGGGCTCTGGGCCGCAGGCGTGGACATCGTCGGGATCGCGTCGCTCGTCACGTTCCTGGAGAACACCTCGGCCTACCGGCGGGCCTACCGCGAGCGCGAGTACGGCACGCTAGCCGACGACCGAGAGTTCCTGCACGCGGCGTCGCCGCTGACCAGGATCGGTGACATCACGGCGCCGCTCTTCATCATCCATGGCGCCAACGACCCGCGCGTCCCGCTGAGCAAGGCCGAGCAGATCCACGCCGGATTGCTCAGCCGCGGCCTGGAGTGCGAGCTCGTGGTCTATGGGGACGAGGGGCATGGCCTGGCTAAGCGTGCGAACCGAACCGACGCGCTGCAGAAGGCGCTCGCCTTCCTGGCCCGGCATCTGGCAGCCCGCTAACTCGGCCCGGCCCGGCAGGCTCCGTGAAATGCGGTGTCGTCGGGAACGTGACCTGGCTCTGGATTCCTGCCAGTGAGAGGATGCGACCGTGAGCCAGGACAGGGACACCGATCTCGCCGACAAGCTCGCAGAGGTCGGCCGCAGAGTCGGGCAGGCGATAACTGACGCACTTGAGCGCATCAGGCCGGGCATCGATGCGCTCGCGGAGGTGGCGAACCGTCCCGAAGTCCGGGCGGTGGTCGAGCGCGCTGAGAAGGTCGTGGCGCGCAGGCCCTGCCTGTGCTTCTGCCCGAGAGCTCATCCGGCTGACCGCGGCATCTGCGAGCCGTTCGATGCGGTGATCACCGGCCAGGTCAGCTCGGAGCTGCTGGGCGATCTTGATGTGGCCTTGTGCGCTCCATGCGCCGCAGCCCGGGCCGCGGCCAAGTTCGCTAAGTGAGCGGCCTCGCTCGCTGCAGTCAGGCTCGCTGCTGTCCAGGCTCGCGGCTGACGCGACGTTGGTCAGCCGAGCCGATCCCGGCCGGAGGGCGCATCCCAGTCAGCGAGGAACGGCTCGACCTCGATCCGCCACGACCCGTCGTGCAGGAATGACGGCTTAGGCCCGTGGACCAGGCCGCCGAACGCGGAGAAGGCGGTGGTGTCGCGGAAGGCAGGATGCTGGTAGACGTCGCGGGCGTAGGGCCACAGATTCGCAAAGTCGGTCACCCGGCGCTCGCTCACCCCTGCGAGCGGGTTGTAGCCGGTATCGAAGCGGGCGAGGGTCGGCCATAGCCGGACGTCGGCCTCGGTGATCTGGCTTCCGAACAGGAACCTGCTGGCCGCGAGCCGCTCGTCAAGCTCTGTCAGGGTCGCGATCATGCGGTGCCGGAGGGTTTCGTAGTCATCCCGGGAGGTAGCGCCGGCCACGAGGTAAGGGCCATTGTTGACGCGGGCGTAAACCTGCTCGTTCAGGGCGTGGCCTGCGCAAGCAAGGTGAAGCCGTTAACCGGATCCGGACCGCGCCGCTCACGGAATGCCCAGCCGCGCCCATCGCGGGTGTCATCTACGTACGACAGCGACACCACGCATGGCCGTCCCTCCGGTTGTGCTCCCTGCCCAGGGTAACCCGACAGGTCCGAGCTCGACGGTGGCCAGAACGCCACGGTGATCGGTGCCCGGTATGTGAATGGTCCGGGACTCTCGCACGACAAAGTCAGCCCGTGAGGCCAGCACATGGTCGAGGCGCATGATGGGCAGGCCTCGTCGCGTTGATGGCCACGTAAAAGCCGGCCAGCGTCGCCGCTGGGCCGCATCCGCGCAGTCGAGGAAGCCAGCGGCGAGGAGCTGCCGAAAAGGGCGATGGTCCCTGGTGGCGTTGAAGTCGCCGGCCACCAGCTGGGCTCCCCTGGCCTCCGCCAGGGCTGACCGAAGCAGATCGTGCTCGTGCTGCCACCGGCACTCCCGGTGGTGGATGGGAGCCAGCACGTGCACCGCCGTTATCGTTACCGGCTGCCCGGAGACGCTGACAATGCCGCGCGGTGCCGCGGAGATGAGCCCGGGAACGGGCGGCAGGGGCTGTACCGGCGAGCGCGACCAGATCCCCGTTCCGGCGTATCCAGGCCGAGCGTCCACCTCGCTGAACGGCAGCAGGCCACTGATTCCGGCCACGTCCAGCTGCCGAGCCATGCCCGGCGTCAGTTCCTGAGCGGCGAGCACATCGACGACGTACTCGCGCAGGCAGTGCACAACGGCTTCGGCGCTAGCTTTACCGCCCTCAACATTGAGCGTCAGCATCCGCAGGCTAGGTGGCCCGGGTCGGTCACCGCGGCTGCGCCGGAGGAGGGATGTGGCGGCCGCTCCCGACCGCCTCGGCGGAGGCAATTGCCAGATCACCAGAGTCACAGCGGGAACGGCGAGCAGCAATGCAAGCCACCAGGCATACGTCGCGGCGACGGCTACCGCGGCGACCGATGGCAACGTCGCCGCCGGCGCTAGCGCGGCCAGCTTTGGCACCGGGTTCGGCGGCTGGCCGCCCAGTGCCCGGCAGGCCATTGGCGGCAATGCCACGGCACCCAGAACCAGGGCCAGCACCGCGTTCATGATCGTCATCATCTCAGGGCGGGCACCCGGGCCGGCCGTCCCGCCACCGTGCACGGCGTCATGCGCTTCTCTAGGCCGGATCGTCGTTCAGCGCCGAATCGTCGCTCAGCGGCTGCGGCTTCGTTATCCATGCGATGACCTGCGCGTGCTATCTCTGAGGAATGGCCGACAGCGTGTGCCGGAATGGACCCGCCTGCCTATGTAACCGGATTCCGGTGCCGCTGGGAGCCCCCCCGAGCGCGTCGTCATCGTGATGGCGTTGGTGGCTCTGTGCTCTGTGGCCGTCCATATCGGCATCGCCCGTGCGCTCGACGTGCCGCCAGGGCAGACGCCGAACGGTCAGGGCTTTGGCCTGTTTCGTTTACGGCCCCGTCCTTGCGGCCATTGCCGCCGTGGTGCTTCTCGCCGTGGTGAGGGTCGGCCGGGCCTGGGCGGTCTGGCTGCCCGGTGCCCCGCTCGGGCTGGTCTTCCTGGGCCTGACCGCTTACCTCCTCGCCCAGGCGGGCGCCGGTTCCTGGGCGCGCGGAGTCGGTGTTCCCTCGCTCACGCCGTTCGTGATCGGCAACAGTCTGGCCGCCGCGCTTGCCCTTCGGCCTGGCGTCACTGCCGTCCGACCCCCGCTTGCCGCGGTGGCTGCGATTCGGCGTTCCCGCCACCGTGGTCGGCGTGACCCGGTGCTGCCTGGGGGCTGATCTACCTGGCCCTCCCTTTAGCGAGCCTCAGCTCGATCTTGAGTCTGACCTTCTCCCCAGGGACGCGCGCGCGTCCACCAGAGCCGGAGTGCGTAGAACGGCCGTACTGGCCGCCCGAGGATCCATTCCTGCTCGAGGCGCACGTCTTCGGCCGCCTGCTCACGGGCGACGACCCTGTCGAAACCGTCGAAGTCGTCCTCATGCTGAACCTGACACCAGAGGAAGTCACCTGGGGATCAAGCCCGACGGGCACCCTGTGGCTCGCCGACGCGCTACGACTGAGCAAGGGCGGCTTTACCTACTTGGTAGCGGTCCCACCTCGATCCGCCCTGGAATCATCATGTCCGCGAGGCGGTGCGGTTCTGGTCGAACGGCGACGGCCCGGACCAAGCCGCCCTACGCGCCCACGCCGAGCGCCGGCTCCACGACCTGCCGCGGCAGAAGCCGTCCCAGCAGGCTCAGCACAATCGGCTACCTGGGCCTCGTCTGCGCGGCGGGGCTAGGCTGGCGGCGGACTGGATCCACCGGGCTCGATTATTGCCACTGCCGCCGGGTTGGCGTGGCGGGCAACTCAGGCATGCGGGCCGACTGTCACGGTGCCGATGGTCAGCTGCGGGCTGCCTTCGAGGACTACCGCGCACCTCCACACGTGGAAGAAGGACATCAAGAAAGCCGGAACGAGCTGCTGCGCGGCGGCCTGGTGCCGGTCGCGTCCGGCATGGCCAGGCACGCCGGCCAGTCCGCGATCCGGATCAAGAACAGATACGCTGCCTTGCATGCCGCCCGGCTGCAGCCGGGCGAGTCAGTGGAGCTCCCCGACGCGCCGTTCCAGCATCTGTTCATCCCGCGGGGAGCGGTGACGCTTGAGGGTTCCGGTGCCCTGGCCCAGGGGGACGCGGTGCGTTTCACCGCTACCGGCGGCCAGAAAGTCACCGCGTCCGAACCCGCTGAGATTCTGTTGCGGGAAATGCACGCAACCCTCGCCGAGGGCTAGAGCGCGATGCCTCGGTAACTGCGTTGTCGGCCGGCACCGCAGCAAGATCCCGGCGCGGCCGCCGACGACTTTGCTCCTTCAGCCCGCGACGATCTCTGACGCGGCCTAGCTGGCCGCGGTGGCCAGGGACTGGACGAAGTCGGCGATCTGCCGCAGCGTGCGGCACTCTCTGACCTGCCCGCACCAGGGGGCGTACTTGCCGATCACCGAGTCGCCGTCGTTCCAGTACCGGCGCGGCTCCGGGTTCAGCCAGTACACCTGGCCGGCCCAGTCGGCGATCTCGGCGAGCGCGGACTCGGCCGGGTCGCCGTAGTTCGTCCGCGCGTCGCCGACCACCAGGACGACCGAGCGCCTGGACAGCTGGTGCGCACGAGTGGCGGCGAACTCGCGCAGCACCCAGCCGTAGTCCGAGCTGCCGTTCAGCCGGATCGCGCCCCCGGCCGCCTCCCGCGGGTCGATCCGGCGGCCCTCGGCCCGGGCGTCGCGCACCATGGTCGTGATGTCCGCCAGCCCGTCGACGAACGAGAACACGCGCAGTCTGCTGAGCCGGCTGTCCAGGGCGACGAGCAGGTCGAGCGTGAACCGCGAGAAGGCCGCCACCGAGCCTGACATGTCACAGAGCACGACGATCTCGGGCCTCGGGGGCCTGGCGGGCTCGGTGGCCAGCCGGAACGGCACCCCGCCCGTGCCCATGGACCGCTGCAACGTCCGGCGGATGCTGAGCTTGCGCTTCCTGTGCACGGCGAGCTGCGCCAGGACGTGGGTGAGCCGCTGAACCAGCGGCCCGATCGCCTCGGTCATCGCCGTCACCTCGGCGGCGGACGCGGTGACGATGTCGATGTCCTCGGCCAGCCGCACCCACATCGTGGCCCGCACGGCGCGTGCACCGCGGTCGGCGACAAGTGCGCGCCGGACAGCTGCCCGCAGATCGGCGCGGATCGCCTCGATCGCCCGGTCGGCGCGATCGTCCCTCAGTCGGCCGGCCAGCGCGCCGGAGCCGCCGGACCCGCCGCCGCTGCTCCCCCCGCCCCCACCGCCGCCCAGGCCGCTCCCGTCAGCCAGGGCCACAAGGTCCGCGAGGAGCTCGGCGCGGATGCTGTCCAGGCCAGCGGCCGCTTCCGCGTAGATCAAGGCGAAGACGCCGGCAACCGGCCGGCCGGGCTCCAGGCCGCCGAACCTGCGCACGTACTCGTCCGCCAGAAGCCGCCTGACCTGGGCGTCGTCGGAGCCGACCACCGCGCGCAGGGTGTCACGCAGTTCCGCGTCGCTCATCGCGGAGACCAGCTCCGCGCCAACCTGCGCAGTCCCCGCGGTATAAAGGTCGAAGATCAGATCGAAGGCCTCGAGTTCCTCGGCGTTCTTGACCAGAAGGCACTGCAGCGCGCCCCCGACAACCTCCTTGTCCTGCAGCGACATCACTGACAGCGCCCGCGCCGCGTCCAGGTGCTCGCCCACCGAGACGGCGATGCCCACGCTCCGCAGCTCGTCGACGAGGCCGGCCAGCATGCCCTGCACGGTCAGATCCGCAGCTCGGCGACTGCCGTGTCGATGTCGCGCTCGTACTTCAGCAGCACGGACAGGGTCTGCCTGATCAGGTCATCGGTCAGGTCGGTGGCGCCCAGCGTGAGCAGGGTCCGCGCCCAGTCAAGCGACTCGGCGATCGACGGCGGTTTCTTGAGGTCAGCTTTGCGTAGCAGCGCGACCAGTCCGGCGATCTCGCTGGCGAGATGGCCGGCCAGTTCAGGGACGTGCAGTCGGACGATCTCGGCCTCCCGCTGCTGACTCGGGTAGCCCAGGTGCAGGAACAGGCAGCGACGCTTGAGCGCCTCGGACAGGTCCCTGCTGTTGTTCGAGGTGAGGAAGACCTGCGGGATGTGCGTTGCCGTCACGGTGCCGAGCTCGGGGATCGACACCTGGTACTCGGACAGGACCTCAAGCAGCAGCGCCTCGCTCTCGATGTCCAGCCGGTCGACCTCGTCGATCAGCAGCACGACCGGATCGGCGGACCGGATCGCGGCCAGCAGCGGCCGGCTGAGCAGGAACTCCTCACCGAACACGCCCGCCGCATCCAGATTCGTCGTCGACGTGCCCTGGTGCAGCTGGAGCTGGAGCAGCTGCCGGCGGTAGTCCCACTCGTAGATAGCCTTCGACTCGTCGAGGCCCTCGTAGCACTGCAGCCGGATCAGCCGCTTGCCCGCCGCGAGCGCGGCGCTCTTGGCCAGCTGCGTCTTACCGGTTCCGGCGGGCCCCTCGACGAGGACGGGCTTGCGCAGCTCAGTCGCCAGGTGCACAACCGTACCCGTTGTCGCGTCGGCGAGGTACCCGGCCCCGCGCAGGCCAGCCAGGACATGGTCAATCGGGGCGGAAGGCTCGGTCACCGGCTAAGTATTCCAATCCTGGCCAGACGCCGGCCAAGTGGGCGGGTGGGGATCGAGCCCATGACCGGCGGATGATGAGCCCGACTCATTCCCTCGCTGGATCCCCCACCTGCGCTGACGTCGCTGCAGTCGCATCCGCGCTGCCCTGGCTCGCTGTCGCTTGCCGGATCGGCCTGGTCAGCAAGTTGCTCGCGCGCGGCGAGGTGCTCGAGGAGGCGCTCCGGATCGCAGACAACCTCGCATCCGGCTCGCAGCTGGCGATCAGGCTGACCAAGCGTGCGCTCAACAGCTGGCTACCACCACGTTTCGTGCTATTGACGACTAATGGACGCGCGACCGTACA